>NZ_CP079865.1:4206060-4506493 GCF_025263565.1 Mycobacterium sp. SMC-8
GAACCCCCTGCATCAGACCCTCCCGCGACCCTGAAGGAGCTTCCATGCCCGACGTCGTCTTCCCGCTCGATTCCACGAAGAAGTTCACCGACCAGGAGAAGGTCGGGCACAACCGGTGGCACCCCGACATCCCGGCCGCGGTCAGTGTCAAGAAGGGTGATTCCTTCCGGGTGCACTGCCGCGAGTGGTTCGACGGCGCGATCCACAACGACGACTCGGCCGAGGACATCCTCAACGCGCCGTTGACCACGGTGCACACGCTGTCGGGCCCGATCGCCGTGGAGGGCGCCAAGCCCGGCGACCTGTTGATCGTCGACATTCTCGACGTGGGTCCGATTCCGCAGGAGGATTCCGGGCCGCTGGCGGGCCAGGGCTGGGGCTACACCGGGATCTTCGCCACGCGCAACGGCGGCGGCTTCCTGACCGAGCAGTTTCCCGACGCCTACAAGGCGATCTGGGATTTCTCGGGGCAGAAGGCGACCTCTCGCCACGTCCCGGGCGTGGAGTTCACCGGCATCATCCACCCCGGTCTGATGGGCACCGCCCCGTCGCGGGAGCTGCTCTCGACGTGGAACACCCGCGAGGCCGCGCTCATCGCCACCGACCCCGACCGGGTGCCGCCGCTGGCGCTGCCGCCGGAACCGCGGGACGCGATCCTCGGCGGCCTCACCGGTGACGCGTTCACCGCGGCCGCCGCCGAGGCGGCCAGGACCGCGCCGCCCCGCGAGAACGGCGGCAACCAGGACATCAAGAACCTGACCAAGGGCAGCCGCATCTTCTACCCGGTGTTCGTCGACGGTGCGAATCTGTCCGTCGGCGATCTGCACTTCTCCCAGGGTGACGGCGAGATCACGTTCTGCGGCGCCATCGAGATGGGCGGCTTCATCGACCTGAGGGTCGACGTCGTCCCCGGCGGGATGGAGACCTACGGTGTCAGCGAGAACGCCATCTTCATGCCCGGCAATACCGACCCGCAGTATTGCGAGTGGCTGGCGTTCTCGGGGACATCGGTGACCCTGGACGGCGAACAGCGTTATCTGGATTCGCATCTGGCCTATCAGCGGGCCTGCCTGCACGCGATCGATTACCTGACCAAGTTCGGCTACAGCCCCGAGCAGGCCTACCTGTTGCTCGGTGCGGCACCGATCGAGGGCCGGCTGTCGGGCGTCGTCGACATCCCCAATGCTTGTGCCACCGTGTACATCCCGACGGCGATCTTCGACTTCCCGGTCGCCCCGTCGGCCTCCGGGCCGGTGAAGATCGATCCGGGCATCGGCGCGCCCCGCGCCTCGTTCGGCTGAGACGCTCTACGCCGCACCGGGTCCGGCTTCGCCGGTCAACTCCCGCGCCGTGGTGTAGCGCGGCATAATCCGAACGTCACTCCCGAGACGGGCGGAAAGCGGTGGCGCCATGCGCAAGAACGTGGTCGGGCCCGACGGCGTGAAGTGGACGGTGCGGCGGTGGTGGTGGAAGACCATCCCGTGGGAGACCGGCTTCGCGACGTTGGACACGGTCATCCTCCTGATCGTGCTGCCGTTCATGGCGATGTGGCCGTTCTGGCTGCTGGCCAAGTGGTGCGGGGTGCCGTGGACCGTGCTCGTCGAGAGGGAGGGGACCGAGGTCGCGCGCGAACGGGTCCGGGGCTGGCGCAACTCGGGCCGGCGGATCGCCGAACTGGCCCGGATGGCCGAAACCGGCACGGTTGAAGCCGGCACGGCCGAACAACCGGGCGAGATCGTCCTGCCGAGTGCGGGGACGACGCTGAACTGAACGCGTGTCCTGCCGGGCCCTGTCCGCGCAAGCGGCTAAGCTCTCGAACAGATGTTCTCTTCGAGGAAGGGCCGGCGTGCGAGTGATGGGTGTCGACCCCGGCCTGACCAGGTGCGGGTTGTCGGTCATCGAGAGCGGTAGGGGCCGTCAGGTCATCGCGCTCGACGTCGATGTGGTGCGCACGCCCGCCGATCATCCGTTGGCGCACCGTCTGCTCGCCATCAGTGACGCCGTCGAACACTGGCTGGACACCCACCGCCCGGATGTGCTCGCCATCGAACGGGTGTTCTCCAACCAGAACGCCAACACCGCGATGGGCACCGCGCAGGCCGGCGGGGTGATCGCGCTGGCGGCGGCGCGCCGCGACATCGACGTGCACTTTCACACACCCAGCGAGGTCAAGGCCGCGGTCACCGGCAACGGACGCGCCGACAAGGCCCAGGTCACCGAGATGGTCACCAGAATTCTTGCGCTGCAACAGAAACCGACTCCCGCCGATGCCGCCGACGCGCTGGCACTTGCCATCTGCCACTGCTGGCGGGCACCGATGATCGCCCGGATGGCCGAAGCGGAGGCGATGGCCGCCGAGCAGCGCCGCAAGTACCGGGCCACCCTCAACGCGAAGGCCAAGCAGAGCCGGATGTCCCGGAGTGCGCGGTGATCGCCGCGGTCCGGGGTGAGGTCCTCGACATCGCCCTCGATCACGTCGTCATCGAGGCGGCCGGGGTCGGCTACAAGGTGATGGCCACCCCCGCCACCCTGGCGACGCTGCGACGCGGCGTCGAGGCGCGGCTGATCACCGCGATGATCGTCCGCGAAGACTCGATGACGCTCTATGGCTTCGCCGACTCCGACGCCCGGGATTTGTTCCTGACGCTGCTCGGCGTGTCCGGGATCGGACCGAGCATCGCCCTCGGTGCGCTGGCCATGTACGACGGTCCCACGCTGCGGCAGGCGATCGGCGACGGGGACGTCACCGCGTTGACCCGGATCCCGAAGGTCGGCAAGAAGACCGCCGAACTTCTGGTGCTGACCCTGCGCGACAAGGTCGGTGCGTCCGGCCCGGCCGGGGTCGTCGCCGGCGGCGGACACGGTATCCGCGGCCCCGTCGTGGAAGCCCTCGTCGGGTTGGGCTTCGCGCAGAAGCAGGCCGAGGAGGCCACCGACAAGGTGCTCGCCAACGATCCGGAGGCCACCACCTCCAGCGCGCTGCGCGCGGCGCTGTCGATGCTGGGGAAGAAGTAGCAACGTGGGCCGGTTTTCCGAAGATTCGGTCGACGAGCCCGACGAACGGGACGTGTCGCCGGCGCTGACTGTCGGCGAGGGCGACATCGACGCCAGCCTGCGTCCGCGGTCGCTGGGTGAGTTCATCGGCCAGCCCCGGGTGCGTGAACAGCTTCAGCTCGTCCTCGAGGGCGCCAAGAACAGGGGCGGCACCCCGGACCACATCCTGTTGTCCGGCCCGCCCGGGCTGGGCAAGACCTCGCTGGCGATGATCATCGCCGCCGAGTTGGGGTCCTCACTGCGCGTCACCTCCGGGCCGGCGCTGGAACGCGCCGGTGATCTGGCCGCGATGCTGTCCAATCTGGTCGAACACGACGTGCTGTTCATCGACGAGATCCACCGGATCGCCCGGCCTGCCGAGGAGATGCTTTATCTGGCGATGGAGGATTTCCGCGTCGACGTTGTCGTCGGGAAAGGGCCCGGCGCCACGTCGATTCCGCTGGAGGTGGCGCCTTTCACGCTGGTCGGGGCCACCACCCGGTCGGGGGCGCTGACCGGCCCACTGCGGGACCGGTTCGGCTTCACCGCGCACATGGACTTCTACGAGCCCGCCGAACTGGAACGGGTGCTGGCCCGATCGGCCGGCATTCTGGGGATCGCACTGGGCGCCGACGCCGGCGCGGAGATCGCGCGCCGGTCCCGGGGCACCCCCCGTATCGCGAACCGGTTGCTGCGGCGCGTCCGGGACTACGCCGAGGTGCGGGCCGACGGTGTCATCACCCGCGACATCGCCAAGTACGCGCTGGAGGTCTACGACGTCGACGAGCTCGGCCTGGACCGGCTCGACCGGGCGGTGCTCTCGGCGCTGACGCGCAGCTTCGGCGGCGGGCCGGTCGGGGTGTCGACGCTGGCGGTGGCGGTGGGTGAGGAGGCCACCACGGTCGAGGAGGTATGTGAGCCGTTCCTGGTGCGGGCCGGCATGATCGCGCGGACGCCGCGCGGTCGCGTCGCCACCGCGCAGGCGTGGACGCATCTCGGGATGACACCGCCCGCCGGTGCCGTGGGACTGGGCCAGGCCGGCCTGTTCGACTGACGCCCGGCAATCCTGCTCGCGACGCCCCCGCCGCGCGTACTGTCGCCGGCGTGAGGTGGCGTCGGTACGGCGCGCTCGCGGCGGTGCTCGTCGCGGTGTCGGCGTGCGCAACCAGCGCGGCCCAACCGTCCCCGGCCGTTCCCGGCGCCGTCGACATCGGTGGCGGGCGCACTCTGTTCCTGAACTGCCAGGGCTCTGGCGCCCCAACGGTTTTCGTCATTCCCGGCATGGGCAGCTACGCCGAAGCCTGGAATTATCTGATCCCGCCGGGGGACCCGGTCTGGTCCACGCCCTACGACGATGTCGAGATCGCCGATCCGGTGCCGAGTCGCGATGCAGCCCAGCCGACGGTCGCCAAGGCCACCCACGTGTGCGTCTATGACCGGCCCGATACCCGCCCCGACGGAGACCAGCGATCGACGTCGGTACCCCAACCGCACGACATGCAGCAGGACGTCGACGACATCCTGGCGCTGATCGCGGCCGCCAAGCTGACCGCGCCGCTTGTCTTCGTGGCTCACTCCTACGGCGGTCTGATCCTCGACCTGCTCGCCCGACAACACCCCGAGTTGATCTCCGGCCTGGTGTTCGTCGAACCCACCTCGGAGTTTCTGCCCGGTATCGGGACGCCGGCGCAGAACGCCGCGTTCTACGCCAGCGGCCGGGAGGGCCGAGCGCCGGGCGAAAGCGTCTGGTTTGAGAGGGCGTTCGCGGCGGTCGCCGCGGCGCCGCCGCTGCCGAGGGTGCCCGCCAGTGTGCTCAGCGCCGACAGATTCCCGCCGCCGAGCCGGCTCACCGCCGACAACTACACGCAGGCGCAGATCCACCGCGCCAACGACCTGCTCGCCGCCGCGCTGGGAACCAGCAACGTGCTGGTGCCGGGATGCGGCCACAACGTGATGCTCTACCAGCCGAAGGTCCTCGCCCGCGCGATCGTCGACGTCGTCGAACGGGTGCGTCGGTCAGGCCGCTGACCGCCCCGCCCGGCGGTACTGATTTCCGCCGGACCGCTTGGCCTCGTACATCGCGGTGTCGGCGGCCTCGATGAGCTCACCCAGGATTTCCCGGGTGCCGGTGTCGCCGTCCATCTGCGTGCAGACCACCCCGATGCTGGCGGTGACACCCCACGGGGCCGCCACGATCGCACTGCGGAGCCGTTCGCCCAGCGCGTCGGCGTCGTCGTCCCGGGTTGCCTCGGCGACCAGGAACTCCTCGCCACCGACCCGCGCGACGACCGCCTGTCCACTGACGGCCTGGCGCAGGCTCGTGGCGACGGCGACCAGAAGCCGGTCCCCGGTCGCGTGGCCGCGGGTGTCGTTGACCTGTTTGAAGCGGTCCAGATCGACCATCGCGACGGTCAGGTGCGGAAGGCCTTGCGCCGGTGCGGAATTGATGAGTTCCCGCACCGACCGGTAGAACCCCCGGCGGTTGCGCAGACCGGTCAGCGCGTCGGTGTGGGATTGCAGCGCATCGTCGCCGAGCAGATGGACCAGCACCTGCGCTGAGAACGGAACGGCCAGCACCCCGACCGCGATCATCAGGAAGGCCACGGTGGCGAGGTAACCGTCGCCGCGGGCGGTGATCTCGAGAGTGCAGCGCAGCGCGACGGCCGCCGCCGTCGCGAGCACCATCACCAGATAGTGGCTGGAGTGGAAGAACGCCACATAACCCGCCAGCGCGGCGAACGAGATGCACCCGAGCAGCCCGGTCAGCGGGTCCGGCCAGACCAGCACCACGGCGGCGATGCTCAGGTCGGACAGCACCGCGAAGATCAGGGATTCGCGCCTCGACGGCCAGTGTCTGAACCAGACGGCTGCCATCAGCGCGCACAGCGTCACGACCGCGAGGCTGACCCCGCGGCCGAGATTCGTGTCCGGACCCGACGGGCTGAGCAACATCAGAGCCGGGACGACGCCGAGCACCACGACGATCAGCCCCATCATCATGCGGGTGAACCCGCGCAGGTCGCGGGAGCCGAGATACCCCGACAACCAGTGGTAATGGTCGGGTTGTCCCCACCACTGGCGTATGCGACCCACGCCGCCGATGTTAGTGAGTCCCGCCGACGGAGCGCACGGGTGCGGTTCTGGCAACCCGGGCTGCCTTCCACGCGACCCTCGGGTTATCGCCCGGCGGCTGCGGGTACCCGCTGGCATCACCTTCAGGAGGAATCATGGTCGACTCAACCAATCGGGTCCGTGAGAGCAGGATGCACATTCCCCGGAGCCGCGGCGCGGTCAGCGGCCTGCTGATCATCGCGCTGGGCATATGGGGCGCGCTGGTGCCTTTCATCGGCCCGCTCTTCGATTTCGCGTTCACCCCGGACCGGGCGTGGACGTGGACCGCAGGCCGTGGATGGCTGGAAGTGCTGCCCGGTGCGGTCGCCGTGTTGGGCGGTCTGCTGCTGCTGGTGTCCCGTAACCGTGCCACCGCGATGCTCGGCGCGTGGCTGGCCGTGGCCGCCGGCGCCTGGTTCGTCGTCGGACGCGCCGTGGCGGGACCGCTGGGACTGGGCGGGGCCGGGCAGCCGGTGGCCGCGAACGAGACCAAGCAGGTCTGGCTCGAGCTGACCTACTTCTCCGGGCTGGGCGCGCTGATCGTGTTCCTCGCCGCGATGGCCGTAGGGCGGTTGTCGGTGCGCAGCGCTCGCGACATCGCCTACCGCGATGCCCGCGTCCCGGCGGCCGAACCGCACCCCGTCACCGACGCGACCCCGGAGGCCACCGCAGGGTGGAATCGGTCCGACCGGCCTGATGCGGTGACCGCGCCCGTGGAACGCGACCGCAAGCGGCACCGGCTGTTCGGGCGTCGCCGCACCAAGGCCCGCGACAAGCTGGCGGTCAACTAGAGCAGGCCGAGGCGCCGTAGATCAGTCGCGTACTTGACGATGATCTGCGGCGTCACGTGCGGAATATCCTTGTCCGGACCGATTTTCGCGTCCTGAACGGCCGCACGGAACCTGTCGGTCGGTGCGATCGAACCGCGCACCGCAGCGTCGGGCCGCTGATAGTTGTGCAGCAGAGGCAGCAACGACGCCTGCTGCAGTCGGTCCGGTAGCCCGTGCAGCGCGGTGGTGAAACGTTGCAGCCAGGTGTCGTAGCCACCGATCCGGCGGACCGGGTGGCCGGCGTCGATGAGCCAGTCGACGAACTCGTCGAGACCGATCCCGTCGTCGTACGGGTTCATCACGTGATAGGTCTCGAACCCGGAGACGGCCTGGGCGCCGAGCGTCGAGATCGCCTCGGCGATGAACTCCACCGGCAGACCGTCATAGTGGGCCCTCGGCCGGCGGCCGTCAGCGTCGAGTTCGTAGAACGAGTCCGGCGCCACACCGGTGGCGATCAGCGAGAGCATCAGCCGGGTGAACATGTCGGGCAGGTTCAGCTGTCCGGTGTAGGTGGTGTCGGCCAGGATCATGTCGCACCGGAACACCGACACCGGAAGACCGCACAGGTCATGCGCCTCCCGCAGCAGGACCTCGCCGGCCCACTTGCTGTTGCCGTAGCCGTTGGCGTAGCTGTCGTCCACCCTGCGGGTCGCGCTGATCTGGCGGACGTCGCCGACTTCGGTGAACTCTGCAGGCTCGACACCGGCGCCGACGCCGATCGTCGACACGTAGACGAACGGCTTCAACCTCGTCGTCAGTGCGATGCGGAGCAGTTCGGCCGTGCCGACCACATTGGGACCGAACAGCTGGCTGTAGGGGAGCACGTGGTTGACCAACGCGGCCGGGTCGACGATCAGGTCGACGGTGTCGGCGAGTCGCTGCCACGTCTGCGGGTCGAGCCCGAGATGTGGCTCGCCCTTGTCGCCGGCGAGGACCTGTTGGTGCTCGGCGGCCAGACGCCGGTAGTGCTCCAACAGCTCGGTATCCCCGCTGTCGAACGTTTGGTCCAGCCGCTCCCGTGCCGCGGCGTCGTCCTTCGCGCGCACCAGACAGATCAGCGTGCCACCGACCAACGCCATGCGCTCCAACCATTCGAGCGCGAGGTAGCGGCCCAGAAACCCGGTCGCCCCGGTCAGCAGCACGGTGCGGATCTCCTGGCGCGGCCCGGGCAGGGCGGGCGCGGCGGCGAGGGTCTCGGCGCCGAGGAACTTGTCCAACGTCAGGTCGCCGGCGTGCACCTCGGTCACCGGGCCGTCGGATCGCGCGTGCACCGACGCGAATGTCGGTCGCGTGGAACCGCTTCGGCGCTCGGAGTCGATGTAGTCGGCCAGCTCGCGGAGATCGGTGGCTGGGCTGACGATCACACCGACCGGAACCTCGACGTCGAAGATGTCACGGAGCAGGTTCGCGAAGGTCAACGCCGACAGGGAATCCCCGCCCAAGTCTGTGAAATGGGCGTCGTCGTGCACATCGCCGGCCGCGGTGCCGAGCAGCGCGGCGGCGGCGCGGCCGACGGTCTCGAGGGCCGGCCGGCCCGCCCCCTGCCGGCGAAGTTGCCGCAGTGCGTCGGCCTGCCCTTCGGACAACTCGGTGTACAGCACTTCCAGTCGGTTGCCGTATCGTTCCTTGAGCTTGGGACGGGCCAGCTTACGGATGCCGGTGAGCAGGCCGTTCTCCAGCGTGAAGGGCGTGGTCTCGATGAGTTGGTCGCGAGGAACCTCGTAGGACTGCAGTCCGGCCTGCTTGGCGACATGCTGAAGTGATTCCGCCACAGCCGTTTTGACGTCGTCGCCGGCTAACGCCGCCTCGGTCGGCACCACCACTGCGAGCAGGTAGGGTCGCGCGCTGTTGCCGTACAGATAGATCTGGTGAACCAGCGGACTGTCCCCGAACACCGCTTCGAGCCTGGACACGGTGACGAATTCACCCTGGGACAGTTTCAGAACGTTGTTACGACGGTCGAGGTAGGCCAGGTGATCGGGGCCGGTCTCGGCGACGATGTCGCCCGTGCGGTAGTAGCCGTCCGCGTCGAACATCTCGGCGGTGACGTCGGGACGCTTGTAATAGCCGGGAAACAGCGTCTCCGATTTGACCAGAAGCTCGCCGCGCGGGTGGGGACGGTCAGTGGCGAAGTAGCCGAGCTCGGGAACGTCGGCGAGTTTGTAGTCGATGACCGGGGGCCGCTGGACGAGCCCGTCCACGAACACGGCGCCGGCTTCCGTCGAGCCGTAACCGTCGACCAGGTGCATGTCGAGCAGGTCCTCGACGAAGGTCTTCATCTCTGCAGACAGCGGCGCCGAGCCCGTCATCGCCGTGACGAAGCGGCCGCCGAGCAGGCTCTGCCGCAGGTCGGCGAGAACCTCGCGGTGCTCTGCCGCGCGGCCCTCGAGTTCCTTGCACACCTCGGCGTAGACGGTGTCCCAGATCCGCGGGACGAAGCTCAATTGCGTGGGCCGCACCAGGGTGAGGTCCTGCAGAAAGGTCGAAAGATCGCTGCGTGCAGCGAAATACGCAGTGCCGCCGGCGCCCAGCGTCCCGTAGAGCAGGCCGCGGCCCATCATGTGGCTCATCGGCAGGAAGTTCAGCGTGATCAACGGAAGGCCGCCGCGGTTGCCCCAGTTCGCCTTGGTGGACTGCCGCCACGAGTTGGCCACCAGTCGTTCGGGGTACATGGCGCCCTTCGGGGCGCCGGTGCTGCCGGATGTGTAAATCAACAGGGCCAGCGTGTCGTCGCGGGAGACGGAGATTTCGCGGTGCGGCAGTGTCGATCCGCGGGCGATGAGCCGGGGGAGTGTCTCGACGTCGACCGCCGACCCGGCGGACTTCAGTCGGGCGGCGGCGGAGGTGACCGCGTCACGGTGATCGTCGATCCGCGTGTTGTGGTCGAACACCACCAGCCGCGTCACGGTCGCCGTTTCCAGCACGAGTGTCACCGCGTCGGTGAGCGAGTCGACCGACGAGGCGACGACACACGGTTCGGTCTCGGCGACGATGGGCGCCAACGTGCCCATCGGGGCGCTGGTCTGCAGCGGCACCGCCACCGCCCCGATGGTGGCCAGGGCCATGTCGATGGTGGTGTAGTCGATGCTGGTGAACCCGAGCATCGCGACACGGTCGCCGGGGCGCACGTCGTCCAGCGCGGCGGCCACGGCGTCGACGCGGCGCGACAGCTCCGCATAGCTGATCGTCTCGAAGTGGGGGAGCAGTGCGGCGCTGGTGCGGCCGGTGTCCGGATCGACGACGTAGCGCACGGCGCGCGCGCCGAGGGCCGGTCGGTCGGCGTAGCCGCCGAGCACGGTCGCGATGATCTCGGGAAGGCGCATGCCGGGTCGGTCGATGGTGTGGGAGACGGCCTCGTCGGGCACGGCGGCGGCGAATTGCGGGTCGGTGGCGCGCAGGTCGGCGATGCGACGGACGAGGCGGTCCTCGCGGGAGTCAGTGGGCATCTCAGTGGGCATCAGAGTTCCTCAGCGGAATCGCGGTGGGGGACGGGCGCTGCGCTGCGCCGTAAAAAACTACGATAGTAAAACTAACTTTATACCGTCACGGTAACCTCGCGGCCTGTCAAAATGCTGTGAATGATTGCGGCGCAAGCCAACTCGCATATGTGCAGCGGGGGTCACACTGCGCGGTCCGGCGTTAAGCCCGCCACAGTCGGCCACCTGCGTGCTTCTTCGGGTATCGCCGACGGTTAGCGTGGAATGAATAGGTTGGCTAATCGTCCAGGGAGGTCGGAAGGTGCACCCGCAGACGCAGCGGCTCACCGAGTTGTTCACGGCGCGGATGTCGGCCGGCACCCACGACGACGTCGCCGCGATCGTCCTCGGACCCCGGATGTGCGGGCTGTGCAGCGCGCTCGGCGCGCCGGTTCGGGACTGGTGGCGGATCGCTCGGTGGGCAGGCGCTCTTGACGACAGCGAGGTGCGCGACGAGCTCGGCGCCTACTTCGACGTGATGGTGGCATACCGGTGCGGGCAGCCCGGAGACGACCTGATCTCCGGGCTGATCGCCCATGACGTCGACGGTGACGGACTGACCGCCGACGAGATCCGGCAGATCCTCGTCGACTTCGTGCGGGCCGCGGCTCAGCCGGTGTAAGCCATCACGTGCTTGATGCGCGTGTAGTCCTCCAGCCCGTACATCGACAGGTCCTTGCCGTGGCCCGACGACTTGAAACCGCCGTGCGGCATCTCGGCGACCAGCGGGATGTGCGTGTTGATCCAGACGCAGCCGAAGTCGAGCGCATTGGAGACCCGAAGCGCCCTGGACACGTCCTTGGTCCACACCGACGACGCCAGTCCGTACTCGACCCCGTTGGCCCAGCCGATCGCCTCGTCCTCGTCGGAGAACGTCTGCACGGTGATCACCGGACCGAAGATCTCCTGCTGGATCAGCCGGTCGTCCTGGCGTAGCCCACCGATCACTGTCGGCTCGATGTAGAACCCCTTGTCGCCCTGGCGATTCGCCCCTACCGCGACGGTAGCGTGCGACGGGATGTCGTCGAAGAAGGACAGCACCCGCTCCATCTGGTTGACGTTGTTGACCGGCGGCACCCAGGCGTCCTCGTCGTCGGCGGGTCGGCCGAACGTGGTCGTGGCGGCCTTGGCCTGCTCGGCCAGGGCCGCGGTCAGGTCGGCCGCGATCGAGGCCGACGCCAGCACCCTGGTGGCAGCCGTACAGTCCTGCCCGGCGTTGAAGTACGCCGCGGTGGCGATGCCCTCGGCCGCGGCGGCCAAATCGGCGTCGTCGAACACCACCACCGGGGCCTTACCGCCGAGCTCCAGATGGGTGCGCTTGAGGTTGCCTCCGGCGCTGACCGCGACTGCCTTGCCCGCCGCCACCGAGCCGGTGATCGACACCATCTCCGGGGTCGGGTGCGCCACCAGGGACGCGCCGGTCACCCGGTCGCCGGTGACGACGTTGAGCACGCCGGCGGGCAGGTGCTTGGCGGCCAGCTCGGCCAGCATCACCGTAGTCACCGGGGTGGTGTCGCTGGGTTTGATGACCACGGTGTTGCCCGCGGCGATGGCCGGGGCGATCTTCCAGATCGCCATCATCATCGGGTAGTTCCACGGCGCCACCTGCCCGATGACGCCGACCGGCTCGCGGCGGATCCACGACGTGTGGTCGGCCATGTATTCCCCGGCCGACTTGCCTTCCAGTACCCGGGCCGCGCCGGCGAAGAACCGGATCTGATCGACCATCGGCGGGATCTCCTCGACCGCGGTGACGTGATTGGGCTTTCCGGTGTTGCGGCCCTCGGCGGCGACCAACGCGTCCGCGGCCTTCTCCACCTCGTCGGCGAAGCCCAACAGCGCCTTCTGTCGTTGCGACGGTGTCGTCTTCTTCCACTCCTTGAACGCCCTGGCCGCCGCGGCATACGCCTCGTCGATGTCCTGTTCGTTGGAAACCGGTGCCGTGCCGTACTTTTCGCCGGTGCTCGGATCGACCAGCGGCATGGTGGCGCCACTGCTGGAGTCGACGAGGCGGCCGTCGATGAAGTTCTGAACTGTGGTCATGTCTTTGGAGCTCCTTGGGTCAGAGGTCGCGCAGGATCAGTTCGAGGATGTCGAGGCCTTCGAGCAGCAGTTCGTCGCTGATGGCCAGTGGAGGCAGGAAGCGCAGCACGTTGCCGAACGTGCCGCAGGACAACACGATCACGCCGGCCTGGTGGGCTGCGGCGAGCAGACTGCGGGTCAGCTCCGGGTCCGGTTCCAGCGTTCCGGACTTGACCAGTTCGACGGCGATCATCGCCCCACGGCCACGGACGTCGCCGATCCGGTCATCCTCGGCCTGCATCCGGCCCAGCCTGTCTTTCATCAGCGCCTCGATCTGGCGGGCCCGCTCGACCAGACCCTCCGACTCGATGGTCTCGATGGTGGCCAGCGCGGCCGCGCAGGCCACCGGATTGCCGCCGTAGGTGCCGCCCAGCCCGCTGACGTGCGGGGCGTCCATGATCTCGGCGCGGCCGGTGACCGCGGACAGCGGCATCCCGTCGGCAATGCCCTTCGCGGTGACGATCAAATCGGGGACCAGGCCTTCGGGGCCCTCGTGTTCACAGGCGAACATCGCGCCGGTCCGGGCGAACCCGGTCTGCACCTCGTCGGCGATGAACACCACGCCGTTGGCCCGGCACCACTGAAGCAGGGTCGGCAGGAAACCCTCGGCGGGCACGATGAAACCGCCCTCGCCCTGGATCGGCTCGATGATCACGGCGGCAAGGTTGTCGGCGCCGACCTGCTTGTCGATCACCGTGATCGCCCGTCGGGCGGCCAGTTCGCCGTTGGTGGCCAACTCCTTGCCGAACTCGGCGTCGCGGAACGGGTACGACAGCGGAGCGCGGTAGATCTCCGGGGCGAACGGGCCGAAGCCGTGCTTGTAGGGCATGGACTTCGCCGTCAGCGCCATCGTCAGGTTGGTGCGCCCATGATAGGCGTGGTCGAACGACACCACCGCCTGCTTGCGGGTGTACGCGCGGGCGATCTTCACCGCGTTCTCGACGGCCTCGGAGCCTGAGTTGAACAATGCCGACCGCTTGTCGCCGTCTCCGGGTGTGAGCCGGTTGAGCGCCTCGGCCACGGCCACATATCCCTGGTAGGGCGTGACCATGAAGCAGGTGTGGGTGAACCGGCCGGCCTGGTCGGTGATGGCGTCGACCACTCGGGGCGACGAGTTCCCGACGGTGGTCACCGCGATGCCAGACCCGAGGTCGATCAGCCGATTGCCGTCGATGTCCTCGACGATGCCGCCGAACGCCCGCGCCGCGTACACCGGCATCGTGGTGCCGACGCCGCGGGCCACCGACGCGCTCTTGCGCGCGATCATCTCGGCGGAGCGGGGACCGGGAATGGCGGTGGCGAGGTGGCGGCTCTGTTCCAGAGCGCTCACGGGAAACCTCCTACAGGCCTCAACGGGACCGAGTTCGACGACTGCCGAGTTACCGTCTGAGCCTAGTCGCTGAACCGGCTGATCCGTCGAGAACATCACCACTTTGATGCGGAATCATCGCTGTCTGGCGCTGTCAGCTTCGGATTCCGTCGCGAATGGACCCGGTGGGCGAGGTCGTGGCAGGGGACGCCCGACCAGGGTCGTGGCCTCAAGCGGCCGAAATGGCACACTGGTTAGTTGAGCCCGCGCGTGAGTCCGCGCGACGGGCCCCTGTTGCGGCAGGTGCGACAGCCTGCACGCATGACCGATACGAAGACTTTTAGAGAGACATTGCCGCCATGGATCTGGTCGTTTTCCTGCCCCTGCTCATCATCATGGGCGCATTCATGTACTTCGCGTCGCGGCGCCAGAAGAAGGCCATGCAGGCGACCATCGACCTGCACAACTCGCTGCAGATCGGCGACCAGGTGCACACCACCTCCGGCCTGAAGGGCACGATCACCGGTATCACCGACGACTACGTCGACCTGGAGATCGCCCCCGGTGTGGTCACCACCTGGATGAAGCTGGCGGTGCGGGACCGCATCGTCGACGACATCGACGAGGACGGCGACACCGATGACGCCGATCTCGACGCCGGCGCCGACCTCGGCGAGCGGCCCAACACCAAGAGCGACGGCTGAAATCTCAGCAACAGCACGTAATCTTTTCGTGTCTTTCCATGTCTTTCCGTACCTTCGCGCCCTCGTGCGGTACCTGACGAACTGATCTCTAGGAGACTGTAAACACGTGGCATCGTCTTCGACGGTTCACCCTGCCCGCTATCTGGCACTGTTTCTGGTGCTGCTCATCGGCGCCTACCTGCTGGTGTTCCTGACGGGGGACAAGAAGGCCGAACCCAAACTGGGCATCGACCTGCAGGGCGGCACCCGCGTCACCCTGACCGCGCGCACCCCTGACGGCTCACCGCCGTCGCGCGAATCACTGGAGCAGGCCAAGCAGATCATCGGCTCCCGCGTCGACGGTCTCGGCGTGTCGGGTTCAGAGGTCATCATCGACGGCCAGAACCTCGTGATCACCGTCCCCGGTGACGACACCAGCGAAGCCCGCAGCCTGGGGCAGACGGCTCGGCTGTACATCCGTCCCGTCGTCCACGTGATCCCGGCCGCCGGTGCGATGCCGCCCGGAGCGGAAGCCGGCCCGCAGGGCGGCGTCCCCGGGGCTCCACCGGGAGCGCCCGGAACGGCTCCGGGCGCCGAACCCGGCCCCGCGCCCGGTGCGGATGCGGCCGCCGAGCCGGGGGCGCCGCAAGCGCCCGCCCCGCAGCCGCGTCCGTTCCCGCAACAGCCCGCGCCGACCCCGCCTCCGGGACCGTCGCCGACCCCCGCGCCCGGAGCGCAGCCGGCGCCGGGCGCCGCGACGCCGGGTGACAACAAGGATGTCCCGCTGGCCACCCGCATCCAGGACGAGAAGCGGCTGCGGCAGAGCACGGAGCAGGCGATCCAGATCCTCGCGCTGCAGTTCCAGGCCACCCGCTGCGGCCAGGAGGACGTGCTGGCGGGCAACGACGACCCGAACCTGCCGCTGGTGACCTGCTCGCAGGACGGCAATGAGGTCTATCTGCTGGACAAGTCGATCATCAACGGCGAGCAGATCGCCAACGCGACGTCCGGGCTGAACCAGCAGGCCGGCGAGTACGTCGTCGACGTCGAGTTCAAGAGCGACGCCGCGAAGGTGTGGGCCGACTTCACCGCCGCGAACATCGGCACGCAGACCGCGTTCGTCCTCGATTCGCAGGTGGTCAGCGCCCCGGTGATCCAGGAGGCCATCCCCGGTGGCCGCACGCAGATCACCGGTCAGTTCACCCAGGACACCGCGCGCGAACTCGCCAACGTCCTCAAGTACGGCTCACTGCCGCTGTCCTTCGAATCCTCGGAGGCCGAGACCGTGTCCGCGACGCTGGGCCTGTCCTCGCTGCGGGCCGGCCTGATCGCCGGCGCGGTCGGGCTCGTTGCGGTGCTGCTGTACTCGCTGCTGTACTACCGGGCGCTGGGCGTGCTCATCGCGCTGTCGCTGACCGCGTCGGGGGCCATGGTGTTCGCGATCCTGGTGCTGCTCGGCAGATACATCAACTACACGCTGGACCTGGCCGGTATCGCGGGTCTGATCATCGGTATCGGTATGACGGCCGACTCGTTCGTGGTGTTCTTCGAACGCATCAAGGACGAGATCCGGGAGGGGCGCTCGTTCCGGTCGGCGGTGCCACGAGGCTGGGCCCGCGCCCGCAAGACCATCGTCTCCGGCAACGCCGTGACCCTGCTCGCCGCAGCGGTGCTGTACTTCCTGGCTGTGGGTCAGGTGAAGGGCTTTGCGTTCACCCTCGGCCTGACCACCATCCTCGACGTCGTGATCGTGTTCCTGGTGACCTGGCCGCTCGTGTACGCGGCGTCGAAGTCCACGTTGTGGGCCAAGCCGTCGCTCAACGGGTTGGGTGCCGTCCAACAGATCGCACGCGAACGCCGAGCGGCCGCGAACGCGGCGGGACGGGGATAGATCATGGCGACACGTCACCGCACAGACAACGACGAATCCGGCGCGATCGAGGCGCCCGACCTGGAGTCCGCCGCGACCGGCGCAGCCAAGCACGGCTTCTTCGTCCGGCTCTACACAGGCACCGGCGCCTTCGAGGTCATCGGCAAACGCAAGCTGTGGTACACGGTCAGCGGGCTGATCATTTTGGTGTCGCTCGGCGCGATGCTGTTGCGCGGGTTCACCTTCGGCATCGACTTCGAGGGTGGCACCAAGGTGTCGTTCCCCCGCAGCGACACCCAGGCCACCACCTCGCAGGTCGAGACCGTCTTCACCGACACCATCGGCAACCCGCCGGAATCGGTCGTGATCGTCGGCGCCGGCGACTCGGCGACGTTCCAGATCCGTTCGGAGACCCTGGACAACGAGCAGATCATCGAGCTGCGCAAGGCGCTGTTCGACGCGTTCCAGCCGAAAGGACCGGACGGCCAGCCCAGCGAACAGGCCATCTCCGACTCCGCGGTGTCGGAGACCTGGGGTGGGCAGATCACCCAGAAGGCGCTGATCGCGCTCGTGGTCTTCCTCGTGCTGGCGGCCATTTACATCACGGTGCGCTACGAGCGATACATGGCGATCGCGGCGCTGGCGACCCTGGTGTTCGACCTCGTCGTGACCGCCGGGGTGTACGCACTCGTCGGCTTCGAGGTCACCCCGGCCACCGTCATCGGCCTGCTGACGATTCTGGGCTTCTCGCTCTACGACACGGTCATCGTGTTCGACAAGGTCGAGGAGAACACCGACGGGTTCGAGCACACCACCCGCCGGACGTTCGCCGAGCAGGCCAACCTGGCGGTGAACCAGACCTTCATGCGGTCGATCAACACCAGCCTGATCTCCGTGCTGCCGATCATCGCGCTGATGGTGATCGCGGTGTGGCTGCTCGGCGTCGGCACGCTCATGGATCTCGCGCTCGTCCAGCTGGTCGGCGTGATCGTCGGCACCTATTCGTCGATCTACTTCGCCACACCGCTGCTGGTGAGCCTGCGCGAACGCACCGAGCTGGTCAGCAAGCACACCCGCCGGGTGCTCAACCGCCGTCAGACGGCGGCGGCCAAGGCCGGCGGCGCCGACCTGACCGGGGCCGACGCGCTCGCCGACGACGACGCCGTGACGGCCGAACCCGCGGCCGTGGTGTCCACACCGCCGGCTCCCGCGCCTGACAAGCCTGCCCCCGGCGCCCGCCCCGTGCGGCCCACCAGCAGCCGGACCGGGCGACCGTCGGGTAAGCGCACCCCGCGGAACCGGTAGCCGCCGATGGCCGATCGCTGGCGCCTGCGAGCCCGCCGGGCACCTCGCCCACGTCGCGCGATCGCGTTGACCGCGGTGCTGGCCGTGGTGGGCGGGCTGGGGTTGACCTCGTGCGGGGACGCCACCGCCGACACCGTCGACTACGCCGTGGACGGAGCGCTGGTCACCTACAACACCAACACCGTCGTCGGCGCCGCATCGGGCGGACCGCAGGCGTTCGCACGCGTCCTGACCGGGTTCAACTATCACGGGCCGGACGGTCAGATCGTCGGCGACCACGACTTCGGCACCATCTCGGTGGTGGGCCGCAGCCCGCTGATCCTGGACTACGAGATCAAGGCCGAGGCGGTGTACTCCGACGGCAAACCGATCACCTGCGACGACATGGTGCTGGCATGGGCGTCGCAGTCGGGCCGGTTCCCGGGATTCGACGCGGCCAGCCGCGCGGGCTACGTCGACATCGCGAGCGTCGACTGCGCGCCGGGGCAGAAGAAGGCCCGGGTGTCGTTCGCTCCGGAACGCGGTTTCACCGACTACGGCCAGCTGTTCGCGGCGACGTCGATGATGCCGGCCCACGTGATCGCCGACGTCCTCGGTCTCGGTGACGGCGGGGTGACCCGGGCGCTGCTCGACAACGACCGCCCGACCGTCGAGCGCATCGCGCAGGTGTGGAACACCACCTGGGACCTGACGCCAGACCTCGACCTGAAGAAGTTCCCATCCTCGGGCCCCTACAAGATGGACTCCGTCACCGAGGACGGCGCGGTGAAACTGGTGGCCAACGACAAATGGTGGGGCACCACACCGGTCACCGCCGAGATCACCGTGTGGCCGCGCAGCGCCGACATGCAGGACAAGGTCAACGAGGGCGCCTATGACGTCGTCGATATCGCCACCGGGTCGTCGGGCACGCTGAACCTGCCCGACGACTACGTGCGCACCGACTCGCCGTCGGCGGGCGTCGAACAGCTCATCTTCGCCCCGGGTGGCCCGCTGGCCGCGGTGCCGGCGCGCCGGGCATTGGCCCTGTGCACACCCCGTGACGTGATCGCCCGCAACGCCGAGGTGCCGGTGGCCAACACGCGGCTGAACAGCGCGACGGTGGACGCTTACAGCGCCGCCGAAGTCACGCCGCAGGTCAACGAGTTCGCGGTGGCCAACCCCGACGCCGCGCGCGCCGCGCTGGACGGGGCGCCCCTGACCGTGCGGATCGGCTACCAGACCCCCAACGCGCGTCTGGCCGCGACCGTCGGCGCCATCGCGAAGGCGTGTGCCCCCGCGGGCATCACCGTCGAGGACGTGGCGGGGGAGAATGTCGGCCCGTTGTCGTTGCGCAACAATGAGATCGACGTGCTGATCGCCACCGTCGGGGGAGCGGCGGGCAGCGGGTCGACGGGCTCGTCGACGATGGATGCCTACGCGTTGCACAGCGCCAACGGCAACAACCTGCCCCGCTACCGCAACGAGCGCATCGACGCGATCATCGCAACGCTGGCCGTCGTCTCCGACCCGAAGGAGATCGCGCGGCTGCTCGGTGAGGCCGCGCCGATTCTGTGGGGCGACATGCCGACGCTGCCGCTGTACCGCCAGCAGCGCACGCTGCTGACCTCGGCCAAGATGTACGCGGTGAGCGGCAATCCGACACGATGGGGCGCGGGATGGAACATGGATCGTTGGAAGCTGAGCCAGTGAGCGACATCGCCGACGTGATCGCGTCCCTGGTGCGGGAGGTCCCGGACTTCCCCGAACCTGGCATCCAGTTCAAGGACCTGACGCCGGTGCTCGCCGACGCGCACGGGCTGGCGCAGGTGAGCAGGGCCATCGCCGACGCCGCGCGCGGGGCGGACCTGATCGCCGGGGTGGACGCCCGCGGCTTCCTGCTCGGTGGTGCGGTCGCGATCAGCCTGGGCATCGGTGTTCTCGCGGTGCGCAAGGGCGGCAAACTGCCACCCCCGGTCATCAGCCAGACCTACTCCCTGGAATACGGCACGGCCACGCTGGAGGTCCCCGCCGAGGGCATCGATCTGGCGGGCCGCTGCGTGGTGATCATCGACGATGTACTGGCCACCGGTGGCACGCTGGCCGCCACCCATCAGTTGCTCACCCGGGTCGGCGCGAACGTGACCGGTGCGGTGGTGATGATGGAGCTCACGGCGCTGGGCGGTCGCACCGCGCTGGGACCGCTCGAGGTGACCAGTCTCTACACCGTCTGAGCGGATATCCTGCGAAGAACACAGATCCCGGAGGTGAACATGGCCGACAAGGTTCGGACCGAGCCCGCCAGCCAGGCTGTGCAGTCGCCGTCCCGGCCGCCGGTGTCCAGCCCGGAGACCCAGCCGTTGGAGCTGCCCCGCGGCGACAGCACCAAACCGGCCACCAGCGCGTCCCGCCGGGTGCGGGCCAGGCTGGCCCGTCGGATGACGTCCCAGCGCAGCACGATCAACCCGGTGCTCGAACCGCTTGTCGCAGTGCACCGCGAGATCTACCCGAAGGCCGACCTGACGTTGCTGCAGACGGCCTACGAAGTCGCCGAGCAACGGCATGCCGACCAGCTGCGCCGCTCCGGCGACCCGTACATCACCCATCCGCTGGCGGTCGCGAACATCCTGGCCGAGCTCGGGATGGACACCACCACGCTGATCGCCGCGCTGCTCCACGACACCGTCGAGGACACCGGCTACACGCTCGAGCAGTTGACCCAGGAGTTCGGGACCGAGGTCGGCCACCTCGTCGACGGTGTCACCAAGCTTGACAAGGTCGCGCTCGGCACGGCGGCCGAGGGCGAGACCATCCGCAAGATGATCATCGCGATGGCGCGTGACCCACGGGTGCTGGTGATCAAGGTCGCCGACCGGCTGCACAACATGCGCACGATGCGTTTCCTGCCGCCCGAGAAGCAGGCCCGCAAGGCTCGCGAAACGCTGGAAGTCATTGCGCCCCTTGCTCATCGGCTCGGGATGGCGACGGTCAAGTGGGAACTGGAGGATCTGTCGTTCGCGATCCTGCATCCGAAGAAGTACGAGGAGATCGTGCGGCTGGTCGCCGACCGGGCCCCGTCGCGGGACACCTATCTGGCCAAGGTGCGCGCCGAGATCACCGCGACCCTGAACGCGTCGAAGATCAACGCTGTGGTCGAGGGCCGGCCGAAACACTACTGGTCGATCTATCAGAAGATGATCGTCAAGGGCCGTGACTTCGATGACATCCACGACCTGGTCGGCGTACGCATTCTGTGCGACGAGCTGCGAGACTGTTATGCCGCCGTCGGCGTGGTGCACTCGCTGTGGCAACCCATCGCCGGGCGGTTCAAGGACTACATCGCCCAGCCGCGGTTCGGGGTGTACCAGTCGCTGCACACCACGGTCGTGGGCCCCGAGGGCAAGCCGCTGGAGGTGCAGATCCGCACCATCGACATGCACAAGACCGCCGAGTACGGCATCGCCGCGCACTGGCGTTACAAGGAAGCCAAGGGCCGCAACGGAGTTCCGCCCAGCCACGCCGCCACCGAGATCGACGACATGGCGTGGATGCGCCAGCTGCTCGACTGGCAGCGGGAGGCCGCCGACCCCGGTGAGTTCCTCGAATCGCTGCGCTACGACCTCGCGGTGCAGGAGATCTTCGTGTTCACCCCGAAGGGGGATGTGATCACGCTGCCCACCGGGTCGACACCGGTGGACTTCGCCTACGCGGTGCACACCGAGGTGGGGCACCGCTGCATCGGCGCCCGTGTCAACGGTCGGCTGGTCGCGCTGGAACGCAAGCTCGAAAACGGGGAAGTGGTGGAGGTTTTCACCTCCAAAGCCCCGAATGCGGGGCCGTCGCGGGACTGGCAGACCTTTGTCGTCTCACCGCGGGCCAAGGCCAAGATCCGGCAGTGGTTCGCCAAGGAGCGCCGCGAGGAGGCGCTGGAATCCGGCAAGGAGGCCATCGCCCGCGAAGTCCGCCGTGGCGGACTTCCGTTGCAGCGGCTGATGAATGCCGAGACCATCACCGCGCTGGCCCGGGAGCTGCGCTACACCGACGTGTCGGCGCTCTACACGGCTGTCGGTGAGGGGCATGTCTCGGCGCGGCACGTCGTGCAGCGGCTGGTGGCCCAGCTCGGCGGCGACGACGAGGCCGCCGACGAGATCGCCGAGCGGTCTACGCCGGCGACCATGCCGGTGCGGCAGCGCACCAACGATGACGTCGGCGTCGCGGTGCCGGGCGCGCCCGGCGTGCTGACCAAGCTCGCCAAGTGCTGCACGCCGGTGCCCGGCGACAACATCATGGGCTTCGTGACCCGCGGCGGCGGGGTCAGCGTGCACCGCACCGACTGCACGAATGCGTCGTCTTTGCAACAACAG
Organism: Mycobacterium sp. SMC-8; assembly: GCF_025263565.1. Taxonomy (NCBI): domain Bacteria; kingdom Bacillati; phylum Actinomycetota; class Actinomycetes; order Mycobacteriales; family Mycobacteriaceae; genus Mycobacterium; species Mycobacterium sp. SMC-8. The sequence goes on from NZ_CP079865.1 coordinate 4,228,103, forward strand.
TCGGAGCGCATCATCGATGTCCAGTGGGCGCCGTCGCCGTCGTCGGTGTTCCTGGTCGCCATCCAGGTGGAGGCGCTCGACCGGCACCGGTTGCTGTCGGATGTGACCCGGGTGCTCGCCGACGAGAAGGTCAACATCCTCTCGGCGTCGGTGACCACGTCCAACGACCGGGTCGCGATCAGCCGGTTCACCTTCGAGATGGGGGACCCCAAGCACCTCGGTCACGTGCTCAACGTGGTGCGCAACGTGGAGGGCGTCTACGACGTCTACCGCGTGACGTCAGCGGCGTGAGCCGCAATCTCAGCGCGCGGGCATCAGCACGGTGCTGAGCAACCGTTTGGTGCGGCCCGCGCTGCGGCGATTGCCCATGCGTGCCGTGATCACCGCGGCGAGTTCGTCCCGGAGCGCGTGCATTTCGTCGTCGTCCAACCACAGCGCGGCCTGGGTGAAGGCCACGCCGTCGGCTACGACGTCGACCTCGGGGGCCGCCAGGTAGCGGTCGAAGTCCGCCATCAGCATCGCGACGAAGGCGGCGAACGCGCGGCGGTGGTCTTCACGGGTCAAGTCGCGCGCCTGCTGCGGGGAGACCACCGCGGAGGGCAGGTGCAGGCGGAAGGTCCGCTCGACGGCCCCTCGCACTTGTCGCTCGCGCGCCACTTCCAGCACGCCGGCTTCAGAGAGCGTGGCGATGTGCCGGTACAGCGACGCCGCTGGGATCTCGGGTAGCTCGGCCCGCAGGTCACCGGCGGTCAGTTCACTGCCGTCCAGCATCGCCTGGACGATGCGCATGCGAACCGGGTGCAGCAGGATATCGAGCGAAGCCATCTGCCGATTATCACCCTTGGTATCATTATCAAAACTGAGAAAGGAGCGGGATCGATGGCTGAACTTCGACGGGTCGGGACGGATGTGGAGCTGCGTCTGACACTCGGGGAGAAAATCGCGGGCCTGCACGGCGACATCCGTGTGCCGGTGTCGGCGGTGAAGGCCGTCGACGTCGTGGACGAGCCGCTGCGCGCGGTAGCCGGCGTGCGGGCCCCGGGTCTGCACTGGCCCGGACGCACCAAGATCGGTACCTGGCGCCGACGGGGTCGCAAGACGTTCGCCGTCGCGCGGGCGGGACGGCCCGCGGTGCAGATCGAACTCGACGGTCAGCACTACGACCGGTTGGTGGTCAGCGTCACCGACGCGCAGTCGTCGGCGGATTCGCTGCGCTGAGCCTTCCCGGCGGTCAGTCCAGCTGGATGGACTTCACCGTGGTCGCCAGCTTGGGCGGTCCGTCGGGCCCGCCACCGTCGACGCCCTCGGCCGCGATCTTGTCCAGGGTGGCCAGACCGGTCTCGTCGATCGTGCCGAAGACCGTGTACTGCGGCGGCAGCTGCGAATCCTGGTAGACGAGGAAAAACTGGCTGCCGTTGGTGCCGGGGCCGGCATTGGCCATCGCCAGCGTGCCGCGCGGGTACACCACGGGCTGGCCTAGCGCAGGATCGTCGGGCTGGTACTGGTCGGTCGGGTACTCGTTGGCGAACTGGTAGCCGGGACCGCCGGTGCCCTCACCGGTCGGGTCGCCGCACTGCAGCACCCCGAGAGAGTCGCTGGTGGTGAGGCGGTGGCACGGGGTGTCGTTGAAGTAGCCCTGCTGTGCCAGGCTGGCGAAGCTGTTGACCGTGCACGGCGACTTGCCGTTGTCGAGTTGCAGCCCGATGTTGCCCTGGTCGGTGACCATGCTGGCGCTGACATGGGCAGGCTCGGTGGGCACCTTGCCACTGCGCGGCGGGGTGTTCTCCTTGCTGGCCGGCTCGGCCGCGGGGTACTGGCAGTCGCCGCCCAGATTTTCCGGTGCGGTGAACTCGGGCAGGGCCCCGGCCTCCGCCGGCGCCGGCATGTCGAGTGGCGACGACGGCTCGGTGGTGGCGGTGGTGCTGGAAGCGGACGCGGTCTGGGTGCCGGAGTCGCGGTTGGTGATCACGATGGTGGCGACCACGGCGGCGACGATGACGACGGCTGCCACCGCCGATCCGATGATCGTGTACAGGCGGCGCTTGCGCTCACGCTCGGCCCGATGCTCCATCTGTCGCTCGAGCTTGCGCTTGGCGGTCGCACGCCGTTGTTCGTTCGTCGGCACGGCCGGTGTCCTCCTCGAAGTTGATCCGGTCGGCACCGAGTGTGCCAGCTCCGGCTGGAAACGGCCGCCGCGACCCTCCTGAACAGGCTCACCACCTGGGCATGGGAAGCTGGAAGACGTGTTGATCACCGGATTCCCGGCCGGCATGTTGGCGTGCAACTGCTACGTGCTGGCCCCGCGGCAGGGCGCCGACGCCATCGTCGTCGACCCCGGCCAGCGGGCGATGGGTCCGCTGCGCCGGATCCTCGACGAGAACCGGCTGACCCCGGCCGCGGTACTCCTCACGCACGGGCATATCGACCACATATGGTCGGCGCAGAAGGTGGCCGACACCTACGGGTGCCCGGCCTTCATCCACCCGGCCGACCGGCACATGCTCACCGACCCGATCAAGGGCTTCGGGAGGGGGTTTCTCGGCGGCCTGGCGCGCACCGCGCTCGGAGCCATGTTCCGCGAGCCCAGACAGGTGCTCGAACTGGACCGCGACGGGGACAAGATCGAGCTCGGCGGGATCACCGTCGCCGTCGACCACACCCCCGGCCACACCCAGGGCTCGGTGGTGTTCCGCGTCGAGCACGGGCCCGAGCAGGTGGCCTTCACTGGCGACACGTTATTCCGGGCGACGGTCGGACGGACCGACCTGCCCGGCGGCAGCGGGCGGGACCTGCTCGAATCGATCGTCACAAAACTGCTGGTCCTCGACGACGACACTCTGGTATTGCCGGGGCACGGCGAGCGCAGCACCATCGGCATCGAACGCCACACCAACCCATTCCTCGAAGGTTTGACTCCGTGACTGACTCGTTCAAGGCGCCCAAGGGCGTCCCCGACTACTTCCCGCCGGACTCGGCCGAGTTCGTCGCCGTACGCGCAGGGCTGCTGGCCGCAGCCCGACGCGCCGGCTACGGCGACATCGAGCTGCCGATCTTCGAGGACACCGCGCTGTTCGCGCGCGGGGTGGGGGAGTCCACCGACGTGGTCTCCAAGGAGATGTACACCTTCGCCGATCGCGGTGAGCGATCGGTGACACTGCGGCCCGAAGGCACCGCCGGCGTGATGCGGGCGGTCATCGAGCATGGCCTCGACCGTGGTCAGCTGCCCGTCAAGCTGTGTTACGCCGGCCCGTTCTTCCGTTACGAGCGCCCGCAGGCAGGCCGGTATCGGCAGCTGCAGCAGGTGGGCGTCGAAGCGATCGGCATCGACGATCCCGCGCTGGACGCCGAGGTGATCGCTGTCGCCGACGCCGGGTTCCGATCTCTGGGCCTTGACGGGTTCCGGCTGGAGATCACCTCGCTGGGCGATGACAGTTGCCGGCCGCAGTACCGGGAACTGTTGCAGGACTTCCTGTTCAAGCTGGATCTGGACGAAGAAACGCGGCACCGCGCGCAGATCAACCCGCTGCGGGTGCTCGATGACAAGCGCCCGCACGTGAAGGAGATGACCGCCGACGCGCCGGTCATGCTCGATCACCTCTCCGACGCGGCCAAGGCACACTTCGACACCGTGCTCGCGCACCTGGACGCGTTGTCGGTGCCGTACGTGATCAACCCGCGGATGGTGCGCGGGCTGGACTACTACACCAAGACGACGTTCGAGTTCGTCCACGACGGGCTCGGCGCCCAGTCCGGCATCGGCGGCGGGGGCCGTTACGACGGCCTGATGTCACAGCTGGGTGGCCGGGACCTGTCCGGGATCGGCTTCGGCCTCGGGGTGGACCGCACGCTGCTGGCGCTGCGCGCCGAGGGCAAGGCGGCCGGGGAGACGGCGCGGGTGGACGTGTACGCGGTGCCGCTGGGGGCCGACGCCAAGGTGCGGCTGGCAGTACTGGCCGCGCAGTTGCGGGGGGCCGGGGTACGCGTCGACGTCGCCTACGGCGACCGGAGTCTCAAGGGCGCGATGAAGGGCGCCGACCGGTCGGGGGCCTCGATCGCGCTGGTGGCCGGGGACCGGGATCTGGAGGCCGGCACGGTCGGGGTGAAGAGCATGGCCACCGGCGAGCAGGTCGACATCGCACTCGATCAGGTTGTCGCAGAAGTCCTTTCCCGTCTGGCGTAGCCCGGTGTCATGGCGAGTGTCATGGCGAGCGTGCGTGTCTGTGGCGGACACGCCGTGGAAACTGCCGAGAATGCGCACGCTCGTCCATGAGGGACTCAGCTGACGGGAGTCCTTCTCGAAGTCAACACGCGCTGCACGCCGGCCGCACTCACCATCAGCGCTCCCAACACCGCGACGGTGATGGTCCACAGCCTCCGGTCCTCCAGTTCCATGCGACACAGGTGCGTGTAGTTCACGTCGACCACGATCTCGCCGTCTACGGGTACGTTCGCTGCGTTCGAGTCGTCGAGCGATCGAGCCTCCGACAGGTCGGGCGCGACAACACTGCCACAACTGACGCTCTGCTGAAAAGGCGAGACTGACACGGGCGTGATCAGTCCCAGGAGCCCGACCAGCAAGACCACCACACCCACGAAGATTGCTATCCATCGCACCATGCCGTATCCGTACCCGCAGACGCCGCTTTGATACGTGCCGGCCCGCTGCACGACCGTATGACTTCGTGGCGCCGGGGTACTTGTGAGCGTGTGTGCTCACCACCAAGCCCGATTGATGCCAGGCCGCGCGCACCCCACGCGGGCTCTCGGACTTGCACTTGCGGCTCTGCTGGGTGCAGGGTGCTCAACCGACGGCCACGAGGCCCTCGGTACCCACACTGCGCGAGTGCTGATCAACGGCAGTGTGGTCGAGGAGCAGATGCGAATCACGTGTGACCAGGTCGGTTGGGTGTGGTTCATCGAAAGTCTGCAGCAGGAACCAGGTTTCACCGCTCAGGTGCGCACCGGCGACGCGTGGGCGCGCGACTGGTCCGGATTCAGAATCTGGCCGGCTTCACCGGCAGTTCGTGGAACGCCGATCCGGCGACCGCCCCGGTCGAAGCCGATGCCACGTTCTCCGATGGGGTATGCACGATCACCGGAACCGCGGTGGGGTATTACGTCGACGAACCCGGGGACACAGACACCGCGCACTTCGAGCTCAGGACAGGTTGCTAGACCGAGCAGAGTACCTGCCGGTGGTCCGTCACCGAGTCTGGACGGGGCACGCCTCGACCGGCACCGGCAACGTGATGTCGCCGGCCCGCTCGAAACGGAAGGTCACGTCAGTCGAGGTGGCGGGTCGCAGGCCTGGATCCAATCGTTGGAGCCGGACCGCCGGGTGACGCCCGTCGGGGGCTGGACCGTGGTTCGCCTCGCCGAAGGCGGCGGTCGACTTCGGGGGGATGGCCACGCTGTCGATGCCGTGCGCCTGCGCGGCCGCGCCGATGGTCAGACCGAGGAGTCGCTCGGTGTCTGCGGGACGGTTGTTCGTGACGGTGAAACGCATTTCGCCGCCGGCATCGAGTTGCAGCGCGCATTCGCCGGGCACAAAGGCCGGCACGATGAAAGCGTTCTCGACCGACGTACCCTCCGTATCCGATCCCGAGCCGCGATTGGACGAGTCCACCGCGGCATCCTCGCCGCACCCGGAGATTCCGAGTGCCAGCGCCGTTGCTGCCAGCACCACCGGAGCCTCCCGGTGGACCTGTGCTTGCCGCATGTGTCTGCCTCCAGTGGGTCGCATCGGCGATCTCGATTGTCCGAGGAGGAGTTCCCTCCGGGCCGGGGCTTGATACCCGCCATCCGGAAATCGGTGTTTGTCTCGGTTGAGCAACGATTGCGCGAACACCATAGTTGTGTGGCTCATGTGGGTAGGCGGAGGGCACAGCAAAGCCGACGAAGACGACGCCTTCCGCCCAGAAAGAGGCCACGATGACACTCGCGCAGCCGGATGGTTCAGGCAGCGATGTTGCCGTCCGAGATCCTGACTGGCCGCATGTTGACACCATGTTCGCGCAGTTGACTGCCTGCGCGGCGGACGACGAGCGCAGGCGTTGGCGACAACGGATCATCACCGAGTGTGTGCCGCTGGCCGACCACATCGCCGTCCGATTTGTCGGGCGCGGCGAACCGTCCGAGGACCTGGTCCAGGTTGCCCGGATGGGGTTGGTCAAGAGCGTGGACCGCTACGACCCCGCCAAGGGGCGATTCGCGGCGTTCGCGGTGCCGACCATTCGCGGGGAGGTGTGTCGGCACTTTCGCGACCACACTTGGTCGATCCGCGTTCCTCGCCACATTCAGGAGACACAGCTGCGAGTGCGGGACGCGGTGGAGACACTCTCTCGGAGCTTGAACCGGTCACCGACGAACCCCGAGTTGGCGCGGGAACTCGGCATCGGCAGCGACGACGTGGCCCAGTCGAGCTCTGCGCATTGGGCGTATCAACCGCTGTCACTCGATGCGTCTCGTTCGGGGCCGGGTGGACCGGATCCGACGTTGCTCGGAACGATTCACGGCGCGGAAGACCCCCACTTCGAGACCGTCGAGGATCGCATCGTGCTACAGGACGCCATCGGCGCGCTGACTCCTCGATCCCGCGCGATTCTCGGTATGCGCTACTTCAACGGCCTGTCCCAGCGAGAAATCGGTCGCCGACTGGGCATTTCTCATGTTCAGGTGTCTCGGCTGCTGAATGCGGCGCTAACCCTGCTGCGACGGCGATTGACCGCCGACGCCGCGTCGACAGCGAGCGGAAGCCGAACAGATTCGGTACCGACGGATGTGGCCGGCGTCGCCATGGACTTTGAGAGGTAGTGCGCTGCATGTGGTTTGACACATGGTCCGACGTCGTCCGAGTTCTGCTCATCGGTTCGGCTGCCTACGTCGCCCTGATCGTAGTACTGCGGGTATCGGGCAAACGGACTCTGGCCAAACTCAACGCGTTCGACTTGGTGGTCACCGTCGCCGTCGGCTCGACGCTGGCCACCATTCTGCTCAACACCGACGTGTCATTCGTGGAGGGATCGACCGCGCTGGCGCTGCTCGCCGGGCTGCAGTATGCCGCGGCAAAGGTGTCATCGCGGTTTCGCGCCGGTCGGACGGTGCTGACCGCCCGACCGACGCTCCTGCTGTCCCATGGCCGATCACTCGACGACGCGTTGCGCCGCCAGCGCGTCAGTGCCGACGAGATTCACCAGGCGATCCGGTCGTCGGGGCACGGTGACGTCAGCCGGATCGCGGCGGTCGTACTGGAGAGCGACGGTTCCCTCAGCGTCATTCCCCACGACAAGATCGGCGATGGGTCTGCGCTGGCCGGAGTGGCGAACGCTTCAGCGCCACCGAGGCGATGACGCTGTCGTTGACGGAATCAACCCGCAGGCCATCGACGGTCGAGTGCTTCCCGGACGTTTCGCGCCAATTGATCCAACTGACGCCGCTCGACGTCATCGTAATCCCGGTCGGCCACCGCCCTCTCAAGACGGCGGAGCCGGTCAGCGATCGCGTGCCGGTGTTCGGGGAGCACCTCCACCCAGGCGAGTTCGCGCAGCATCGACAGCAACCGTTTCAGCACCGCCGGGTCGCTCGCGCCGTAGAGCAATGGCTGGTTGGAGACGATATCGAGCAGATCCGGCAAGTCGGGTTGCGCCAGTACCACCCGGGCCGCCCCGTTCTCGTCGCGCAGAATCCGGGGACCCAGACGGTATCCGGCCAGTCGGCACAGTGCGGCGCTGCACGAGTTCAGGCCGTGCACAGCGGTGGTGGGGTCGTTGATACCAGGGCTCAACGCACGCACAACGACGTCCGTGAGCTGACGGAACCCATAGCCGATGTCCTGGGACGCGGTGCGTTCGTTACCCACGGTGAGGGCGTCGGCGACCTGCTCACGCACCGAGATCAACCGCTCCCCGTGGAGGGTGCCGCCCCGGTTCTGGGAGGACCAGCAGAAGGCCACCGGTACGCCTGCGGTGAGGTCCGATCCCATCGGACGCTCCACCCAGACCACCACATCGGCGTCGACGGCGGCCTTTACCAGCGCCTGCTCGGCGACCGAGACGAGGAAGCCTGAAGAGCGGGCTGTGATAATCGCCGCGTCGGCGGGCGGGACAGGTGCGTCGCGGTCAGCGGGTTGTTCCTCGATCCGGCCGAGCAGCCGGTCTGCGGTCTGCTCGATGTCGCCGGCGACATGGTCCAGCATGGTCTCGATCCGTATCTGACGTACCAGGTGCCCGAGGAACAGCACCAGGGCCAGAACGCTGGCCATGGCCAGCAGGTAGGCCACCGTGACCGCAATCTGCGGAACGAACTCCGCTGAACCGTCATTGCCATTACGAACGGTGCGCAGGACAGTCAGTGCGTAAACGAAGGTCGCGAGAAACAGTGCCAGGGTTCGTTGGACGAAACGATCGGCAGCGAATGTCCGTAACAGCCGCGGCGTGTATTGAGAACTGGCCAGCTGCAACGTGATTAGAGTCAGGGAGAACGTCAGCGACGTCACGGTGATCAGCGAGGTTGCGATGGCGCCGAGGACTTCTCTCGCCGCGTCGGCGCCTCCGCCGAACAAGTAGCCCGCCAGTGCCGGGGGCATCTGCTGATCGACGGCGGTGTCGAGTTCAGGGATGGCGATGCCGGCAAGCAGAGCAGTGACCACCCCGAGAGCCGGAACCGGCCATAGTCGACTGCGTAGTCCGTCGGCGACCGCGGCGGCGCGCTGACCGAGCACCAGAGGCTTGCGGCAGTCGCCGACTCGGTTGTCCATCAGCGGCGAAACACCTTCATGGTGCGTTCGAGCATCGACGGCCGGCCCCCTCCAAGTACCCGGGCCGAGGCACCGGCACACCTTTGCCCCGACTTCACCTGGGTTGGTGTGGATTCACCTGGTTTGGTGCGGACTTGGAGCTCTGCGTGGGAAACGCCTGTCCGTGGAACTGGACATTGTGCTGGCGGCCGTCGGTGTCCTCGGCATGGCGGTTGCGACGTTGTCAGTGAAGATGCGGAGTCTGCCGATCTCAGAACCGCTGCTGGGGCTGGCGGCCGGAATCGTGCTCGGACCACAGGTCACCGGCGTGTTGTCGATGTCTCCGCTGACTGTCGAGCAGTCCGTGCTGCACGAGGGCAGCAGGGTGCTGTTGGCGATCCCGGTGATGGCGGTGGCGTTGCGCTACCCGTTCGGCGAGATTCGTCGTCACGGCTGGTCGCTGCTTGTGCTGCTGCTGATCGTCCTGCCGGTGATGGCCGTCGTGTCGGCGGCGCTGGGGTGGGCTGTTCTCGGTATGCCCATCGCCGCTGCCGCGCTCTTCGGTGCCGCGGTCAGCCCCACCGATCCTGTTCTCGCGTCGAGTGTGGTGACCGGCGACGATGCCGAACGGGACCTTCCCGCTCGGGATCGGCAATTGCTGTCCCTGGAATCGGGGTCCAATGACGGTCTGGCGCTGCCGCTCGTTCTGGTCGCGCTCGCCGTGGCAGGCCCTCTCGGGGCGGGAGACGCGGTCGCGGAATCGGTGTGGCAGGTGGGCGGTGCTGTGATCGTCGGCGGGGTCATCGGCTGGTTGGGCGGCGGTGCGCTCCGTCTGGGCGCGGACCACGGCTCGACCGCCGGTGCGCCGGCACTGTTCGTCACCGTCGTATTGGCGCTCGGCATCCTCGGAGTGTCCGGTCTACTGCGTGTCGATGGAGTTCTCGCCGTCTTCGTCGGCGGGGGTCGTGTTCAACATCGTCGGCACCGGGCAGGAGCGTGCGTCGGCGGTGCCGATCGACGAGGCCATCAATCGATTCGCCGTTCTGCCGCTGTTCGTGCTGTTCGGGGCGACATTGCCGTGGCACGAATGGTACGAATTTGGCTGGCCGGCAATGCTTCTGGTGCTCACCGTGCTTACGTTACGGCGACTGCCGATTGTGCTTCTGATCAAACGTGTGCTGCGGCTGGGCGCCCCGGACGCTCTCTACCTCGGGTGGTTCGGGCCCGTGGGCGTATCCGCACTGTTCTATCTCACCTTGGAAGCAGACCGGCTCGGGGCGAATGAGACGGTGCTCGCTGCCGGGGCGCTCGTGTTGGCTTGTAGCACAGTCGCGTTCGGGGTTACGGGCGTCATCGGTAGGGGCTTGTACCGTCGAGCGACTCGTCAGGGGTGCGCGGTCGAACGTTGACGTACCGCCCACCACTGGATGCCGATGACCACTCCGGTGATGCCGAGGGTAGTACATCGCAGCGGAACTTCATCAGCACAAAGGGACGTGCACAGCCAGGTCAAGCGTGATCGCCGCAGCCGGCACCCAAACCTTGGTGTCTACCTGGTCTTTCACGCCTAAGATCACGCCCAGGTGAAGGGGCCGACACATCCGCGAGCTGAACTCCACCGCGACCGCGCCGGTTGTCTGTGTTCGCCGTGCCACCGGAGACGTCGGTGCGCCAAATCGAGTGCGAGCGTGCGCATTTGTCCGACATTTTTCGGCGTGTCGCCTGTAAACACGCACGCTCGCGCTGGAGGGCGGGCCGCTCAGATGGCCACAGCGGCGGGCCGCTCAGATGGCCATTGCGGCGCGGACTTCCGCTTCCGAGGCCGAACCGCCCGCGCCGCTGGTGGTCACCCGCCCGGCCTCCAGGATGTAGTAGCGCTGCGACGATTCCAGGGCGAACCCGATGTGCTGTTCGACGAGCAGCACCCCGAGGTCGCCGCGGCGGGTCAGCGCCGTGATGGCCTCCTCGATCTCGGCGACCACCGAGGGCTGGATGCCCTCGGTGGGCTCGTCGAGGATCAGGCACTTCGGGGTGGTGATCAGCGCGCGGGCGATGGCGAGCTGCTGGCGTTGCCCGCCGGAGAGCAGCCCCGCTCGACGGCTCAGCAGTTCCTTGAGCGCCGGGAACAGGTCGAGCTGCTCGTCGATCAGCGCCTTGCCGTTCTTGCGACCGTCGGCGACCACCTGCAGGTTCTCCGCGGTGGTCAACTGCCCGAACGACTGCTGGCCCTGCGGCACGTACGCCAGACCGCGCGCCACCCGGGCGCTCGGCCGCAGCTTGGTGATGTCCTCGCCGTCGAACAGCACCTTGCCCGCCGTGCACTTCAGCAAGCCCACCGCGGCGCGCAACAGGGTGGTCTTGCCGGCACCGTTGTGCCCCATCACCGCCGCGACGCCGTCGGTCGGAACCTCGATGCCGACCCCGTGAATGACCTCGCTGCGGCCGTAGCCGGTGCGGACGTCGACCAGTTGCAGCATCAGGAGTTCCCCTCGACGAGTTCGATTCCGTCGGCGCCGGCCGCGGCGGTCCCCAGATAGACCTCCTGCACCTTCGGATTGGCCTGGACCTCGGCGACCGAGCCCTCGGCGATCACTTGTCCGCGCGCCAGCACGGTCACCGACGTCGCGAACGCCCGCATGAAGTCCATGTCGTGCTCGACGACCACCACCGTGCGTTCGGCGCCGATGCGGCGCAACAATTTTCCGGTCTCCTCCCGCTCCTCGGTGCTCATGCCGGCGACGGGCTCGTCGAGCAGCAGCACGTCGGCGTTCTGCACCAGCAGCATCCCTATCTCCAGCCACTGCTTCTGCCCGTGTGCCAGCACACCGGCGGGTTTGTCGGCCAGGTGGGTCAGCCCGATGGTGTGCAGCGCCTGTTCGATCGCGGGGAGCACGCCCTTGCGCCGCCGCAACAGCGTCCATGCCGAGCGCTCGGCCCCGGCCGCGATGTCGAGATTCTGTAGCACCGTGAGCTGTTCGAACACGCTCGCAGTCTGGAAGGTGCGGCCCACGCCCCGGCGGGCGATCTGGTGCACCTTTTTGCCGAGCAGTTCCACGCCGGATTTGTTCACCGACCCGGTCGCCGGAACCAGACCGGTGATGGCGTCGATCACCGTGGTCTTCCCGGCGCCGTTGGGACCGATCAAGAACCGCAGGTCGCCCTGGAACAGCGTCAGGTCGACGCCGCTGACCGCCTTGAAACCGTCGAAATCGACTGTCAAACCCCGGACTTCGAGGTACTGGGCGCCCATGCCGGCGTTGCCGCCCTCGACGGGCTCCTTACCCGCGGTGCTCGCTTCGACTTCGGTCATGAGCTGGCGCCCACCTTCGCTGCGTCGGGGTCGGAGTCGGCGGCTTCCTCCGATGGCGGATCGGCTTTGGCCTTACGGCGACGTTTGAGCAGTACTGCAAGTCCGGCGAAGCCGGCGGGGAAGAACCCGACGACGATGATGAACAGCAGTCCCTGGGCGTAGGTCCATTCCGACGGAAAGCGTTCGGAGAACAGCGTTTGCGCCCACGCCACGCCGATCGCGCCGAGCACCGGACCCAGCAGCGTGGTGCGCCCGCCGATCGCGACGCCGATCAGGAACGCGATGGACGGCAGGATGCCGACCTGTGACGGTGCGATGAAGCCGACGATCGGCGCGAACAGCGCCCCGGCGATGCTGGCGAACAGCGCCGCCACCGTGTAGGCCACCACCTTGATGTTGGCCGGGTCGTAGCCCAGGAACCGCACCCGCTCCTCACCGTCACGGACGGCCACCAGCAGTTCGCCGTAGCGGCTCTGCATGAGCTGGCGCACCACGGCGATGACGATCAGCAGCACCGCCGCGGCGATGAAGTACAGCATCCGTCGGTTCACCGGGTCGTTGAGCGTGAAGCCGAAGAACGTCCGGAATCGGTTGAGGCCGTTGGATCCTCCGAGGCTGGTCTGGCCGACGAGCAGGATGGCCAGCGCGGCGGCCAGCGCCTGGGACAGGATCGCGAAGTAGGCGCCCTTGACCTTGCGCTTGAACACGCCGAGACCGAGCGCCGCGGCGATCCCGGCCGGGATCACCGCGATCGCGATCAGCGTGACCACCGGCGACGCGAAAGGCGCCCAGTAACCGGGTAATTCGCGTATCCCCTGGATCTGCATGAAGTCCGGGACCTCGTCACCACGCAGCTGCGCATCGGCGATCTTGAGGTGCATCGCCATCATGTAGCCGCCGAGCCCGAAGAACACGCCCTGCCCCAGCACCAGCATCCCACCGCGGCCCCAGGCCAGGCCGATACCGACGGCGACGATCGCGAAGCACAGGAACTTGCCCAGCAGGCTGAGCCGGAAGTCCGAGAGCACGGCGGGCGCGATCACGAACAGCACCAGCGCGGCGACCCCGAAGCCGGCCCAGGTCTGCCATCGGCCTAGCAGGCTGGTCATACGAGACTCCTTGTCCGGACCGTGAACAGGCCCTGCGGGCGCGCCTGCAGGAAGATCACGATGATGACGAACACGATCACCTTCGCCAGGGAGGCGGTGGTGTTGTATTCGATGAACGAGTTCAGGAAACCGAGGGTGAACGCCGCGATCACCGTGCCCTTGATCTGGCCGAGACCACCGACCACGACCACCAGGAACGCGTCGATCAGATAGCTCTGCCCGATCGTCGGACTCGTGGAGCCGATCAGAGTCAGTGCCACACCGGCCACGGCCGCGAGCCCGGAGCCGATGAAGAACGTGGTGATGTCGGTCTTGCGGGACGAGATACCACTGGTCTCGGCGAGATCCCGGTTCTGCACGACGGCTCGGATGCGCCGGCCCATCGGGCTGACCTTGAGCACGGTGGCCAGCACAGCGACGCACACGACGGCCAGCACCAGGATGAAGATGCGCGTCTTGGGGACGACGGCCCCGAAGATCTCCATGCCGCCCGACAACCACTCCGGTGCCACGACGTTGACCGCCGGGGCCCCGAAGATGTCGCGGGCCACCTGCTGCAGGATCAACCCGACACCGAACGTGACCAGCAGGGTGTCCAGCGGGCGGTGGTACATCCGCTGGATCAGCGTCACTTCGAGCAGTGCGCCCATGGCGCCGCCGATGAAGAACCCGAGAACGAGCGAGATGATCAGCGAGACACCGGCGCTCGAGACGATCTGCTGCACGACGTAGGCGGTGTAGCAGCCGGCCATGATGAACTCGCCGTGCGCCATATTGATGACGCCCATCTGGCCGAATGTCAGTGCCAGGCCCAATGCGGCCAGCAACAGGATCGAGCCGAGGCTCAATCCTGTTGCCAGCTGTCCGATTACGACATCCATGTGCGCTGAATGACTTCCCGTCGCTTCGCTCGCCCCGGCATCAGCCGGAAAGCCCGGCGGCCCACGGGTAGGACTTCAGGAACGGGTCCGGCTCGATCGGGCCGTCGGATTCCCAGACCGTGTAGATCAGACCGTCGGGCCGGATCTCGCCGATGCGGGCGGTCTTGGTGATGTGGTGGTTCTCGCCGTCGATGGTGACCAGACCCTCCGGCGCGTCGAACGTGACGCCGTCGGCGTTGTCCTGAATCGCCTTGACCTCGAACGACTGTGCCTTCTCGACGGTGTTCTTCCACAGGTAAACCGACACGTAGGCGGCTTCCATCGGGTCGGACGTCGGTTTGTCCGCGCCGTACTTGGCCTTGTAGGCCTTGACGAACTCGTTGTTCACCGGAGTGTCGATGGTCTGGTAGTAATCCCACGCCGTGAGCTGACCGGTGACGTTCTGCACACCGATACCGCCGACCTCTTCCTCGGCGATCGACACCGACACCACCGGCATCTGCTCGGGGGTCAGCCCCACGTTCTTGTACTCGCGGAAGAAGGCCACGTTGGAGTCGCCGTTGAGGGTGTTGAACACCGCGTCGGCATCGGCGGTGCGGACCTTGTTGACGATCGTGGAGAAGTCCGTCGAGCCGAGCGGCGTGTAGTCCTCGCCCTTGATCTCGATCCCGTTGGCCTCGGCGTAGGCCTTGATGATGCGGTTGGCGGTCTGCGGGAACACGTAGTCGCTGCCCACGAGATACAGCGACGTGACGCCCTTCTCCTTGAGGTAGTCCAGCGCGGGCACGATCTGCTGGTTGGTGGTCGCGCCGGTGTAGAAGATGTTGGGTGAGGACTCCAGGCCCTCGTACTGGACCGGGTAGTACAGCAGCGAGTTCGCGCTCTCGAACACCGGCAGCATCGCTTTGCGGCTCGACGAGGTCCACCCGCCGAACACCGCGGCGACGCAGTCGCTGCTGATCAGCTTCTCGGCCTTCTCGGCGAACACCGTCGGTTCGGAGGCGCCGTCCTCGGCCACGAGTTGGATCTGCTTGCCCAGCACCCCGCCGGAGGCGTTGATCTGCTCGACGGCCAGGTCGATCGCATTGCGGACGGTGACCTCGGAGATCGCCATGGTGCCCGACAGCGAGTTCAGTGCGCCGACCTTGATCGTGGACCCGGACGTGTCCACGCACGACTCGGCATTTGCTGAATCGGTGTCACTGGCCTTGCTTCCGCAACCGGCCAGCAGCAGGATCGCCACGGCCACGACGCTTCCTGCAGTGAGCGCGGATCGTTTCATCGGGTGGCGTCGGGGTTGGTCCATGAACGGCCTTTCTGGCTGTCGGCAGCGCTCATCCGCAGATGAGGCGCCGAGTCGGAAGTACTTCAAAACGCTTCAGAACACGAAGTGGTGACACCGTCCCGGTGTCGAATCCGGACGTTAGAGCGCCTGTGTTTCTGCCAAATGTCTATGTGTGACAGCCGCGTTAACCTGTGTGCACCAAACACCGCCGGTTTGCCATCGATGGGGTGAGCGGTCGCTGGTCCGGTACCACGTAACGATCCGGTACCGTCCGGCGATGTGACCAACATGCGAACAGCTACAGCCAAAGTAGGGGCGGCAGTCGGGGCAGCAGCACTGGTGGCCGCCGCGGGAATGATCAGCCCGGCAATGGCGAGCGCGCAGGAGGGACATCAGGTCCGCTACACGCTCACCTCGGCCGGCGCCTATGAATTCGATCTGTTCTATCTGACGAGCCAGCCGCCGAGCATGGAGGCGTTCAACGCCGACGCCTACGCGTTCGCCAAGCGCGAGAAGGTCAACCTCGCGCCGGGGCAGCCCTGGGTCTTCGAGACCACGATGGAGGACCCGAACTGGGCGATCCTGCAGGTGAGCAGCACCACCCGGGGCGGGCAGGCAGCACCGAACGCGCACTGCGACATCGCCGTCGACGGTCGGGTGCTCACCCAGCACGACGACCCCTACAACGTGCGGTGCCAGCTGGGTCAGTGGTGAGTCACCCTGCCGCCAGCCCGGCCAGGGCCGGCGGCAGCGGCCCGCTGTGCAGCACGCCGAGCCGCTGCGTGGCGCGGGTCAGCGCGACGTAGAGGTCGGCGGCCCCGCGCGGCCCCTCGGCAAGGATCCGTTCCGGGTAGACGACCAGCACGGCGTCGAATTCCAGGCCCTTGGTCTGCGTGGGTGTCACGGTGCCGGGCACACCCGCAGGCCCGATCACCACACTCGTGCCTTCGCGGCCGGCTTCTGCGGTGACGAAATCGGCGATGGCGCCGGCGAGTTCGTCGTCGGAGACGCGACGTGACCACGGCGCCACACCGGTGGAACGCACCGACTCCGGTGGCGCGGCCGACGGGGCGAACTCGCCGAGAACCGAAGCGGCGACGGCCATGATCTCGGCCGGCGTGCGGTAGTTCACCGTCAAAGTCCGGTACACCCAGCGGTCCGGGACGTACCGGTTCAGCATCGCGTCCCACGATGTCGCCCCCGCCGGCGACCGGCGCTGCGCCAGATCACCGACCATCGTGAACGACCGGCTCGGGCACCGCCGCATCAGCACCCGCCAGTCCATCGAGGACAGCTCCTGGGCCTCGTCGACGACGATGTGCCCGTACGTCCAGTCCCGGTCGGCGGCCGCCCGTTCGGCGAGATCGCGGGTGTCGCGCTCGAGGAAGCGTTCGGCCAGGTCCTCGGCGCCGATGACATCGCGGGCCAGCAGCAGGTCCTCGTCGTCCATCAGGTCCTCGCGGTCGACCATCAGGTCCAGCACGCCGGCGGCGTAGGCGGCTTCTTCCCGGCGTTCCCGCTCGGCGGCCTCCTCGCCCGACCGGTCCCGTCCGAGCAGGTCGACGAGTTCGTCGAGCAGGGGCACATCCGACACCGTCCAGGCATGGCCGTCGGCGCGATGCAGCGCGGGGTCGGCACCGGCGGCACGCAGCCGCTCAGGAGACGAATACAGTTCTGCAAGAAGGGTTTCCGGAGTCAGTACCGGCCAGAGGCGATCGAGGGCGGCTTGGAACGCGGCGTTGTCCTCCAGCTCGTCGAGGAGGTCGGCGCGAAGATGCTCCCACGCCGCGCGGTCCTCACGGGTCAACCACCCCCGGCCGATCTTGGCGATCGCCCGTTCGGTCAGTGCCCACGTGACGACGTCGACGAACACCGCCCGGGCGTCGTTGTGCGGCTGTTCACTCGCGCGGGCTTCCTGGATCGCCCATCCGGCGATGTCGGCGCCGATGCTGACCGAGACGTCGGACAGGTCGATCGGGATGGGGTCCGCCGGGACCTGCTGACGGTCGGCGACCGCGGCCCTGAGGACCTGCAGCATCGCCAGCGAGCCCTTCGCTGTGGCGGCCGCAGGGGTGTCTTCGGCGCTGACGTGCAGGCCGGGCACCAGATCGCCGACGGTCATCAACACCACGTTGGTCTCGCCCAGCGAGGGCAGTACGCGCCCGATGTGCCGCAGGAACGCCTCGTTCGGACCGACGACGAGCACGCCGTGGCTCTCCATGCGCTTGCGCTGGGTGTACAGCAGATAGGCCACCCGGTGCAGGGCCACCACCGTTTTTCCGGTGCCGGGGCCGCCCTCGATGACCAGCACTCCCGGGTGATCCAGCCGGATGATCGCGTCCTGCTCGGACTGGATGGTGGCGACGATGTCGCGCATGCCCTCGCCTCGGGGCGCGTTCACCGCCGCCAGCAGCGCCACGTCGCTGGAACTTCCGGGCTGGTCGCCGGCCTCCTCGGCGGCGGGTCGGCCGAACACCTCGTCGGTGAAGTCGAGCAGGCGCCGCCCCAGGCTGTGGAACTGCCTGCGCCGGCGCATGTTCTCCGGGTGGGCGCCCGTCGCGACGTAGAACGGGCGGGCCGCCGGGGCGCGCCAGTCCAGCAGCAGTGGTTCGTGCTCGTCGTCGAGGATGCCGATGCGGCCGATGTAGAGCCGCTCACCGGAGACGCTGTCGAGCCTGCCGAAGCACAGGCCCTGGTCGGCCACGTTGAGCCGGTCCATCTGCGCTGCCGTCGCGCGCACCTCGGCGTCGCGGGCCACCAGGGTCGCGCCACTCTGCTTGTCGACCGGACTACGCAGCGCCGCCGCGTACCTGTCTTTGATCCGTGCGCGCTCGGCGTCCAGCCGGGCGTAGAGCCCGTCGACGTACCCGCGCTCCGACCGCAGTTCGTCCTCGTAGTGAGTTGACATGTGCCCCTTAGATTTCTGAGCTGAGTATGCGATTCTGCGCCATCACCCCGGCCTTGCCGCAAGCCCCCGTCCCGGCGGTATGGTGGACGGGCAGGCGCCGGTCACTTGACACCCCATCGAACATGTGTTCGCATGAGGTATGCGCTGGGCCGGTCAGGGAGTTGCCGTCGACGACGGCGCGTTGCCCGGCCTGCAGCGTATGGGCCTCATCCGCAGCGTGCGTACCCCGCAATTCGACAGAATCACCTTCCACGAGGTGCTGTGCAAGTCGGCGCTGAACAAGGTGCCCGACGGCAGCGCTCATCTTCCGTTCCGGTACACGGTCAACGGCTACCGGGGATGCTCGCACGCGTGTCGCTACTGCTTCGCCCGGCCCACGCATGAGTACCTGGACTTCGACAGCGGTCGGGATTTCGACACCCAGGTGGTGGTCAAGACCAACGTCGCCGAGGTGTTGCGCAGGGAACTGCGCCGCCCTTCGTGGACGCGGGAAACCGTGGCACTGGGCACGAACACCGATCCGTACCAGCGCGCCGAGGGGCGCTATGCGCTGATGCCCGGGATCATCGGCGCGCTCGCCGAATCCGGGACGCCGTTGTCCATCCTCACCAAGGGCACGCTGTTGCGCCGCGACCTCCCGATGCTCGCCGACGTCGCGGGCTCTGTGGACGTCAGCGTCGCGGTGTCACTGGCGGTAGGTGATCCCGAGCTGCACAGCCAGGTCGAGCCCGGTACGCCGACTCCCGAGGCCCGCCTCGGTCTGATCTCGGCGATCCGGGCGGCGGGGCTGCGCTGCCACGTGATGGTGGCCCCCGTGCTGCCCGGGCTGACCGACTCGCGGGAGCACCTCGACGATCTCCTGCGCCGGATCGCCGCCGCGGGCGGCACCAGCGTGACGGTCTTCGGTCTGCACCTGCGGGGCAGCACCCGAGGCTGGTTCATGGACTGGTTGGCGCGCGCCCATCCCGGGTTGGTTGGGGAGTACCGGCGGCTGTACCGGCGCGGGGCGTACCTGCCCGCCGAGTACCGGGCGGAGCTGGCGCGCCGGTCCGCGCCGCTGATGGCCAAGCATGGACTGACCAATGGGTCGCGGATGAGCGCACCCGCCGCACCCGCCGCGGCGCCGGCCGCCGTCGCGCCGATTCAGCAGGCGCTGTTCTGAGGCGACGACTGACGCGCCGGCGCGGCGTCAGCTCTTGTTGCGCTTGACCTGATTGAACGGCAGGCCCTTGTCGGCGGCGAACTCACGGGGGAATCCGAGGATGCGCTCACCGATGACGTTGCGCGCCATCTCGGAGGAACCTCCGCCGAGCGATCCGGTTTGACGCGACAGGTAGCGCACCCCGACGTCGAGCAGCCCGGCCAGTTCCGGGGCATCCGCGGTGCCCTCGTCGACCACACCGGCCGTGCCTGTGATGGCGAGCGCGGTGTCGACCTCCAGCTCGGTGGTCTCGGCGTGGAACAGCCGGATCAGCGTGCCGGCGTTCGGCGGAAGCGAGCCGTCACCGATGCTGCGGAACACGTGGTCGATGAGCTGTTCTTTGACGATGCGGCGCACCAGGGCCCGGCCGGCGAGGTCCTGAACGCGGGGATCGTCACCCTGGCCGGTGGCCTCGGCCAACCCGACGTGGTCGGGCGGCATCTCGCTGGCGTTCTCCGCGGCGGTGCCGCTGGCGAACTCCGAGCCGCCGCCGACGGCGCGCCGCTCATGGTGCAGCTGGCGGGTCGCGACCTCCCAGCCCTTGTTCACCTCGCCCACCACGGCGTCGTCGCCGAGCTCGAGGCCGTCGAAGAACTCCTCGCAGAACTCCTCGTTACCGTTGACCTCCTTGATGCGGCGCATGGTGATGCCGGGTGCGTTCAGCGGCACCAGGAACATCGTCAGACCCTCGTGCTTGGGCACGGTCCAGTCGGTGCGAGCCAGTAGCAGCCCGTAGTCGGCGGCGAAGGCGCTGGTGCTCCAGGTTTTGGCGCCGTTGATGATCCACGAGTCGCCCTGCTTCTCGGCGCGGGTGATCACCCCGGCGAGGTCTGACCCGCCGCTGGGTTCGGACAGCAACTGGCACAGGATCTCGTCACCTCGAATCGCGGCCGAGATGCGGTCCCGCTTCTGGGCTTCGCTGCCCATGTCCAGAAGGGTCGCCGCGCAGATGGTGAACGTCGGCACGTTGAGGATCAGCGGCATCTCATAGCTGCGGCACTCGGCGTTGAACGCCTTCTGGTAGGCGTAGTCCAGTCCGAGGCCGCCGTACTCGCGCGGGAAACAAATCCCCGCGAAACCCCCCTCGTGCAGCCGCCTCTGCAGGTCCTTGGCCCGGTCCCAGGAGGACTGCTCGGCGCGGACCGAGAACGGCGGGTTGTCGGGATCGATGCGTGGCATGTTCTCGGCCAGCCACGCCCGTGCGCGGGCGGCGAACTCGTCGACCGTCTCAACGGTGCCGGTGGAGCCGGTCGATGCCATGGTCTCGGTCATGCCGTCGCCTCCGTCGTGCTGCTCAGCGCGTACACCGCGCGGTGGTGATCCTCCGGGGAGCCGAACATGGCCCGGTACAGCGCCACCCGACGCAGGTAGAGGTGCAGATCGTGTTCCCAGGTGACACCGATTCCGCCGTGCAGTTGCACACAGTCCTGCAGCATCACCGGGGCACGCTCAGCCACATAGGCTTTCGCGACGCTCACCAGCATCTCGGCGTCGGGGGTCCGCTGCGCGACCGCGCGGACGGCGCCCGCGGTGGTCGCGCGCGCCGCCTCGAACCACATCTTCATGTCGGCGGCCCGATGCTTGAGCGCCTGATAGGAGGCCAGCGGCCGGCCGAAGCTGTGCCGGTCGAACAGCCACTGGTTGGTCATCGTCAGCACCGCGTCGAGAACGCCGACGATCTCCGCGCACTGCAGAACCAGCGCGATCTGGCGCTGTCGCTCGATGATCGCCGCGGTCTGCTCGGCGGTGCCCACGACGGCGGAGTCGTCGACCTCGACCCCGTCGAACTGCACACGCGCATAACGCTTCACCAGATCCACCGAGTTCTGCGGGGTTACGGTGACGCCGACGGTGTCCGTCGGCACCAGGAACTGCCGGACAGCGCCGTCCAACTCGGCGACCGCCAGCACCGCACCGCTCTCGGCGCCGGCCTCCACCCGGTCCTTGACACCGTCGAGGCGGTAGCCGCTCGCGGTGCGGGTGGCTGTCGTCGCGGCCTGCAGCGGGGCGAAAGGACGACGCGGTTCGTACACCGCCCAGGACGCGACCAGCTCACCGGAGATCAGCGCCTCGATGGTCTGCTCGTGCCCGGTCGGTGCCTCCACGAGCCCTGCCAACACGACGCTGACCGGGTGCAGCGGACCGGGCGCGACGGTGTGGCCGATCTGCTCGGCGACCATGGCCAGATCGGCGACCCCGTCGCCGGAGACGCTGCCGCCCCCGAGTTCCTCGGGCACCAGCAGGCCGGCCCACCCCAGTTCGGCGGCACGCTGCCACCATTCGGGCTGAAACGACACCTCCGACGCATGCAGCCCGCGCACATGGGTCAGAGACGCCTGCTTCTCCAGAAAGGTCTGGGTGGTAGACGCGAACAGCAGCTGTTCCGGGTTGGCGGTTGTCATGAAACAGGCTCAGCCTCTTCGGTTTTCGGGGATGTCAGGTGAGGACGAGGGCCGGCACGTCGGGTTTGTAAACGACCTTGTTGTCGACTTTGAACAGATCGATCATGTTCTTGCCCATGACCTTTCGGACACCTTCAGCGTCCAGGCCGTGCGCTTCCAGGTCGGCGACGAGGTTCAGCGGATCGGCCAGACCTTCGGGGTGCGGCCAGTCGGACCCGAAGATCACCCGGTCGATGCCGCACAGGTCGGCCATCTTCTTGAAGTCGTCCTCCCAGAACGGCGCCACGTACACGCAGCGCTTGAAGGCCTCAACCGGGTCCTCCGGAAACTCCTGCGGCATCTTCGAGAAGACGTCCTTGAACTGGTAGAACAGGTACGGCACCCAGGAGGCGCCGTTCTCGATCGACAGGATCCGCAGATCGGGGTTTCGCGTGAACGCGCCGTGGCACACCAGCGCGGCCATGGTGTCCTCGATCGGGCGCTTGCCCATCGCCACCATCCGGAACGCCGTGGGGCGGAACGGCAGGAACTCGTCGGCAGGCTCCCAGTCGTTGAGGTATTGCGCGTAGCCGCTGTCCGAAGCGTGCATCGCCACCGGGATTCCGGCCTTGACGCACGCCTGCCAGAAGGGGTCGAACTCCTCGGTGCCGAACGATCGGGTGCCGCGGTATCCCGGGACCGGCGCGGGCCGCACCAGCACGGTCTTGGCGCCGCGCTCCAGACACCATTCGAGTTCCTCGAGCGCGCGGTCGACGATCGGAAGCGTGATCACCGGGGTCGAGAAGATCCGGTCCTGGTAGTTGAACTGCCAAGTCTCGTACATCCATTCGTTGAGCGCATGGATGATGTCGTGGATCAGTTCCGGATCGTCCTTGAGTCGTTCCTCGACCAGCGACGCCAGCGTCGGGAACATCAGGGTGTAGTCCAGGCCTAGACCGTCCATCACCTCGAGGCGGGCCTGCGGGTTGCGGAACGCGGGGATCGCCTTCATCGGCTTGCCCATGATCTCGCGGAAACTCTTGCCTCCGCTGCCGTGCCGGAAGTACTCCTCCTGGGCGCCGGGGCGCGCGACCACCTCGAAGGTCGGGTTCGGGATGTAGTCGCTGATGTGGTTGCGCACCATGATCTTGGTGCGGCCGTGCACGTCGATGTAGTCGATGACGCCCTTGCGCTTGTCCGGGAGGAACTTGGTGAGCGCCTCCTTGGGCTCGTAGAAGTGGTTGTCAGCGTCGAACACCGGATAGTCGAGGATGCGTGACGGCATGATGTGGGCTCCTCACATGACGTATTTGCACACAGTGGTAATCGCATTACCGTTCGATGGTAACGACATTACCACGCAGGTATGTAACGGCGCCAGAGCGCTCGTTGTCGGTGTTTGGGCAGTTCAGGGCGCTATCGGAGCAGGCTGCGGATGCAGAACGCGTGGACGTGAGCCCCGACTATCGGCACCCCGTTGAGCTCGGCGCCCAGGTCGCGCAGGCGGAGCGCGCCGAGGACCGTCTGCATCAGGATCGCGGCGTCGGTGTCGACGTCGAGGTCGGTGCGGAAGGACCCTTCCGCGATGCCGCGGTGCAGGATGTCGGCCACCAGTCGGTGCAGCGGGGCCAGCACCGTGGCGAATTCCTTGGGTCTGGTCTCCAGCAGGTGGTCGTTGTAGTACGTCAGGCCCCGGTTGATGCTGTCCTGGGTGCTGGACTCCGCCGGGGCGCTGATCCGATCGATGAGCCGGCGCAACGCCTCGCCGCCGTCGAGCGCGTCCGTCTCGGCGCGCCACCGTTCGGTCGCGTCGGCCATGATCTTCTCCACCAACGCCAGCAGCAGTTCGTCCTTGGTGGCGAAATGCTGATAGAAGGCGCGCAGCGAGGTCTTGGATCGCTCGACGACCTCAAGGACGGTGAAATCCGTCCTTCCCGTCTCGCCGAGGATCGCCAGCGCCGAGCGCATGAAGCGGCTCGCGCGGGATTCGGGCCCGTCCTGCTGCACGGTCGGATCCGGGTGCGCCTTCGCGGACATGGTAATGACGTTACCGCTTTCGGGAAACCTCGGTTACTGTTCCCTGCGACAGTCACCGAGTGGAAGCGATGGCACATGACAACCGATTCGGCGCAAACCCCGTGGACGGTCCAGGGTCTGCTCGACCTGTTCGACGCGCAGCCGTGCGGGCAGGACGTCTTCACCGCGGAGACCGGCCTGGCCGCGGCGGATGAGCGGCAGGTGGTGGAGGGCACGCAGGTGCTCGCCCAGTCGATCGTGGCAGCGGCCAAGCGCTTTCCGGACAAATCGGTGCGGTCGGTGTACTCGGTGTTCGCTCGTGCGGTGATGGTGAGCGCGGGGCCGGTCGAGTTGGAGATCGACGTGGTCAGCGAGGGGCGTTCGACCGCGACTGCGGTCATCACCGCAAAGCAGAACGGCAAGCGGTGCATCACCACCACGGTATTGGCCGACGTGCCGACCGATGACGTCATCCGGCACCACCTGCCCAAGCCCGACGTCACGCCGCCCGCCCAGGCGAACGTGTCTGCCATGCCGATGACGGGACGGGAACTGCGCCTGGTCGACGTCGTCGACGTCAACAGCCCCGACGAGGTCGGCCCGCCGGAGTTGTACGCTTGGCTGCACTACGACCCGATCCCTGCCCGCGACGATCTGGCAAAGGCGCTTGTCGCGTATTTCACCGGCCACCTTGGTATTTCGACGACGATGCGCGCCCACGAGGGCATCGGCACCAGCCAGGCCCACCTCACCGTCTCGACCGCCCCGATGACCGTGTCGGTGAGCTTCCATGAACCGGTGCGCTGGGACGGATGGCTGCTGTACACCCACGAGAGCACCCAGGTCGGAGCCGGGATGTCGTACGTGCGCGGGGCCGTGCACACCGAGGAAGGCGAATTGATCGCGTCCTTCGCCCAGGACGCGCTGATCCGGCCGCTGCGCACCACCGACACCGCGATCAAGGAGCAATCGCGCCTCTAGTCAGAGCGCGGCAAGCACAGCCGAGCGCAACACCTCCAGCGGCAGACCGCCCAGGTCCAGCGCTCGGCTGTGGAACTCCTTGAGCGACACACCGCGCGCGACCGCGTCGTCGCGCAACTGCTGCCAGATACGCTGCCCGATCGCATAGGACGGCGCCTGTCCGGGCCAGCCAAGGTAGCGGTCGAGTTCGAACCGCAGATTCTCCTCGGCCATTGCGCTATGGCTCTGCAAGAACGTCCACGCGCGATTGGCGTCCCAGATACCGCCGTCCGGAGCCGTGAGGCCGCAGTGGACGCCGATGTCGATGACTACCCGTGCGGCCCGGAAGCGTTGCGCGTCAAGCATTCCCATCCGGTTTCCGGCATCCTCGAGCCAACCCAGTTCGGCCATCAGCCGTTCGGCGTACAGTGCCCACCCCTCGCCGTGGCCGGACACCCAGCACCCGAGCCGGCGCCACCGGTTGAGCTGATCGGCCAGCACCACCGCCCGGCCGATCTGCAGATGGTGTCCGGGCACCCCCTCATGAAAGACGGTCGTGGTCTCCTGCCAGGTGTGGAAGGTGTCGACGCCGGGCGGCACCGACCACCACATCCGGCCCGGGCGGGACAGGTCCTCCGACGGGCCGGTGTAGTAGATCCCCCCGGTCTGCGTCGGTGCGATCCGGCATTCCAGGTTGCGCAGCGCAGGGTCGACGTCGAAATGGTTGCCGCTCAACGCATCCACCACCCGGTCGGACAACTCCTGCATCCAGCGTTGCAGAGCGTCGGTGCCGTGCACGAGGTAGCGCGATTCGCCGTCGAGTCGGCGCAGTGCCTCGGCCGCGGACGCTCCGGGGTAGAGCCGGTCGGCGATCGTGTCCTGCTCGGCCACGATGCTCGTGAGCAGATCCAGACCCCACTCGTAGGCTTCGTCGAAATCGACTGCGGCGCCGAGGAAGAAGCGAGACATCACGGTGTACACATCCCGTCCGCAGCCGTCGCTGTCGCGGGCGTGCGGGCCGATGTCGTCCCTGAGCACCCTGGCCAGCGACGCGTAGGCGTTGGCCGCTTCCTCGGCATGGCCGCGTAGCTGGGGCGCCAGCGTGGGATGGTCCGCCTCGGCGACCATCGCGACGAACAGCTCGGCGTTCTGGGTCGCCTGCTGGATGCCCCGCCGCACCTGCCGGGCCGCCGGGGCCCGCCCGTCACGGGCCGACGCACGCAGCGCCTCGGCGTAGCCGTCGACGCGCACCGGGATCTGGGTCAGCCGCCGGTCGATGGTGGCCCAGTCGTCCTCGGTGTCGGTGGGCATCAGGTCGAACACGTCGCGCATCGTCTGCAGCGGTGAGGCGATGACGTTGGGTTCGCCGAGATCGAGTCCGGCGTCATGCATCTCGAGCAGTACGCCGAGGCGTTCGCGCATCGCGGCGACGGTGACGGCGTCGACGCCGTCGGACGGCTCGACGCTGTCCAGTTCGCGCAGAGCGGCGCGGGCGGCGTCGGCGCGGGCCGCCACCCCGGCAGGGGAGTAATCGGTGATCTGGTCGTCGTGTCCCGCGATGCCGGCCTCGGTGGCGGCACACGGGTCCAGGGCCGCGAGGGTGTCGAGATAGCGCTCGGCGACCGCGTCGACGGCCGTGGTGGGCCTAGCCAAGGTTGTTCGTCGCGAAGGTGTCGCACTGCGCCGGGTCACCGGTCCGGTAACCGGTGGTAAACCATTTCTGCCGCTGCTCCGAGGAGCCGTGCGTCCAGGATTCCGGGCTGACCCGGCCGGTGGCCGCCTCCTGGATGCGGTCGTCGCCGACGGCCGCCGCTGCCGACAGCGCGTCGGCGATGTCCTTGTCGGTCAACGGTTCCAGGAACGGAACGTCGGTGCCTTCCTGCTTGGTGATCGCCGCGTAGTGCGCCCACACGCCGGCGTAGCAGTCGGCCTGCAGCTCGGTGCGCACCCCTGCGCCCGTGGGGCCGGTGGGGTCCTGCTGGGCGCGGCCGAGCACGCCCTGCAGGTTCTGCACGTGGTGACCGAACTCGTGGGCCACCACGTACTCCTGGGCGAACGGGCCACCGCTGGCGCCGAACTGGTTCTGCAGGACGTCGAAGAAACCGACGTCGAAGTACGCAGTCTTGTCGACAGGGCAGTAGAAGGGTCCGACGTCGCTGCTGGCGAAACCGCATCCGTCGGTATCGACGCCGTTGGTGAACAGTTCGATCTGCGGCCGGGTGTAGCCGGGCATCAGCTGCGCCCATACGCCGTCGAGCGAGTTGCCGGTCGCCACCACCCGGCACTGGGGGATGTCGTTGGCGTCCCTGCCGGTCCGGCATTGGCTCAGATCGAAGCCCTGCGCCTGCGCGCCCTGGGTGTCCATCGGGGTCTGGTTCGGCAGCACCGTGCCCGGGTCCACGCCCAGGAACAGCGCCACCACCACGATCAGCAGACCGCCCAGACCGCCGCCCACCGCGATGCCGCGGCCGGGTCCGCGGCCGCCGCCACTGCTCGTCGAGGTGGTGCTGGTGTCGATCCGCATACCCTCGTTGAAGGTCATGTCGCTACCCCCAATCTGCCGTCCGCCGCTGGGCGGGGCTGCCTGACACCGCTGTCGGTCCAGCTTCGCACACTACGATTTGCCGCGTGTCTGTCGTGGCGGGAGTACCCAGCGTGCTGAGCACTCCGTCGGGCGACCTGCAGGGCGAGGTCGAGGGTGGGATCGGTGTGTGGCGCGGTGTGCCGTATGCCGAGCAGCCGGTCGGGCCGCGCCGGTTCCTGGCGCCCGAACCTCGCAAGCCCTGGACCGGGGTGCGCGACGCGCGTGAACACGGGCCGTTGCCCCCGCAGACGAAGTCGTTCGTCGGGGGCGGTCGCGACGACCCGAAGGCGCGCGACGAAGCGTGCCTGACGCTGACGGTGTGGTCGCCCGACACCACGGCCTCGCTGCCGGTGATGGTATGGATCCCGGGCGGGGCCTTCGTCTACGGCGCGGGCCAGTTCCAGCTGTACAACGGGTCGCGGCTGGCGGCCAACGGCAACGTCGTCGTCGTCAACGTCACCTACCGCATCGGGGTGTTCGGCGGCTTCGAGCTCGGCGATCTGGGGCACGGATTCGACGACAACCTCGCGCTGCGCGACCAGATCGCCGCGCTGCAGTGGGTGCGTGACAACATCGCCGCGTTCGGCGGGAACCCCGACCGGATCACGGTGTTCGGCGAGTCGGCGGGGGCGACGTCGGTGCTGGCGTTGATGGCCGCACCGCAGGCGGGCGGACTGTTCCAGCGGGCCATCGCGCAGAGCCCGGCGTTGCCGCTGATCGCCGACCGGGAGTTCCGCGCCGCCAACGCGCACGAGTTCCTGCGCCGCCTTGGGGTGAGCGCCGCTCAGGTGAAGGACCTGCCGCAGAGGCAACTGCGCCGCGCCGCCGGTGTGCTGCAGCTCAAGAGCGCCGCGACCACCCCGACGCTGGCCTACGGGCTGACCCACGGCACCGAGTTGTTGCCTCAGCACCCGGTGCAGGCCGCGCGGGAGGGCCGCATGTCGGCGGTGCCGCTGATCGTCGGCACCAACAGCCATGAGGCCTCGATGTTCGCGTGGACCAAGCCGCCGATGCTGCCCACCACCAAGGCGTCGGTCGACGCGTACTTCGCGCGGGTGGCGCCGGACGCCAAACAGACGGTGCTGCAAGCATATCCGTCATACCCGCGGCGCAGCGCCCTGGTCGCGCTGGGTGCCGACGCGATGTTCGGTGGACCGACCTGGGCGCTGGCCGATGCCTACAGCGCGCATGCGCCGACACGGGTGTACCGCTTCGACCACTTCGGGTGGAGCCTGCGCATGCTCGGTCTGGGTGCGACGCACGGCAGCGAGATCGTGCACATCCATCACAGTTACGAGTCGTTCGTCGGGCGAAAGCTGCACCCGTTGGGCCGGCGTATCCAGCCCGGTGTCGGACGGCGGATGCAGCGGGCCTGGCTGGACTTCGCCCGCACCACCGAGGACGGCGAGGACGAGCACTGGCCGTGCTACGAGACCGGGCAGCGGCTGACCCGGCTGATCACCTCCACCCGCGACGTCATGGCGCCCGACCCGGACCGGGACCGGCGACGAGCCTGGGCGGCGGTGTACTAGGGGACTGGTGCGGTCGACGGGATATCAGCGGCCGCGCCACCGCGGCGCACGCTTCTCCCGCCACGCCTGGATGCCCTCGGCCACGTCATCTGTCGCGGCGGCGACCTTGCGCATGGTCTCCCCGAACCGCACGGATTCGATCCAGCCCATCTTCGCCGTCCGCCACGCGACCTCCTTGGTGGCGCGCTGCGCCAGCGGCGCTGCCTCGGTGAGCGTTCGCGCCCACGACTGCGCTTCGGCGAGCAGACGATCCGGTTCGACAAGCCGCCACACCAGGCCGATCTCCTTGGCGCGCTGGGCCGTGACCGGTTTGCCCGTCAGCAGCAACTCCATGGCATCGGCCCACCGCACCCGCTCCGGCAGTCGGATCGCGCCGACGATGGTGGGCACTCCGAGGGACACCTCCGGAAACGCGAACGTGGCCTCGGTGCTCGCAATGACGAAGTCGCAGAACAGGATCCCGGTCAATCCGTAGCCGATGCACGGGCCGTGGACGGCGGCGATCGTCGGCTTGAACAGTTCCATCCCGGATTCGAACGAGTTGATCGTCGGCTTCTCCCAGAACGTGCCGCCGAAGGTGCCCACCGAGCCTTCGCCGTCCTTGAGGTCCCCGCCCGCGCAGAAGACGTCACCGTTGGCGGTCAGGATGCCAACCCACGCGTCCTCGTCGTCACGGAACCGGTCCCATGCCGCATTCAGGTCGCGGCGTAGTGCGCCGTTGATGGCATTACGTGCCCCCGGGCGGTTCAGGGTGATCGTGGCGATGTGATCGTCCACTTCGTAGGTGACGAGGCTCATGGCTGGACCCTAGCGCCGGTTCAGGCCATGGCCCGCGCCATCGCGATGTGACCGTCGAAACCGACCTCCTCGGCGCGGGCCCGGTAGCGGTCACGCAGCGCGGTGTAGGCGCGCAGATCGCCGTCGGCCTTCGCAAGCATCGCCCGCATGCGCATCAGCGGAAGTTCGTGATACAGGAAGGTGGGTTCCGTCGGGACGGCGGCCAGTTCAGCGACGACCTGCCCGGCGTGGTCGCGATCACCTTCGCGGTTGCGGGCGAGGAGGGCCTCGACGAGAACGGTGGTGGACCAGCCCCGGTTGATGCCCTCGCCGGCGCGGATCTCGCTCGCGAGCACACCCCGGCAGAGATCGACAGCGGTGTCGTAGTCCCCGCGGCGGATCGACTCGGCGGCCACTTCCAGGTCGACGCACCATGCCGCGATGATCGTGTAACGGTGTTCGAGCGCGACCTGCCGCGCTTTCGCCAACAACTCGAAGCCCAGCTGCCGGTCGGTGTCCCGACGGCGTACCAGGATGAATCCGTAGGTGAATTCGGCGTTGGTTAGCAGGAAGTTGTCGCCGAACCGGCGGGCGATGTCAAGGGCCTCAGCGGTATCGCGCAGCGCGTTATCGTCGGCGACGAGCGCCCAATTCATGATTGCGATGTACTTGAACATCACCACGGTCGAGAAGGTGAACTTGTCCACACTTCGGGCGATCGAGAGTGCGTCGTCGAAATCCTGACGCCAGCCCCTGATCCCCAGGCAGCACCGCGTCGACGCCCTCATCGCCAACGCCATGGCCAGTGGAGATCCGATGACGAGGTTGCCCATCGTCGGATCTCCGGCCGCGTCATCGATGGACCGTTGGGCCAGATCCAGCGATGCCGTCATCTCACCGGCGTCCCATTTGGCGATGGCGCTCACCATCGGGATCAGTGCGACCGCCAGTTCCGGGTCGTCGATGGCGTCGAGGAGCTGCACCTGCTCGGACGCAAGTCGAGACGCCTCGGTGTACCGGCCGTGGAAGTTCAGCATCTGGATCAGTCCGGCCATGCCGATCGCCAGGGACCGTTTGTCGCCGGCCTGCTGGGTCAGTGTGCGCAGCTCGTCGAACCCGACGTCGGCCAGCTGGCCGCCGACCCTCCAGATCGTGGCCACAAGCAATGTTCGCGCAGCGATGCGCATCGTCAAGCGATCCGGTTCGTCCTCAGGGAGGCCATCGGCGACGGCGGCCGCGCGCCGCCAGCTCATCCTGGCCGCGGCGATGTCGCGATGAGTCGCCCAGGTGCCGGCCTCCATATGCCGGCTGAATGCCGCACGGAGGTCACCAGCTGCTTCGAGGTGGGTGGCGATCAGTGCCGCGTTGGCCGCAGCGCCTTCGGGATCGGTGCGTTCGATCTCGGCCGCGATGCGACGGTGAAGTTCGGCCCGGCCGGCCTTCAGCTGAGTTTCATAGGCAACGGCGCGCATCAAGGGGTGCCGGAACGCGTACTGATCCGGGCGGGTGCTCACTTGTGCGATCAACTCGGCATCCTTCAGGTCGTCGATCGCCGAGGACCCGGATACAGCGTCCAAGAGCGTGCGAGAAAACGGGGAGCCGATTGCCGCAGCCGCGTAAAGGGTGCGCTTGGCTGCCGGCGCGAGCCGGTCGATCCGGGCGGCGATGGTGGTCTGCACGGACGCTGGGACGGGGATGTCGGCATCGCCGTGACAGGTGTAGGCGCCCCTCGTTCCACCGAGGACGCGGCGCTCGGCGAGATCCCGGATCATCTCCTCGATGAAGAACGGGTTCCCCGCGGCTCGATCAGTGATGCGTTGGGCGAGCGTGGCCACCGAGGTGTCCGGACCGACGAGTGAGACAGTGAGCTTCGATGAGCTCGAATAGTCCAGGGGTGCAAGTGCGATCGTCTTGTTGTCCGCTCTCGCGAGCGCGCCGTGGTACTCGGGTCGGTGCGTGATGAGCACCAAGGCCGCGGCCTCGGTGATCGTGCCGAGGAAATCCGCGATCATCGCCTCGCTGGCCGCATCGATCCAGTGGGCGTCCTCGACCACATACACCGTCGGTTGATGACGCGACAGCAGGGCTTTGTCCAAAAGTGCGGTGAGGCGCCGCTTTCGGGCATCAGGGGTGACGTCTTCTGGCGGGGGACGGCCGTCGCCGATTCCCAGCATGTCGTCGAGCATCAGCAGGTCCTGCGGGTCGGCGTCAGGCAGCGCCGAGCGCGTGGCCGCCCTGGCGCTTTCGGCCGACACGTGCGCGATGCCGAAGAAGGCTCGCAGTAATCCGGTGGCCGTACCGAAGGGCACATCGCGGGTATGGGACTGGCAGTAGGTCCAGAACACCTGCATGCCGCGATCGGTGGCGAGCGCGGCGAGTTCGCGGGTGAGTCGGCTCTTGCCGATACCGGGTGTTCCCACCACACGGACCACCGCGCCGCGGCCACGAGATGAGTTGTCCAGAGTGCCTACCAGCTCGGCGATTTCCGAGGTGCGCCCGACGAACGGGGTGTCTGCTGACCGTAGGTCGTGTCGCTCGGCGGTTCCCAGCAGCGTCCGCGCAGGTACCGGTTGATCTGCGCCCTTGATGTGCACCCACTCCACGTCACCCAGTTGAGCAACGTGTTCGACCAGGCGTGCGGTGGTCTCGCTGATCATCACCCCGCCCGGCGGCGCCACGGACTCCATTCGCTGGGCCAGCCCGACATGTTCGCCGATCACGGTGTAACCGGCCCGAGCGGAACCAATGTCACCGGCGATGACCTGGCCGGAGTTCAGACCGACACGAATCTTGAAATCCATACCGTCGCGTACGAGGACCCTCTCGGCCAGATCACGTGCTTCGTCCTGAATGGCCAATGCCGCCAGACATGCGCGAAAGGCATGGTCCTCCATCGCGACAGGTGCGCCGAACAGCGCCATGACCCCGTCCCCGATGAATTCGGCTGTGCCGCCGTAGCGTCGTACCACTCGTGTCGACCTGTCGAGCAGTTCGGACATGATCTCGCGCAGACGTTCTGGGCCTACTGCGCTGGCGATGTCCATCGACCGGGTCACATCGGCGAACAACACCGTCACATTCTTGTACTCGGGCACCGGAGGCACGGGGGACAGCACCGCGCCGCACTGGTCGCAGAAGCGCGCACCCTGACGGGCTTCGGTGCTACAGGTTCGGCACCGGGTCTGTTGTTCACCCATCCGCGATCCCGACGATCTGACGGCAGTTGGGCTCACCATAGTCCTGCGGGACCGGCCCGACGACTCATTCCTGCCAGGCGGAGCTCAATTTCTGCCAACTGAAATGAACCCGCTGAGCCGCCGGTTTAACCCGTCAGAACCACAGGGAAATGCCACCGGGAAGGGCAAGAACAATGAAGAACCTCACCATCGCCACCGCTTTCGCCGCCGGCTTGGGTGCCGCTGTCGTCGGGCTGGCCGCTCCTGCGGTTGCCGCCCCCACCGGCGGCAACGCCGACGCGACCATCAGCCACCTGGAGGCCCAGGGTCACCGGGTCGTGGTCAACCGCCTGTCGGATGCCCCGCTGAGCCAGGCCAACGTCGTCGGTGTGAACAAGGGAAGCGACGTCCGCTCCACGGTCCGCGACTTCCGCAACGATCGGACGTTCCAGAACAGCAAGACCGGCAGCATCTACTACGTCGACGTCAGGTGACACCGGAGTTGCAACGGACCCCCGGCGATGTTCGGGTTCGCCTGCCGCGCAGACGACTTGCATGAACGTGCTTCAGAACGGTGGTGGGTCGTCGCCATAGCCGGGTCGCCGGAACGATTGGTCCGCGGCCGCTGCTTCGGTGGCTTGTCGGGCGGATTGTTCGAGTGCGCGTTGGGTGGCGTTGTAGGTGCGCTCGGCGGTGACGCGGGCGGCGCGGTTCTGGGCGCGGGTCCGTCGGCGGGTGGGCATCATCAGTTGCCGGCCGGGTCGGCTCGGTGAGGCTTGGTGGCTCGGCGGTGGTGGCGGTGGGGGTCCGGTGGTGGTGTTCCAGTGTGGAAACAGCAGAGCTGTCAGCGGTTTCGTGGTGTACCGAAGCCCGGCGGGGGTCACGACGGTGAGCGTGCCGTCGGGGTGTTGGTGGTCGCTCCAGCCGGGAAGGAAAGTTTTGATCAAATGGTGCGTGCGGCAGTAGCACTTGATGTTGGCCGGGTGGGTGGACCCGGCCGGCCAGGGCTGGGTGTGGTCGAGATCGGAGTAGACGGCCGGACGATCGCAGCCGGGGAAACGGCAGGTCATGTCCCGGGTGCGGACGAAGCGCGCAAGTGCGGTTGAGGGCTTGTAACGCGGTTCGGTCTTGAGGTTGAGCGTGTCGACGAGGCGGATCTTGGCGCCGTGCAGAACCAGCTCGGCCAGCAGTGGCGCGGGCAGGATCGCGCCGTTGAACCCAGGGATCAGCGCAGGCTTGCGTTCCGGCGGTACCGGGTGAGGCTCCGGGTCGGACGGCGACAGCTGCGGGGGCTCGGCGGTGGGCGTGGGCTGGGCCGGCGGACCAGGTGGGGCGGGCGCGGCCTCGATGGGAGCGTCTCCGTGCATCTGCGGATCGGGTTCGGCGTGCAGGGAGTCGGAGTCGGCGATGACGTGGATGGTGATGCTGCTGGCTCGTCCGTCGTCCACTTTGGCGGCGCAGTCAGGGTCGGGGCAGGTGCAGGCCAGGAAGAACACTCCCAAACCCATGGCGGCGCCCACGGCGTCGGCGCGGCGTTGATCGTTGGTACGCGGGTCATCAGGGCAGGGCGTGGCGATCATGATGGCCAGGCGTTGTTGCATCAATGCGGCGTCGGCGAGGCTGACGCGACCGTGCACAGTGACGGTGCCGGTGTTCTCGTCGGTGTAGTCGCCGACGTTGAAGTAGCGGCCGCGCATGGCGTTGCGGGCGCGGCGCACGGCGTCGGGATCGTGGCGATGGATCCACACGTCGATGGCTTGGGCGAGTTTGGCGTCGGACAGGTTGCCCCAGGTCGGGGCGTGCTCGGCCAGGGCGGTGTCGATGGCCGCAAGTGCGGCTTGGCCGACCAGGAAGGTTCGCCAGGCGATCGTGGCGATCATGCCCGCGCTGATTTCTCCGGCAAGGAAACGGGCACCGACCTTGGGAAGGCGGTCGCGCAGCGTCACGGCGAGGTCGATGAGCCCGACAGCTTTGCCGTGGCGCAGGGTCAGCGCGCAGCTGACGTGAGCGGCAGCGGCGTCGGTGTCGTCGATCGCGAGGCGTTCGCGGAATTCACCGCCGACCACGCGGCGGTGAAGTTCGGCGATGGCCGCGAGTTTTCGGGCCTCGGCGGCAGAGGCAGTAGCGGCCCACCCGGTGATGGACTGCACCAGCACGGAGTCGCTGACGGTACCCATCGCAGTGGGCCCGGGAAGCGATCCATCGAACATATGTGCGATTCTACCCGTGGGCTGTGACACGGCCGGCACGTTTCTTCGCACTCAGCGAGGCCGCGCCACAGACCTCAGCGCACGGCGAACCGTTCATCGGTGTAGCGCCGCAGGTTGTGCAGGAAGCGTTGGAACATCCATGCCATCAACGGCTTCCCGGCAGCCAGGCCGAACCGCCCGGCGAGCCCATGGGGTTTGAGCGCCATGATCCAGGTCAGGTGGCACCCCTTGGCGGTCGGCACCACGTGGTAGTCCTCGGCGAACGCCGAGATGCTCGACGTGCTCGACTCGTTGAAGCGGAACGCCATGCGGGAGAATGGCTCCCACGCCAGGAATTCCTCGGCACCGGTGATCCCGGCGCGCATGTCCACGGTGCGCGTCGTCCCGATTCCACGGGGTTCCGGGCTGGTCCAGGTCACCTTGGTGATGACACTGGCCCAGTGTGGCCATGACGTCTCGTCGGCCAGTACCTCGAAGAGTTGCTCGGGGGTGATGGTCAGGTCGACGGTGCTGACGAACCGGTACGGGGCGGTGTCGACGAAGTCCAGGCCGACGCGCTCGCAGGGATGCATGACCATACACGTTAGGTCACCATGACTGGTCGACGGAAGATCGGACCTCGTCGAGCTGTCCACCGTGCCCCACTAGACTGAACTGTTGACTATCCCCCGCGAACAGGAGTACTTCGTGCTGCGCACCCGCACCGCCGGTTCATTGCGCCCCACCGATGCCGGTCAAACGGTGACGCTGGCCGGGTGGGTGGCGCGCCGTCGCGACCACGGCGGCGTCATCTTCATCGACCTGCGAGACGGCTTGTCCGGAGGGCAGGACGGTAGCGACGGGAAAATCGGGCCGAGCGTGGCTCAGGTGGTGTTCCGGGAGGGCGATGTGCTGGCGCAGGCGCACCGGTTGCGCTCGGAGTTCTGCGTCGCCGTCACCGGCGTCGTCGAGGTCCGTCCGGAAGGCAACGCCAATCCCGACATCGCCACCGGTGAGGTCGAGGTGAACGCGACGTCGCTGACGGTACTGGGGGAGAGTGCTCCGCTGCCGTTTCAGCTCGACGAGACCGCCGGCGAGGAAGCCCGGCTGAAGTACCGCTACCTGGATCTGCGCCGGGAGGGGCCGGGCAACGCGATCCGCTTGCGCTCCAAGGTGAATGCCGCCGCACGCAGTGTGCTGGCCGAGCAAGACTTCATCGAGATCGAAACCCCCACGCTGACGCGCTCCACACCGGAGGGCGCCCGTGACTTCCTGGTGCCCGCCCGGTTGCAGCCCGGCTCGTTCTACGCACTGCCGCAGAGCCCGCAGCTGTTCAAACAGTTGCTGATGGTCGCGGGTATGGAGCGGTACTACCAGATCGCCCGTTGCTACCGCGACGAGGACTTCCGCGCCGACCGCCAGCCCGAGTTCACCCAGCTGGACATGGAGATGAGCTTCGTCGACGCCGACGACGTCATCGCGGTGTCCGAGCAGGTCCTCAAGGCCGTGTGGTCGACGATCGGGTACGACCTGCCGCTGCCGCTGCCGCGGATCAGCTACGCCGACGCGATGCGTCGGTTCGGGTCGGACAAGCCCGACATGCGCTTCGGCCTGGAGCTCGTGGAGTGCACCGACTACTTCAAAGACACGCCGTTCCGGGTGTTCCAGGCACCCTATGTCGGCGCCGTGGTGATGCCGGGCGGAGCCTCGCAGCCGCGGCGCACGCTGGACGGCTGGCAGGAGTTCGCCAAGCAACGCGGGCACAAGGGGCTGGCGTACGTACTGATCGGCGAGGACGGCACGCTCGGTGGGCCGGTCGCCAAGAACCTGAGCGACGCCGAGCGGGACGGGCTGGCCGCGCACGTGGGCGCCAATCCCGGCGACTGTGTGTTCTTCGCGGCCGGCACCGCGAAGTCGGCACGGGCGCTGCTGGGCGCCACCCGCATCGAGATCGCCAAACGGCTCGACCTGATCGACCCGGACGCGTGGGCGTTCACGTGGGTGGTGGACTGGCCGATGTTCGAGTCCACCGCCGAGGCGACGGCCGCCGGTGATGTGGCGGTCGGATCCGGCGCCTGGACCGCGATGCACCACGCGTTCACCGCGCCGAAACCCGAGTCCGAGGCGACCTTCGACACCGATCCGGCCAGTGCCTTGTCGGACGCCTACGACATCGTCTGCAACGGCAACGAGATCGGCGGCGGATCCATCCGTATCCATCGCAGCGACGTCCAGGAACGGGTGTTCGCGATGATGGGCATCGATCACGACGAAGCGCGCGAGAAGTTCGGATTCTTGTTGGACGCGTTCACTTTCGGCGCTCCGCCGCACGGTGGTATCGCGTTCGGCTGGGACCGCATCACCGCGCTGCTGGCCGGCGTGGACTCGATCCGCGAGGTGATCGCGTTCCCGAAGTCCGGCGGCGGTGTCGACCCGCTGACCGAAGCACCCGCGCCGATCACCGATCAGCAGCGCAAGGAGTCCGGAATAGACGTCAAGCCGGAGAAGCTGGACAAGGCATGACACCACCGGACAGGCAACCGGACAAAGACAAGCTCGTCGCCGACACTGCGGCGCTGGACGCATTCAACGGCAACATCGTCGAAGAGTTCCGCGCCAACGGAGGCAAGGTCGGCGGGCCGTTCGACGGCGCCACGCTGCTTCTGCTGCACACCACGGGCGCGAAGTCGGGTAGGTCGCGGCTCTCACCGCTGGCTTACCTGACCATCGACGGCAAGATGCTCATCGTCGGGTCCTACGCCGGCGCACCCCGGCATCCCGCCTGGGTGCACAACCTGCGGGCGAACCCGAAGGCTTACATCGAGGTGGGCACCGACGCCTATGACGTCGACGTCCGTGAGCTGTCCGACGACGAGCGCGAGGCGCTGTATCCGAAGATCGTCGAGATCGCGCCCGTGTTCGCTGACTACCAGGCCAAGACCGACCGAGTCATCCCGCTGTTCGAGCTGACCCGGGCTTAACCTGGATACACCGATCGGCGGTTGGTGTGGGGTTGAATCTGGTTGTGAGGCTTTGAGCTGATGTATAGGTCCCAGTGGGCGTGGCTGATCGCCCGATCTCGGTATCGGGTTGTTCCTGTTGGTGTTTCGCGTCGAAGGCCGGTAGGGAGTGGTCTGATTAGGCCGTGAGCGGCTGATATCGGCCGAAGAGGTTGCCGAACAGCAAGTTCCATGCGTGTTCCCAGGGCCAGTTGCGCGGCAGGTGCAACGTCAGCCGTCGTGCCGAGGAGGCGATGCGTGCGGGCACGGTGATCAGCGTGCGGCGGATGGTGGCGGTGCGGGCCTTGGCCAGCGTGGGGCCGGTGAGGGTGGCCGCGGCGCGGGTGAGGTTGAACGCGATGACCGCCAGCACCAACCATGCACTATTGGCCGAGAACCGGCCTGACGGTAGATGGGCCAGCGCGGAGGCTTTCAGGTCGGCGTGGACCTGTTCGATGATCGCGTGGCCGCGGTGAGTCTTGTCGGCGGTGACGGTGTCCAGATCGGTGGTCGTAAAGAAGGCGTGAAACCGCCAGGTGTCGAACAGGGTGGCCTGTCCATCGCTGGTGGGGTTCAGGTCGGGGATGCGGCGTACCACCAAGCGGCCCGGGACCTGCTGGTGGGTTTTCTTGGAGCTGAACGCGGTGAATCCGATCTCGGCGACCTCGGCCCGGGAGATCCATTGGCCGGTGTTTTCGTCGTAGACGGCGTCGGTGTACTCGATCGAGGTCCACGCATCATCGTTGATGGCCGCGATCGCAGCCTTGACTTTCGAGTCCAGGGGCACGGTGATCGACACCTCGGCGCCACCGCGCAGCGCCGCGCCCACGCTGCGGTGACCGTAGAACGCCGAATCGGCGCGGACCAGCGGCTTGCTGGTGGCCTCGGGTGAGCGCAGCCGTGTCACAGTGGACAGGGTGTCGCTGATCATGCGGGCAGCTCCGCGTGGGGAGCCACACGAGCCTTTGCGCAGGCGTTGGGCGGCGATCACCGGAGCACACTGACCGGTGGTGACCGTGG
The DNA here is from genome assembly GCF_025263565.1 of Mycobacterium sp. SMC-8. Taxonomy (NCBI): domain Bacteria; kingdom Bacillati; phylum Actinomycetota; class Actinomycetes; order Mycobacteriales; family Mycobacteriaceae; genus Mycobacterium; species Mycobacterium sp. SMC-8. The sequence goes on from NZ_CP079865.1 coordinate 4,267,165, forward strand.
CCAGCAGGGCGTTGAGACCCCGGACTCCGGAGTAGCCGTAACCGGATCCTTGCTTGCTGTAGCCGTGGACTTCGATGATGGTGTCGTCGAGATCGACCAGCACGGGGCCGTCGATGCCGGCCAGCACCGGGGTGCGTTCGTGCAGGCTCGCCAGCACCCGCGCCGCGATGGCGTCGAGTTGGCGGACGTGGCCGAAGCTGAATTCCCGCAGGAACGAGCCCAGCGTCGAGGGTGCATACGGACGGTCGAACACCGTGCGCATCGCGCCGTGGCGCAGCAGGCGCATATCGTCGATGCTGTCCGCGCCAGCGACCATCCCCGCGACCAGCGCGCTCACCTTCGCCCCCGCGTTGGAGCCCTTGTCCGTGGGCACCGTGAGGTGCTCATCAGCCAACGCGGCCAGACCGCATTCTTGCGCCAACGCGGTGATCGGGACCAGTCCGGCGCACGACACCAGGTTCGGATCATCGAAGCGGGCCGCCGCGACGGGCCGAGTGTGAGATAGTTGCATCTACGAGATGCCCTTCGTAGTGGCTGAATTGGATCCTGAACAAATCTCATTCTCCCACCACGACAGGGCATTTCGCTGTTTCAACCCACCCAGGCCGCCACCTAATCGGTGTATCCAGGCTTAAGCGCAGACGTTTACAGCCGTTCGATGATGGTGGCGTTGGCCATGCCGCCGCCCTCACACATCGTCTGCAGCGCGTAGCGCCCGTCGCGTTGCTGCAACGCGTTGACCAGCGTGGTCATGATGCGCGCACCACTGGCGCCCAGGGGATGGCCGATCGCGATCGCGCCGCCGTTGACGTTCGTCCTCTCGAGGTCGGCGCCCACGTCCGCGGCCCACGCCAGCACCACCGGCGCGAACGCCTCGTTCACCTCGAACAGGTCGATATCAGGAAGGCTCAAGCCGGCTTTCCGCAATACCTTCTCCGTCGCCGGGATCACGCCGGTCAGCATGTACAGCGGATCGGATCCGACCGCGACGGTGGTGTGGATGCGCGCCAGCGGGCGCAGACCGAGCCGGCGGGCCGCCGCGCCGCTGGTGATCATCACCGCGGCACTCCCGTCCGATAGCGGCGAGGAGTTGCCCGGCGTGATGTTCCAACCGATCTGCGGGAACCGCGCGCCGAGGGCCTCGTTGTAGAACGCCGGCTTGAGCCCGGCCAGCGTCTCGGCCGTGGTGTCGGGGCGGACGATCTCGTCGGCGGTCAGTCCGGCGATGGGGGCGAGCTCGGCGTCGAACAGTCCGTCCTTGGCAGCGCGCGCCGCCTTCTGATGGCTCGCGGCGGAGAACTCGTCGAGCTGGGTGCGCGACAGGTTCCACCGCGCAGCGATCAGTTCGGCGCTGATGCCTTGGGCGACAAGGCCATCCGGGTAGCGGGCGGTCATGTCGCGGCCGAACGGGTTGCTGCCGGGCAGCACCGACGATCCCATCGGCACCCGGCTCATGGATTCCACGCCCGCGGCGATCACCACGTCGTAGGCGCCGGCCAGCACTCCCTGTGCGGCGAAGCTGATCGCCTGCTGGCTGCTGCCGCACTGGCGGTCGACGGTGGTGCCGGGCACGCTCTCGGGGAACCCGGCGCCGAGCAGGGCGTTGCGGGCGATGTTGACGGCCTGGTCACCGACCTGGGTGACGGCGCCGGCGATGACGTCCTCGACCTCGACGGGATCCACGCCGGTACGCGTCACGAGCTCGCGCAGGCTGTGTGCCAGCAGGTCGGCGGGCAGCACGTCGTGGAGGGCGCCGGTGGCCTTGCCCTTGCCGACGGGGGTGCGGACGGCGCCGACGATGACGGCGTCGCGATCGGAATAGTCGGCCATGCGGATCCTCCTGGAACTCGTCGCTGAGTATGCTGCTGTGTACCTAGATGTAACACCTAGGTTCAGTCAAGACAACCCAGCGGTGGAGTGATGTGCATGACAGTCCTGCAGGGTCCGCTCGCCGACCGTGGCGCATGGTCGGCGGTCGGCCGGTGCCCGATCGAGAAGACGATGGCGCTCGTCGGCACCAAGTCCGCGATGCTGATCATGCGGGAGGCCTACTACGGCACCACGCGCTTCGACGATTTCGCCAAACGCGTCGGAATCACCAAGGCCGCGACGTCGGCGCGCTTGTCCGAACTCGTAGAAGCCGGGCTGCTGACCAAACGTCCGTACCGGGAGCCTGGACAGCGGGCGCGCGACGAATACGTGCTCACCGAGGCCGGGTCGGAGTTCATGCCGGTGGTGTGGGCGATGTTCGAATGGGGACGCAAGCACCTCGACGACACGTCGCTGCGACTCACCCACCTGGGTTGCGGTGCTCAGGCGGGCGTCGAGATCGTCTGTGCCGAAGGGCATTCGGTTCCGCCGGACGAGCTGGGGATGCGGCTCGTCCGGCGGACGAACGATCAGCCCAGCTGAGCGCGGAACTCCTTGGCCGCGCCCATGAGCTCTTCGACCCTGGACTTCTCGGCTGCGTTGGCGAACAGGCCGTCCTTCTTGAAGTAGGTGCCCACGACGGCGCCGTCGGCGACGCTGAGGTGGGCAGCGACGTTCTCGGCGCGCACACCGGTGTTGACGAACACCGGCACCTCACCTGCGGCCGATTTCACGACGCGCAGCGTCTCGGTGTCGGTGGGCGCGCCCGCGGTCGCGCCGGAGACGCAGATCGCATCGGGACGCGTCGCGAAGACGGTGGTGCGGGTGATGGCGGCCAGATCGCGGTCGGCGAGGTACTGGGCCGACTCGGGGACGATGTTGAACAGCAGCTTCACGTGTGACCCACCGATGCGTGCCCGGTGCCGCGCGACCTCGCCCACGTTGGTGTCCCACAGGCCGAAGTCGCTGGCGTACACCCCGGTGAAGATCTCGCGGACGAACTTCGCGCCGGTGGCCACCGCGAGGTCGATGGACGCCCGGCCGTCCCAGAGCACGTTGACCCCGTACGGCACCGAGATGTCGGGCAGCAGCTCGCCGATGATCCGGGCCATCGTGATCGCGGTGATGGGTTCGGTCTTGGTCAGGTAGGGCAGGCTGAATTCGTTGCTGATCATGACGGCGTCGACACCGCCGGCTTGCAGCGCGTCCAGTTCGGTGCGGGCGCGGTTGACGACGGCGGCGATGCCGCCCGCGGAGTCGAAGCCGGGATCGCCGGGCAGCGCGGACAGGTGCAGCATGGCGATGACGGGTTTCGAGACGCCGAAGACCTCGTCGAGCCAGGTGGTGGTCACGTGAAGTGCCTTTCTCTTTCGGGTGAAACGGATGAGTTGCGGCCGGCTCAGTCCATGTAGGCGCCGCCGTTGACGGCGAGCGCTTCGCCGGTGATGAAGCGGGCGTCGTCGGAGAGCAGGAAAGCCACCGAGCGGGCGACGTCGTCGGGCGCTTCGAGCCGGCCCAGCGGTGTGTCGGCGATCATCATCGCGCGCACGTCGTCGGCGGTGGTGCCGCGCAGTTCGGCCTCCCACTCCAGTTCCCTTGACTGCATGGGTGTTTCGACGAAACCGGGACAGACGCAGTTGACGGTGATGCCGTGCTCACCGAGTTCGTAGGCCATCGCCTGGGTCAGCCCCACCACACCGAATTTCGAGGCGACGTAGTCCGACAGGAACGGCACCCGGCCCTGCTTTCCGGCCATCGAGGCGGTGTTGACGATCGCCCCGCGCGTGCCTGACCGCACCATCTCGCGGGCGGCGGCCTGGCCGCAGACGAAGACGCCCTTGAGATTGACGTCCATGGTCTGCTGATAGCGCTCGACCGGTGCGTCGAGGAAGCGGTGCATGAACGAGATGCCGGCGTTGCTGACCCACGCGTGCAGGCCGAGGCGACCGGCGATGTCGGAGGCCACCGCGGCCGCGTTCTCGGCCGAGGTGACGTCGAGCTGGGCCGACTCGTGGCCGGCATCCGGATTGGGCAACGCGGCGGCGACCTCGCCCGCGGCGGCCGCGTCGAGGTCGGTCACCACCACCCGCCAATCCCGTTGCGCCAGCGTGTGGGCGATCGCGCGGCCGATACCGGATCCCGCTCCGGTCACCACGACAGTTCTCGTCATCTGCACTACTCGTTTCTTCTGTGTTGTTTCAGCCGGCCAGACGCCGGCCGGTGGTGGTGTCGAAGAGGTGGGTGGCGCCCGGACGGGCGGCCAGGTCGACCGGGCTGCCCTCGCTGATGCCCGACAGACGCGCGGTCTCGACCACGCTGGTCAGCTCGGTGCCGTGAGCGTCGATCGTGACGATGGCGCGTGGTCCGAGATGTTCGATCAGCACCACCCGTGCCTGCCCGTCACCCTCGGCGGCGGTGGGCAGCAGATCGTCGGGCCGGACCCCGAGGGTGACCGGACCGTGGGCGGGGGGCCGATCGACGGTGAGGGTGAAGCCGTTGCCCGCGGTGAACGCGGTGCCCGCGACGGCGCCGTCGATCAGGTTCATCTTCGGGCTGCCCACGAAGGTCGCGACGAACGTGTCGGCGGGCCGCGCGTACACCTCTTGCGGGGTGCCCTGCTGCGCGATGTGCCCGTCCCGCATGACGACCATGCGGTCCGACAGCGTCATGGCCTCTTCCTGGTCATGGGTGACGTACACCGACGTGATGCCGAGCCGCCGCTGGATCTGCAGCAGTTCGGTCCTGGTCTCCACCCGCAGCTTGGCGTCGAGGTTGCTCAGCGGCTCGTCGAACAGGAACACCGAAGGCTCGCGGATGATCGCCCGGCCGATCGCGACGCGCTGTTGCTGACCGCCGCTGAGGTCTTTGGGCTTGCGCTCCAACAGTTTTCCCAGACCCAGCGATTCGGCGATGCTCGCCGCGCGGGTGAGCGCCTCACGTCGCGGGGTCTTGGTGGCGCGCAGGGGGAATGCGATGTTCTCGGCGACCGACAGGTGCGGGTACAGCGCGTAGTTCTGGAACACCATCGCGATGTCGCGGTCCCGTGGCTGTAGGTGGGTCACGTCGCGGTCGCCGATGGTGATGCGCCCGGAGGTGACGGTCTCCAGACCGGCCAGCATGCGCAACGAGGTCGACTTGCCGCATCCGGACGGGCCGACGAGCACCGTGAAGGACCCGTCGGGCAGCTCGAGGTCGAGATCGCTGACGACTGAGGTGGTTCCGTACGCCTTCTGGACGCCGGAGAATCGGACCGTTGCCATGGTGTGCCAAAAACCTATCTGTGTCTAGAACTTCACCGCGCCGCCGCTGATGCCCTGCACCAGCTTGCGCTGGATGAAGAAGCTCGCGATGACGACGGGAACGACCGCGATGAGGATCGCCGCGCTCATCGAGCCGATCTGAACCCCGCGGAATGTGTTGAAACCTGCGATGGCCACCGGCAGGATCGCCGCCTTACCCGGAGCCAGGATGAGCCCGTAGAACAGATCGTTCCAGGACAGTGTGAAGCCGAAGATGGCTGCGGCCCCGATACCCGGATAAACCTGCGGCAGCACCACCAGCCGGAACGCCGCGAACCGGCTGAAGCCGTCCACCTGGGCCTGTTCCTCCAGCGAGCGGGGGACAGCCTCGAAGAACCCGATCAGGAACCAGGTGACCACGGGCAGAACGAAACTCAGGTGCGCGAAGATCACCGGCACCAGGGTGTCGGTCAGTCGCAGCGCGTACGCCATCGTCAGGAACGGGAACACCAGCACCGCCGGCGGCAGCACCTGCGCGGCGAGCATGCCGAAGCGGGTCAGCGTGCCGCCCGCCCGGTAGCGGGCGATCGCGTAGGCGCCCATGCTGCCGACCACCACACTGATGCCGACGGTGATCAGCGCGACCAGCGCGCTGCGCCCGGCGGCGCCGAGGATCCCCGAGGTGAGCACGTTCTGCCAGCTGGCGAAGTTCGGTGTGAAGGTGATCAGGAAGGGATCATTGAGCTGCTCGGGCGTTTTCACGCTCGCCAGGGCGATCCAGACGATGGGGAAGAGCACCGTGATGCCCGCCGCCCACAGCAGGGCCACCCGCAACACGGTGACCACCGAGGAACGGGTCATCGCGATTTGGTCCTCTCCATGCGGCGGAACGCGATGACGATCACTGCCAGAACGACGACCAGCACGATGAACGCCATCGAGGATGCGGATCCGAGCCGGAAGAACTGGATCCCGGTCTGGTAGATGAAGTACTGCAGCGTCTCGGTTTCGGTGCCGGGGCCGCCGCGGGTGGTGGCGAACACGTACTCGAACACCTTCATCGCGTCCAGGGAGCGCAGCAGGATCGCCACCACGAGCACCGGTGCCAGCAGCGGCAGGGTGACCCGGCGCAGGACGTACAGACCACTGGCCCCGTCCAGACGCGCGGCGTCGAGCGGTTCCTTCGGGATGGACTGCAGCCCGGCCAGCAGCAGCAGCACCATGAACGGCGTCCACTGCCACACGTCGATGAACGCCAGCGTGAACAGCGCACGGCCGGGGCCGAAGAAGTCGTAGTCCATTCCGAGGCCGTGCAGCATCGCCGGGATCGCGCCGAGTTGGTCATTGAGCAGGAACCGGAAGGTCAAGCCGACCGCGATCGGCGTGATGAACATGGGCGCCAGCAGCATCGAACGGGTCAGATCCCGCGCCCAGCGCTGCTTCTGCAGGGCGAGCGCGATGGCCAGCCCGAGCACCAGTTCCAGCCCGACGGCCACCAGGACGTACACAGCGGTGGTGCCGAAGGCGCCCCAGAAGGCGCTGTCGGCGAAGGTGGCGACGTAGTTGTCGGCGCCGACGATGTCCGGCGCGCCGCGGTCGGTCAGCTTGTAGTCGGTGACGCTGAGATATGCGGCGTAGAGCAGGGGGAAACCGACCACCCCGACGAAGAGGGCGGCGAGGGGGGCGACCATGCCGTGCTGAAACCTCAAGGGCGACTTCACGGCTGGTCTCGCTCCTTTCGTGGGGTGGTCGGTTTCCGGTCTGGGCACTCGAATCAGCCCTGGATCTTCTCTGCCTCGGCCTGCGCGGCGGCCAGTGCGTCGTCGACGCTCTTGGTTCCGGCGACCGCCTCGTTGAGTTCGGTGCCGACGGCCTGGATCATCTCCTCACCGCTGGGCCCCTGGCTCAGCGGTGCCGAGTCGGCCAGCAGCTGCTCGACCGTCCGGTAGTACTCCTCGCCGAATCCGCCGCTGAGCACGGCCGGATCCTGCAGGGTGCTCTTGCGGATCGCCGCGCCGCCCTTCTGGGTGCGGGTGACGTCGTTGGGCTTGGCGGTGATCCACGACACGAACGCCCATGCCGCGTCCGGGGTGGCCGAGTTCGCCGGGATCGCCCAGCTCCACGACCCCAGCACCTGCTTGCCGCCGGGGATGGTGGCGAGCTTGATCTTGCCGGCCGCGGGCCCGGAACCCGGCTCGTTGAGCGCGGGCAGTTGCCAGTTGTAATTGATCATCGATGCGGACTGATTGGCCGCCACCGAGCGCTGGGCCTCGTCCATGCTCCAGTTGAGGCTGTTGGCGGGCGCGGCGTTGCGGTAGGTGTCGATGTAGGCCTCGAGCGCGCGCTTGGCCTCGGGGGTGTTCAGCGTGACCTTGCCGTCGGCGTCGTAGATCGAGCCGCCGGCGGCGAACAGCCAGTTGCCCCATTCCTCGAAGATCTTGTAGCCGCGCTGCGGCTGCATCGCGATCCCGGCGCGGTCAGCGGTCTTCAGGGCCTTGCTGGTGCTGACCAGTTCGTCGAGCGTGGTCGGGACCTGCTGGTTGGCCGCCGCGAGATCGTCGGTGTTGTAGAGGTATCCGAGCGCGTAGTTGTAGAACGGCACGGCGTAGCGGGTTCCGTCGACGGTGGTGATGTCGGTGAGCGGGGCGAAGAAGTCGGCGGCGTCGTAGTCCGGGGTGCTGTCGATGCGGGCGTCGAGCGGCTGGAGGAACTTCGCGTTGGCGAAGTCGACCATCCACGGGTTGTCGACGACGATCAGGTCGTAGGTCGGCGTCGAGGACTGGAAGGACGACACCAGCTTGTCGCGCATCTGGTCGTAGGTCAGCGACTCGATGTTGACCTCGACGTCCGGGTACTCCTTGTTGAAGTCCGCGACCATGGACTTCACGATGTCGGTGTCCGGCACGTTCTCCATCAGGATCCGCACGGTGCCCGAGACGTCGGTGGGCACCTCGCCGGTGCCGGTGGCCTCCACCTCGTCTGGTCCGCCACTGCCCGCGCAACCCGTCAGCACGAGGGCCAGCACGGCGACGAGGGCGGTCACGGCGGAGAATGCGGTGCCTGGGCGCCTGCTCCTCCGCCCCGAAGTGGGCCATTGCGTGATTCTCATTGGCAGAGTGATCCTTTCGTGTGTTTCATCGGGTGGTGCGGGCGATCGCGTGGGAGATCGGTGTCATCGCCGAACTCAGGTCGCGCCACGTGGCGTAGGCGCTGGCGTAGATCTCGCGGCGGTGAGGGTCGGGAACGTAGGGCGGGTCGAGGGTGACGAACCGGGCGGCATCGGACCAGTCGTCGAGCGCGCCGATGCCGATCGCGGCGATCACCGCGGCCCCGAGTGAGGCGCCGGGGTGGCCGCTGACCGGATGCATCGGGTGTCCCAGCACATCGGCGTGAATCTGCTTCCACAACGTCGATTTCGAGCCGCCGTTGGTGATCATCACCCGGCGCAGCGGGATGCCGATCTCGCCGAAGACGTCGACGTGGTGGCGGAAGCCGAACGCGATGGCCTCCAGCACCGAGCGGTACATGTCCGCCCTGGTGTGTCCGAGGTGCAGGCCGGCGAAGACGCCGCGCAGGTCCGGATCGTGGATCGGGCTCTTCTCGCCGAGGAAGTACGGCAGGCAGAGCACCTCAGCGGGGGAGCGCGAGGCGGCCTCGTCGTCGAGCGCGGTCAGTTCCGGACCGCCGATGAGTGCCTGCAACCAGCGGATCAGGCTGCCGCTGGTGGCCATGCAACCGTTGGGCAGCCAGTGGCCTGGGACGGGGTGCGCATCGAGGTACAGTCGCCGGTCGACGACCTTCGTGTCGCTGGCGACCAGAATGTCGCCCGCCCCACCGAGTTTCACCAGTGCGTCACCGGGTTCGTTGACGCCTGCGGCGAACGCCGACAGGACGTGGTCGGCACCGCCGACCACCAGCGCGGTGCCGGCTCGCAGCCCGGTCGCGTCGGCGGCCTGACGGCTGAGTTCGCCGACCAGCGTGCCGGGGCGCCGGATCGGGGCCAGCGTGGCAGGGTCCAGGCCGGCGGCCCGCACGACGTCGGCAGCGAGGTCACCGTCGATCGCGAACAACCCGGACTCCAGCGCCCAGTTCTGTTCCACGTGAACGGGAGCGCCGAGGGCCGAGAGCACCCAGTCGTAGGAGCCGACCCAGTGGGCGGTGCGCGCATAGACGTCGGGTTCGTGCTCGCGCAGCCACACGGTCGTGGGCGCCACCGACTGCTGTGTCAGCGCCGACCCGGTGAGGCTGACCAGGTCGACGGTGGACAACTCGGCGGCCAGGTCGGTGACTTCCCGGTGTGCGCGGGCGTCGTTCTGGAGGATGGCGTGCCGCAGCGGGTTTCCGGAGGCGTCGACGGGGATGACGGCCGGGACCATGCCGGAGGTGGACACCGCGCCGATCTGCTCGGGGGCGACGCCGCCGGCGGAAAGCACCTCGCGGATCGAGTCGACCACGTTGCGGTACCACTGCGCCGGGTCGGCCTCGGCGAAACCGGGTCCCCGGGAGTGCAGCGTGTTCTCCCGGTTGGTGGTGGCCACCAGTCCGCCGAGGGTGTCGAGCAGCACCGTCTTGGTGCCGGTGGTGCCGACGTCGACGCCGACGGTGTACCGGCTCACCGGGCGCCGCCCGCCGCTGTGGCACAGGAATCATCTTGAGCGGCAACGCAGATCACCTCGACGCCGGCGCCGCGTGCGGCGACCAGAGCGGGGTGGTCCGGTGGGCCGTCACTGACGATGGTCTGGACCTGGGACAGCGCGGCGATGCTGACGAAGGTGACCCGGCCGAGCTTGCTCTTGTCCGCGGCGACGATCACCCGATCGGCCCGCCGGCTGGCGGCGCGCTTCACCCGGCTCTCCGCCTGGTGGTAGTCGGAGATTCCGCGGTCGCCGTCGATGCCGGCCACGCCCATCACATAGGTGTCGCAGTTGTAGTTGGCCAGGGTGTCCTCGGCGTTCGGCCCGATCAGGCTCAGCTCGCCCGCACGCAGCTGTCCACCGGTGAGCACCACGGTGGTGTCCGGTTCGTCGACCAGCGCCACGGCCGCCAGGACACTCGGCGTCACCACGGTCAGACCGAGGTTGCGTCCTTTCAACGAGTTCGCCACAGCCAGCGCGGTGCTGCCCGAGTCCAGGATCAGCGTCTCGTTGACCCCGATGAGGTCGGCCACCACGTCGGCGATGTGGATCTTCTCCTGTGCGGCGTCGGCCACCCGGGTCGCGAACGAGGGTTCGGAGTCCTTGCCCTGCACCGCGATCGCGCCGCCCACCACCCGGCGCAGCACACCGAGACCTTCCAGCACCTCGACGTCACGCCGGATGGTCATCTCCGAGACGTCGAATTCGGCGGCCAGGTCGGCGAAGTTGACCTCACGGGCGGAGCGGACGCGTTGTTCGATCCGTTGCCGGCGGGTCTTGACGTCCAGGGTCACCAAAACTTTTCCTGTTCAAAATTCACAGAAAACTCCATCTGCTACCAGGATTGGGCCGGTTATCGCCGTCGGGAGTGTGAATCTATAACAGGAATGTGTGGGGCCGCCACATTTCGCGCGCGATTGTTCAATTCCGGTGCGTCACCCGGTTACCGTGCGGCGGTGCTGCACTTGCAGGTGATCGTCCCCGAGGACATGCGCGACGAGGTGCTGGCCGTGCTGCGCCACGAGGTCGGCGTCGCGCACATCATGTTGCACCGGGGCGCGGCGGTGGAACCGGCCGGCGACGAGATCAGCGCCATCATCGCCCGCGAGTCCGCCAACGACCTGATCAAGCAACTCAAAGGCCTCGACGTGCAGCACCGCGGCGCGATCGCGCTGACCGTGCTCGACACCGTGCTGTCCACCCGGGCGCACGCGGCCGAGGACCAAGCCGAAGGCGATCCCGCCGACGCTCTGGTGTGGGACGAACTGATCACCCGCACCCGCGAGGAGTCGACGCTGTCGGTGACATTCACGACGTTCCTGACCCTGGCCTGCCTGTTGGCCGCGATCGGGGCCGTCACCGACTCGATGGTGACGGTGATGGGCGCGATGGTGCTCGGGCCGGAGTTCGGTCCGCTGGCCGCGCTGTCGGTGGCGGTGGTGCAGCGACGCGGGGACCTCGCACGGCGGGCGCTCATCGCGCTGCTCGTCGGGTTCCCGGTGGCAATGGGCATCACCGCGCTGGTGACGCTGGCCGGGCGGGCGGTGGGGTGGCTGAGCTTCGACACCATCAGCGACATTCACGACGTGGACTTCATCTTCCGGGTCGGTCCGATCTCGTTCGTGGTGGCGCTGCTGGCCGGCGCCGCGGGAATGCTGTCGCTGATGTCGTCGAAGTCCGCCGCGCTGGTCGGGGTGTTCATTTCCGTCACCACCGTGCCCGCCGCCGGCTTCGCCGCGGTCGCCGGCATCCTCGGACACTGGGACGTCGCCGCGATGTCGGCCGCGCAGCTCACGGTGAACCTGGTCGGCGTCGTACTGGCCGGCGTGCTGGTGCTGGTGCTGCGGCCGCGGGGCAGCCTCATCCCGCGCCGCGCGCAGACCTGACGCATCCTGCGTGGCACTGCCCGGTGTGGTGGGATCTAGCGCTATGGGGATCAAGGTGGCCCTGGAGCATCGGACCAGCTACACGTTCGACCGACTTGTCGCGGTCCATCCGCACGTGGTCCGGCTGCGCCCCGCGCCGCACTCCCGCACCCCGATCGAGGCCTATTCGCTGCAGGTCGAACCCGCCGATCACTTCGTCAACTGGCAGCAGGACGCCTTCGGCAATTTCGTCGCCCGGCTCGTGTTCCCGGCGCGCACTCGGAGCCTGACCATCACGGTGGGCCTGATCGCCGACCTGAAGGTGGTCAACCCGTTCGACTTCTTCATCGAGGACTACGCCGAACACATCGGCTTCTCCTATCCCCGTCCGCTGGCCGAAGACCTCAAGCCCTACCTGCGGCCCGTCGACGAGGACGGGGCGGGCTCCGGGCCCGGTGACCTCGCCCGGGCGTGGGTGGAGAACTTCACCGTCGCGCCGGGCACCCGCACCATCGACTTCCTCGTCGCGCTCAACCGCGCCGTGAACGCCGACGTCGGCTATTCGGTGCGGATGGAGCCCGGCGTGCAGACCCCGGACGTGACGCTGCGCACCGGCATCGGATCGTGCCGGGACTCCGCGTGGTTGCTGGTGTCGATCCTGCGCCAGCTCGGATTGGCCGCCCGGTTCGTCTCGGGTTACCTCGTCCAGCTGACCTCCGACGTCGAGGCCCTCGACGGCCCGTCCGGTCCCACCGCCGACTTCACCGACCTGCACGCCTGGACCGAGGTGTACGTCCCGGGCGCGGGATGGATAGGACTCGACCCGACCTCCGGGTTGTTCGCCGGCGAGGGGCACATCCCGCTGTCGGCGACACCGCATCCCGACTCGGCCGCGCCGATCACCGGCGCTGTCGAACCCTGCGAGACCACACTGGAATTCAGCAACGTCGTGACCCGCGTGCACGAGGATCCGCGCGTGACGCTGCCCTACAGCGAACAGTCGTGGGCGGCGATCACCGCGCTCGGCCGGCGCGTGGACGAGCGGCTCTGTGCAGGTGACGTCCGACTGACCGTGGGCGGTGAACCGACTTTCGTGTCGATCGACAACCAGGTCGATCCTGAATGGACCACCGATGCCGACGGGCCGCACAAACGGGACCGGGCCTCCGCGCTGGCGGCTCGTCTGAAGACGGTGTGGGCGCCGCATGGGCTGGTCCAGCGCAGCCAGGGCAAGTGGTATCCAGGAGAACCGTTGCCGCGCTGGCAGATCGGGATTTTCTGGCGCACCGACGGTGAACCGCTGTGGACTGACGGATCGCTGCTGGCCGACCCCTGGCAGCCGGAGCCGGACCGCCGTGCCCCTGCCCCCGACGCCGCGGCCCGGCTGCTCGGCGCCGTCGCCGACGGACTCGGCCTGCCGCGGTCCCAGGTCCGGCCGGCGTATGAAGATGCGCTGGCCCGCCTCGCCAAGGCGGTACGCCAACCCGATGGCGAGCCTGTCCCGACCCAGGACGACCTGGAGCGCGATACCCCGGACAGCCGCGCACAACTCCTGGCCCGACTCGACGCCTCGGTCGCCGAACCGGCCGCGTTCGTGTTGCCGCTGCATCGCCGTGACGACGACACAGGATGGGCGAGCGCGGACTGGACCTTGCGGCGCGGCCGGATCGTGCTGCTGGACGGGGACTCGCCCGCCGGACTGCGGCTGCCGCTGGATTCGATCAGCTGGCGGCCGCCGCGGCCCACGTTCGACGCCGATCCGACACGGCGCCGGCTGCCGCTGCCGGCCCGCGGCTCCACGGTGGCGACCGCGGCGACAGACCCGGAGACCGAGGACGTCGACCGGCTCCCGCCAACCGCTCTGGTCGCCCAGATCCGGGACGGGCTGCTGTACGTGTTCCTGCCGCCCACCGAGGAACTGGAACACTTCATCGACCTCGTCGAGCGGCTCGAAAGCGCGGCCGGCGCGATCGGATGTCCCGTCGTGATCGAAGGGTACGGTCCGCCCGCCGACGCCCGGCTCACGTCGATGACGATCACCCCGGACCCGGGGGTCATCGAGGTCAACGTCGCACCGACAGGCTCCTTCGCCGAGCAGTGCGCGCAATTGGAGACGCTCTACGAGCAGGCCCGGCAGGCACGGTTGTCCACCGAATCGTTCGGCGTGGACGGCTCCCACGGCGGCACCGGCGGCGGCAACCACATCACCCTCGGCGGAATCACCCCGGCCGACTCGCCGCTGCTGCGCCGCCCGGACCTACTGGTCTCGTTGCTCACCTACTGGCAGCGGCACCCGGCGCTGTCCTACCTGTTCGCCGGCCGGTTCATCGGCACCACATCGCAGGCACCGCGGGTCGACGAGGGTCGCCCGGACGCGCTCTACGAGCTCGAGATCGCCTTCGCCGAAATCGCCCGGCTGACCCAGGAGTCGGGCGGTTCCTCCCCGTGGATCGTCGACCGTGCCCTGCGGCACCTGCTCACCGACATCACCGGTAACACCCACCGCGCGGAGTTCTGCATCGACAAGCTCTACAGCCCCGACAGCCCGCGCGGCCGCCTCGGTCTGCTGGAGCTGCGCGGTTTCGAGATGCCGCCACACCATCAGATGGCGATGGTGCAGTCGCTGCTGGTGCGCGCGCTGGTGGCGTGGTTCTGGCAGGAGCCGCTGCGGGCGCCGCTGATTCGGCACGGTGCCAACCTGCACGGTAGATACCTATTGCCGCACTTCATCATTCAGGACATCGCCGAGGTGGCCGCCGACCTGCGCGCCCACGGCATCGAATTCGACACCAGCTGGCTGGATCCGTTCACCGAGTTCCGCTTCCCGCGCATCGGGACCGCGGTGTTCGGCGGTGTCGAGGTCGAGCTGCGCGGCGCCATCGAGCCGTGGAACGTGCTGGGGGAGGAGGCCACCGCCGGCGGGACCGCGCGCTACGTCGACTCCTCGGTGGAGCGACTGCAGGTGCGGCTGATCGGAGCGGACCGGCAGCGCTACCTGGTCACCGTCAACGGCCACCCGGTGCCGCTGCTGTCCACCGACAACCCCGACGTCCAGGTCGGCGGGGTGCGATACCGGGCCTGGCAGCCGCCGAGTGCGCTGCACCCGACGATCACCGTGGACGGGCCGCTGCGATTCGAGCTGATCGACGCCGCCACCGGGGTGTCCCGCGGCGGCTGCACCTATCACGTGTCCCATCCCGGGGGCCGCGCCTACGATGCGCCCCCGGTCAACGCGGTGGAGGCCGAGTCGCGCCGGGCCCGGCGATTCGAGGCCACCGGCTTCACCCCGGGCAAGGTCGATCTCGCCGAGTTGCGCGAGAAGCAGGCCAGACAATCCACCGATGTGGGCGCACCCGGCATCCTCGACCTGCGGCGAGTGCGTACCGTTCTGCAGTAATGGCCTACCCCGCACCGTCGCCGGCACCCCACCCGGGTGCCGGACCGACCGATCTCGACAACCCGCTGGCGCCCTACGGCACCATGCGGGCCCAGCAGGCGTTGTTCGACGTCGGGTCGCAGCTTGGCGGCCCGACCACCGGGTACGACGAATTCGTCGACGCGGCAGGGGAAGTGAGGCCGGCGTGGCAGGAGCTCGCCGACTGCGTCCGGGAGCGCGGCCGTGACGGTCTGGATCAGCTGCGCGCGATCGTGCGGGAGCTCGTCGACAACGACGGGATCACCTACATCCAGACCGACGGTGACGACGCGGTGCCCGGGCCGTGGCACCTCGACGCGCTGCCACTGGTCATCTCGGCCCCGGACTGGGACCGGCTGGAGGCGGGCCTGGTGCAAAGGTCGCGGCTACTCGACGCCGTGCTGTCCGACCTCTATGGAGAGCGGCGCGCGATCACCAGCGGGGCGCTGCCACCGCAGCTGCTGTTCGCCCATCCCGGGTACGTCCGCGCCGCCCACGGCATCGCGGTACCCGGTCGTCACCAGCTGTTCCTGCACGGCTGCGACATCAGTCGCGGCGCCACGGGTGACTTCGTCGTCAACGCGGACTGGACCCAGGCGCCGTCTGGTGCGGGATACGCGCTGGCCGACCGGCGGGTGGTGGCTCACGCGGTCCCGGAGCTCTACGAGCAGATCGGCCCGCAACCGGTGTCGCCCTGGGCGCAGGCACTGCGGCTGGCCCTGGTCGAGGCCGCCCCGGAGTCGGCCGAGGAGCCCGTGGTGGTGGTGCTCAGCCCGGGCATCCACTCCGAGACGGCGTTCGACCAGGCCTACCTGGCCGGCGTACTGGGTCTGCCGCTGGTCGAGAGCGCCGACCTTGTGGTCCGCGACGGCAAGCTGTGGATGCGGTCGATGGGCACCCTCAAGCGGGTCGATGTGGTGCTGCGCCGCGTCGACGCCGACTACGCCGATCCGCTCGACCTGCGGCCGGATTCCCGGCTCGGTGTGGTCGGACTCGTCGAGGTGCTGCGCCGCGGGGCGGTGACCGTGGTGAACACGCTCGGTAGCGGTGTGCTGGAAAGCCCTGGGCTGCTTCGCTTCCTGCCTGAGCTGGCCGAGAAGCTGCTCGGTGAGACGCCGCTGCTACCCACCGCCCCCTCGTACTGGGGCGGCATCAACACCGAACGTTCCCACCTGCTGGCAAACCTGTCGTCGCTGCTGTTCAAGCCCGTCACCGGAGGCGATACCGTCGTCGGTCCCCAGATGTCGGCGGCGCAGCGGGAGGCGTTGGCCGCACGCATCAGCGCCGCGCCGTGGCAGTGGGTCGGTCAGGAGCTGCCCGAGTTCTCCTCGGCGCCGGCCGACTTCCTCGGGGGCGGGCTGACCTCGGCTAGCGTCGGCATGCGGCTGTTCACCGTGTCCCAGCGCGGCGGGTATGCCCCGATGATCGGCGGCCTCGGCTACCTGGTGGCACCTGGCGCCGACGGATACCGTTTGAAATCAGTTGCCGCCAAAGATATCTGGGTCCGTACACCCAGCCGGGTCACCGCCGAGACGGTTCCGGCGCTGCCACAGCTGGCGACTGCGAGCCCCACCCAGGAGGTCAGCTCGCCGCGCGTGCTGTCCGACCTGTTCTGGATAGGCCGCTACGCCGAGCGTGCCGAGAACATGGCCCGATTGCTGACTGTGACCCGGGAGCGCTACCACAAGTACCGGTACCGCCGCACGCTCGACGGCAGCGAGTGCGTGCCCGTCCTGCTGACCGCACTGGGTGTGATCACAGGCACAGACACCGGAGCCGGCGGCGACTATGCGGAAATGGTGGCCATCGCACCGACGACGCTGTGGTCGCTGACCGCCGACCGGCACCGGCCGGGATCACTGGCCCATTCGGTGGAGCGGCTCGGGCTGGCGGCACGTGCGGTGCGTGATCAGATGTCCAACGACACCTGGATGGTGCTCTCGACGCTGGAACGCGCACTGCTCAATGCGCCGGACACCCCGCCCGAGTCCAAGGCCGAAGGCGACGCGTTCCTGTCGTCGACGAGCACGCTCACGCTGGCAGGGATGCTGACGTTGTCGGGGGTCGTCGCCGAATCGATGGTGCACGACGCCGGCTGGACGATGCTCGAGATCGGCAAACGCATCGAGCGGGCGCTCGCGATGACCGCACTGCTACGGGCGACCATGACCACGGTGCGGACGCCGGGCGCCGAGCAGACCGTCACCGAGTCGACGCTGGTGGTCTGCGAGTCGCTGGTGATCTACCGCCGCCGCAACCCGGGCACTTACAACGTCGCAGGTGTCGCGGAACTGGTGCTGTTCGACGCCGGTAATCCCCGCTCGCTGGTGTATCAGTTGGAGCGGCTGCGCACCCACCTGCGGTCGCTGCCCGGGGCGTCGGGGTCGTCGCGGCCCGAGCGCATGGTCGACGAGATCGCCGCGCGTTTGCGCCGCATCGAGCCGACAGAACTGGAGGAGGCCGGCGAGGACGGCCGACGCGACGAGTTCGACGCGCTGCTGGCCGCCATCCATCGCGACCTGCGCGAGCTCGCCAGCGTGATCACCGCGATCCACCTGTCCCTGCCCGGTGACATGCAGCCGTTGTGGGGCCCGCACGAACGGCGGCTGGTTCCGTGACGGCGTACCCGGACGGGCCCACCGCTTCGGCCCGCGGCCGCAGCTACGAGATCACCCACCGCACCCAGTACCGCTACTCCGATGTGGTCACCAGCTCCTACGGGCGCGGGTTCCTGACACCGCGTGACTCGGCGCGCCAGCGGTGCCTGTTCCACGAAGTCGTGCTGGAACCGCACGCGGCCGACAGCTCCACCAGTCGCGACGGATGGGGCAATGTCAGCTCGTATTTCCATGTCACGCAACGGCATCGGGTGCTGACGGTGACCAGTCGCTCGGTGGTCGAGGTGGATCCGCCGCCGCCGGACCTCTACAACGGCCCCTCGGCGCGGGCGCCGTGGGAGATCGCGCGTCCGGTCGGCCCGGACGGGGCCCTGGCGACCGAGTTCACTCTCGACCTGCAGCCGCCGGAGATCACCGAGGAGATCCGCGCCTACGCCGCACCCAGTTTCACCGCGGAGCGGCCGCTGATCGACGTGCTGCGCCACCTCACCGAACGGATCCACACCGACTTCACCTACCGGTCGGGGTCGACGACGGTGTCGACCAAGGTGAGCGAGGTTTTGGCGGCGCGGGAAGGGGTATGTCAGGACTTCGCGCGGCTGGCGATCGCCTGCCTGCGTGCCAATGGTCTGGCCGCCTGCTATGTGTCGGGGTATCTGGCCACCGATCCTCCGCCCGGGAAGGAACGCATGGTGGGAGTCGACGCGACACACGCGTGGGCCTCGGTGTGGACGCCCCAGAATGTCTGGCTCGGGCTGGACCCGACCAACAACCAGATGGTCGACGAACGCTACGTCACGGTCGGCTACGGACGTGACTACGCCGACATTCCGCCGCTGCGCGGCATCATCTACACCGATTCGGAGAACAGCGCGATCGACGTGTCCGTCGACGTCGCGCCGTATGGAGGGGGAGTTCTGCATGCGTGACTTCACGTGCCCGAACTGTGGCCAGCGGTTGGCGTTCGAAAACTCGGTGTGTCTGAATTGCGGTAGCGCGCTGGGCTTTTCGCTGGACGACATGGCGCTGCTGGTGATCGCGCCGACCGAGGAGAGCGAGCACGCCGGTGCGGTCGACGAGAGGCAGTTCCAACTGTGCGCCAATCTGCATCTCGCCGAATGCAACTGGCTGGTGGAAAAGGGTCCGATCGCCAAGCTGTGCGTGTCGTGCGCGTTGACCAGAACGCGGCCCAACGACGCCGACACCATGGCGCTCGTTGCGTTCGCGAACGCGGAGCGGGCCAAACGCCGGCTCATCGCCGAGCTGCACGAACTCAAACTGCCGATCGTCGGCCGCGACCTGGATCCCGAGTTCGGACTGGCGTTCGACCTGCTCTCCAGTCAGTTCGAGAAGGTGTTCACCGGGCACGAGAACGGGGTCATCACACTCGATCTCGCCGAGGGTGACGACGTTCACCGCGAGCAGTTACGCATCTCGATGGACGAGCCGTACCGCACGCTGCTCGGTCACTTCCGCCACGAGATCGGCCACTACTACCAGTACCGGCTGATCGGGACGTCGCAGGACTACCTGCAGCGCTATCACGAGTTGTTCGGTGACCCCAACGCCGACTACCAGGCTGCACTGGACCGGCATTACAGCGAGGGCGCCCCGGCCGGCTGGGAGGACGATTACGTATCCTCCTACGCCACCATGCATCCCGCCGAGGACTGGGCCGAGACGTTCGCGCATTACCTCCACATCCGCGACACCCTGGACACCGCGGCGGCGTTCGGGTTCGCGCCGGCGAACGCCACCTACGACCGCAGAATGCTGGGGCCCAGCGGATTCGACACGCTGATCGACCTGTGGCTGCCGCTTTCCTGGGCGCTGAACATGGTGAACCGGTCGATGGGCAAACAGGACCTCTACCCGTTCGTGCTGCCACCGCCGGTGCTGGAGAAGATGCGGTTCATCCACACCGTGATCGACGAGATCACCTCGAACCCGGCCAAACTGGCCGAGGTGGGAGCGCCCGTCGCGGATCAGAGCCAGCAGATGGGCTGACAGGTTGGCGCGAGCCGCCGCGCCGGAAGGTGAGCAACACACGGGGCCGCGTTGGCCCGAGTCCGGCCGCGCTGTCCCTACGATCAGCCGGTGGCTGATCGCTATGGCGCCGACATCCTGTCCAACAACCCGCACCAGGCCCGCAAGCCGCGCTCGCGGGAGCAGCCGATCGAGATCGGCATGGTCGTCGAGGACGCCCAGACCGGCTTCGTCGGTGCGGTGCTGCGCGTCGAATACGGCCGGATGGTGCTCGAAGACCGCAACGGCCGTACCAAACCGTTTCCGGTCGGTCCCGGTTATCTGATCGACGGTGAGCCCGTGATCCTGACCCCGCCGAAGAAAGCGGTGCCGGCCGCCCCGACGCGCACCGCGTCCGGCTCCGTCGCGGTCAAAGGGGCCCGCGCGAAGGTCGCGCTGGCCAGCCGTATCTACGTCGAGGGCCGCCATGACGCCGAGCTCGTCGAGCAGGTGTGGGGCGAAGATCTGCGG
This sequence comes from Mycobacterium sp. SMC-8, assembly GCF_025263565.1. Classification (NCBI taxonomy): domain Bacteria; kingdom Bacillati; phylum Actinomycetota; class Actinomycetes; order Mycobacteriales; family Mycobacteriaceae; genus Mycobacterium; species Mycobacterium sp. SMC-8. The sequence goes on from NZ_CP079865.1 coordinate 4,287,301, forward strand.
ATCGAGGGGGTGGTCGTCGAGTACCTCGGCGGCGTGGACGATCTCGCCGCGATCGTCGCCGAATTCCGCCCGGGACCGGGACGCCGCCTCGGCGTGCTGGTCGACCACCTGGTGACCGGCACGAAGGAGGCCCGCATCGCCGAAGCGGTGCGGCGCGGCCCCGGCGGTGAGCACACCCTGGTGGTCGGGCACCCGTTCATCGACATCTGGCAGGCGGTCAAACCTGTCCGGCTCGGGATCGCCGAGTGGCCGGTGATCCCGAGAGGCCAGGACTGGAAACACGGCGTGTGCGCCGCGCTCGGCTGGAAGCACCGCGACCAGGCGGACATCGCCGCGGCCTGGCAGAAGATCCGGGCCCGGGTGCGGGACTGGACCGACCTCGAGCCCGAGCTGATCGGCCGTGTCGAGGAGCTCATCGACTTCGTCACCGCCCCCGTGTAAGCAGGGAGCGTGTCCGACAGCTTGTTCGACGACCCCGGCGAGGCGCCTGCCGCGCGCCCGGCGGCCGCGGGAGCCTCGACGCCCCTGGCCGTGCGGATGCGTCCGACCTCGCTCGACGAGGTCGTCGGGCAGGGGCATCTGCTCACACCGAACTCGCCGCTGCGCCGCCTGATCGAGGGCTCCGGCGCCGCGTCGGTGATCCTGTACGGGCCGCCGGGGACCGGGAAGACCACGCTGGCGTCGATGATCTCGCAGGCCACGGGCCGCCGGTTCGAGGCGTTGTCGGCGCTGGCCGCCGGTGTCAAAGAGGTGCGCGCGGTGATCGAGGAGGCCCGCGTCGCGCTTCTCCGGGGGCAGCCGACCGTGCTGTTCATCGACGAGGTGCATCGGTTCTCCAAGACCCAGCAGGACGCGCTGCTGGCCGCGGTCGAGAACCGGGTGGTGCTGCTCGTCGCGGCGACCACGGAGAACCCGTCGTTCTCCGTCGTCGCGCCGCTGCTGAGCCGTTCGCTGATCCTGCAGTTGCAGCCACTGACGCCGGCCGACATCGACACGGTGATCCGGCGGGCCATCGAGGATTCGCGCGGGCTGGACGGAAAGGTGAAGGTCACCGACGAGGCCGTCGAGCAGCTGGTCCGGCTCGCAGCCGGCGACGCCCGGCGGGCGCTGACCGCGCTGGAGGTGGCGGCCGAGACGTCCGCGGCCGGCCAGGGAACTGTGACGGTCGAGGTCATCGAGCAGTCCCTGGACAAGGCGGCCGTGCGCTACGACCGGGACGGCGATCAGCACTACGACGTCGTCAGCGCGTTCATCAAGTCCGTCCGCGGCTCCGACGTCGACGCCGCCCTGCACTACCTGGCCCGGATGCTGGTGGCCGGCGAGGACCCGCGTTTCGTCGCGCGCCGGCTGATGATCCTTGCCAGCGAGGACATCGGAATGGCCGATCCGACCGCGTTGCAGATCGCGGTCGCGGCGGCGCAGACCGTCCAGCTGATCGGTATGCCGGAGGCGCAGCTGACGCTGGCCCACGCGACGGTGTATTTGGCGACCGCACCCAAATCCAACGCCGTCACCACCGCGCTCGGCGCCGCGATGGCCGACATCCGCGCGGGTAAGGCCGGACTGGTTCCGGCGCACCTGCGCGACGGTCACTACTCGGGCGCTCAGAAGCTGGGTAACGCGGTCGGCTACAAGTACGCCCATGACAGTCCCGACGGGGTTGTGCCGCAGCAGTATCCGCCTGACGAGCTGATCGGGGTCGACTATTACCGGCCCACGAACCGTGGAGTGGAAAGGGAGATCTCGACCCGGGTGGAGAAGCTGCGGGCGATCATCCGCCGTCGACACTGACCGCCCCCCCAGATGAGGTGATCCCGGCTGGTCGGGGGCCCAGCCGGGATCACCAAGGGGGGTGTTGGGGTCCGTCTACCGCATCATCCCCGAGCGGCGGCCACCGGTGATGCCGGTGCGACGGCGGCCCATGAGCGCGGCGACCAGCGCCACACCCAGAGCTGCGACGACGACCTGGACGAGCAGTTCGAGCCAGTCGACACCGCTGGTGGCCGTCGGAATCCCGATGGCGCGGGCGACCGCGGTGCCGATGAGGGCCGATACGATGCCGACCAGGATGGTGACAAGCATGCCGATGGGCTGCTTGCCGGGCAGTACGAGCCGACCGAGCACGCCGACGACGATGCCGATGAGGATGGCGCTGATGATGCCGGTGATGGTCATGTCTTCCTCCAGAAGCGAATGTCAGGCTGGCGCAGGCATACCCCACCGGCCGGTCAATAAACGCGCACGTCAATCGGGTGCCCGGCCCGTACCCTCGACAGGTGGACACCGAACTGCTCGACGTCGACACCTCTCGCCGCCGCATCGTCGACCTCACCTCGGAGGTGCGGACCTTCTGTGCGGGCCGCCAGGACGGGCTGTGCAACGTGTTCGTCCCGCACGCGACGGCCGGCCTTGCGCTCATCGAGACCGGCTCCGGATCGGATGCGGACCTGCTCGACGCGCTGGAACGCCTGCTGCCGCGCGACGACCGGTACCGGCACGCGCACGGGTCACCCGGCCATGGCGCCGACCACGTGTTGCCGGGGCTGGTGTCGCCGTCTGTGACGGTGCCGGTGGCCGGTGGCCGGCCGTTGCTGGGCACCTGGCAGAGCATCGTGCTGGTGGACCTGAACAGGGACAATCCGAGCCGCTCGGTCCGGCTGAGCTTCGTGTCGGGCTGACGGCCCGCACCTGTGGGCGACCGGTACTGTGGTGCGGTCGAGTATTCGCAGGTTAAACGAAGGACAACAGGACGTGCAGACACACGAGATCAGGAAGCGGTTCCTTGATCATTTCGTGAAGGCGGGCCATACCGAGGTGCCCAGCGCTTCGGTGATCCTCGACGATCCGAACCTGTTGTTCGTCAACGCCGGCATGGTGCAGTTCGTGCCGTACTTCCTCGGTCAGCGCACTCCGCCGTGGGACCGCGCCACCAGCATCCAGAAGTGCATCAGAACGCCGGACATCGACGAGGTGGGTGTCACCACTCGGCACAACACCTTCTTCCAGATGGCCGGGAATTTCAGCTTCGGCGACTACTTCAAGAAGGGCGCCATCGAGTTCGCCTGGACTCTGCTGACCAACCCGGTCGAGCAGGGTGGGTACGGCTTCGACCCCGAACGGCTCTGGGCCACCGTGTATCTGGATGACGACGAGGCGGTCGGGTATTGGCAGGAGGTGGCCGGCCTGCCTGCCGAACGCATCCAGCGCCGCGGCATGGCCGACAACTACTGGTCGATGGGCATACCCGGACCGTGCGGACCGTCATCGGAGATCTACTACGACCGTGGCCCCGAGTACGGCATCGAAGGCGGACCCGAGGCCAACGAGGACCGCTACATCGAGATCTGGAATCTCGTGTTCATGCAGAACGAGCGCGGTGAGGGCACCTCGAAGGAGGACTTCGAGATCCTCGGGCCGCTGCCGCGGCAGAACATCGACACCGGCATGGGCATCGAGCGGGTGGCGTGCCTGCTCCAAGGCGTGGACAACGTCTACGAGACCGACCTGCTGCGCCCGGTCATCGACCTGGTCGCCGGTCTGGCGCCGCGCGGATACGGCCAGGGCGTCCATGACGACGACGTCCGCTACCGGATCATCGCCGACCACAGCCGCACCGCCGCGATCATCATCGGCGACGGCGTCAGCCCGGGCAACGAGGGTCGCGGCTACGTGCTGCGCCGGTTGTTGCGCCGCATCATCCGTGCCGCCAAGCTGCTCGGCGTCGAGCAGCCGGTCATGGCCGAGCTGATGGCCACCGTCCGCGACGCGATGAGCCCCTCGTACCCGGAACTGGCCACGGACTTCGAGCGCATCCAGCGCATCGCGGTCGCCGAAGAGACGGCCTTCAACCGCACGCTGGCGTCCGGGTCGAGGCTGTTCGACGAGGCGGCCCGCGCCACGAAGGCATCGGGGGCCCGGAAGCTGTCCGGGCGCGACGCGTTCACCCTGCACGACACCTACGGCTTCCCGATCGAACTCACCTTGGAGATGGCCGCCGAGGCCGACCTGAGTGTCGACGAAGAGGGTTTCCGCGGCCTGATGGCCGAGCAACGGGCCCGGGCCAAAGCCGATGCGGCGGCGCGCAAGCAGGCGCACACCGACCTGTCGGCCTACCGCGAACTCGTCGACGCCGGCCCCACCGAGTTCACCGGCTTCGACGAATTGACTAGCGAGGCAAGGGTTCTCGGGATCTTCGTGGACGGCAAACGGGTGCCCGTGGTGACGCACACCGGCCGCGAGGGCGCGCAGGAGCGAGTCGAGCTGATCCTCGACCGCACCCCGTTCTACGCCGAATCCGGCGGACAGATCGCCGACGAGGGCGCCATCGCCGGCACCGGCGCCTCGCAGACGGCGAAGGCCGCCGTCACCGATGTCCAGAAGATCGCCAAAACGCTGTGGGCGCACCGCGTGAACGTGGAGTCCGGCGAGTTCGTCGAGGGCGACACGATCGTCGCGGCGGTCGACCCGCGCTGGCGGCATGGCGCCACACAGGGCCATTCGGGTACCCATATGGTGCACGCCGCACTGCGACAGGTGTTGGGGCCCAACGCCGTTCAGGCCGGTTCGCTGAACCGGCCGGGATACCTGCGGTTCGACTTCAACTGGCAGGGCGCATTGACGGACGCGCAAAGCGCACAAATCGAAGAAGTCACCAACGAGGCGGTCGAGGCCGACTTCGAGGTGCACAGCTTCACCACCGAACTGGAGAAGGCCAAGTCGATGGGTGCCATGGCGCTCTTCGGCGAGAACTATCCCGACGAGGTGCGTGTGGTCGAGATCGGCGGGCCGTTCTCGCTGGAACTCTGCGGCGGCACCCACGTGCGCAGCTCGGCGCAGATCGGCCCGGTGACGATCCTCGGTGAGTCCTCGGTCGGTTCCGGGGTGCGCCGGGTGGAGGCCTATGTGGGGCTGGACTCGTTCCGTCACCTCGCCAAGGAGCGCGCGTTGATGGCCGGCCTGGCGTCGTCACTGAAGGTGCCCTCCGAGGAGGTGCCCGACCGCGTCGCCACGCTGGTGGAGCGGCTGCGCGCCGCCGAGAAGGAGCTCGACCGGCTGCGGTTGGCCAACGCGCGCTCGGCCGCGGTCAACGCCGCTGCCGGGGCCGAGCAGATCGGCGGCGTGAAACTGGTGGCGCAGCGGATGGCCGGCGGGATCTCCGGCGGCGACCTCCGCTCCCTGGTCGGCGACATCCGCGGCAAGCTGGGCGGCGACGCCGCGGTGATCACGCTGATCGCCGAGGGGGAGAACGAAACGGTGCCGTTCGTGGTGGCGGTCAACCCCGCGGCCCAGGACAAGGGGCTGCGCGCCGACGAGCTGGTCAAGGTCATCGCGGGCGTGGTCGACGGCCGCGGCGGCGGCAAGGCCGAACTGGCCCAGGGCTCCGGTAAGGGGGCGGCGGGCATCGACGCGGCGCTGGCGGCGATTCGCGCGGAGATCGGCCGGAGCTGACCCCGTGCCCGACACCGACTCGACCAGCCGCACGCCCGACCGGCCGGGGGATCCGAGCACTGCTGCGGATCCGGGGCGGGGGCGTCGGCTCGGGATCGACGTCGGCACGGTCCGGATCGGGGTCGCGGTCAGCGACCCGGACGCGATCCTGGCCACACCCGTCGAGACCGTTCCCCGCGACAAGCGCGGCACCCGGCATCTGCGCCGGTTGGCGGCGCTGGTCGACGAGTATCAGATCGTCGAGGTCGTTGTCGGTCTGCCGCGCACGCTGGCCGACCGGGCCGGTTCCTCGGCGCAGGACGCCGTGGCGGTCGCCGACGCGCTGGCCGGGCGTGTCGTGCCGGTCCCGGTGCGGCTGAGCGACGAGCGTTTCACAACGGTGACGGCGCAGCGTGCCCTGCGGGAGGCAGGTGTTCGTGCCCGCGGCCAGCGATCGGTGATCGATCAGGCCGCGGCGGTGGGGATCCTTCAGAACTGGCTGGACCAGCGGCGGGCAGCGTTGCCTGCACACGGAGAGGTCTCGGATGACTGACGACTGGCGGAGTGATCGAGCCGAGCCGCTGGCGGTGGGACCGCCCCGGCAGCGGATGACGCGGCGAGAACGGGCCCGTCAGGAGCGCCTCAAGCGCAGGCGGCGGGTGGCCGTCGTCTCCGCGCTGACGATGCTCGTGCTCATCGTGGTCGCCGCAGTGTTCCTCGGCTCGCGGATGTGGCACTCGATGTTCGGCGGCGCCGGCGACGACTTCGCCGGGGGCGGCGTCAACGACGTCGTCATCGAGGTGCACGACGGAGACTCCACCACCGCGATCGGGCAGACGCTGCATGACAACAACGTCGTGGCCAACGTGAAGGTCTTCGTCGAGGCCGCCGACGGGAACGCGGCGATCTCGGCGATCCAGCCCGGGTTCTACAAGGTGCGCACCGAGATACCGGCCGCCGACGCCGTGGCGCGGCTGGCCGACCCGGGCAACCGCGTCGGCAAGCTGGTGATCCCGGAGGGCCGTCAGCTCGACGACGTGCGCGACGTGAAGACCAACGCGGTCACCGAAGGCATCCTCACGCTGATCGCCAAGGCGTCCTGCGTGAACCTCGACGGCGACCGCCGCTGCGTGTCCGCCGACGAACTGAAGAACGTCGCCGGCGGCGCCGGCCCCACCGAACTCGGGGTGCCGCAGTGGGCGACCCGTGTCGTCGACGCGCTCGGCTCGGATCACCGCAGGCTGGAAGGCCTGATCGCGCCCGGTTCCTGGAACATCGATCCGTCGGCGCAGCCGCAGGACATCCTGGCGACGCTGATCACGGCGAGCACCGCCCAGTACGAGGCGGGCGGTCTTCTCGACGCCGCCGCCGCGGCGAACCTGTCGCCCTATGAGGTGCTGACGGTCGGTTCGCTGGTGCAGCGGGAGGCCACCCCGGAGGACTTCTCCAAGGTGGCGCGGGTGATCTACAACCGGCTCGACGTGAACCGCACACTGGAGTTCGACTCCACGGTGAACTATCCGCTGGACCGCATCGAGGTCGCCACCACCGACGCCGACCGTGCCCAGGCCACCGACTGGAACACCTATGTGCGGCCCGGTCTGCCGGCCACCCCGATCTGCTCGCCCGGTCTACCTGCGCTGCAGGCCGCCGAGCGGCCCGAGCCGGGGGACTGGCTGTACTTCGTAACCGTCGACATGCGCGGCACCACGCTGTTCACCCGTGAGTACGAGCAGCACCTGGCCAACATCGAGATCGCGCAGCGCAACGGCGTCCTCGACTCGGCAAGGTGACGTTGTGAGCGGTGCCCGACGTGCGGCCGTGCTCGGGTCGCCCATCGCGCATTCGCGTTCCCCGCAGCTGCATCTGGCGGCCTACCGTGCGCTGGGCCTGACAGACTGGACCTACGACCGCATCGAGTGCACGGGCGAGCAACTGCCCGCTCTGGTGGCCGGGTTCGGCCCCGACTGGGTCGGGGTGTCGGTGACGATGCCCGGCAAGTTCGCGGCGCTGCGCTTCGCCGATCACGCTTCCGACCGGGCCAGGCTCGTCGGCTCGGCGAACACGCTGGTGCGCACCGCGGACGGCTGGCGTGCCGACAACACCGACGTGGACGGGGTGGTCGGCGCGCTGACCGGTGTCGACGTCCCGGATCGCGCGATGGTGATCGGCTCGGGCGGCACCGCCCCCGCGGCGGTCGTCGGGCTCGTGACGCTGGGCGCCCGGTCGGTGTCGGTGGTGGCGCGCAACGCCGAGAAGGCCGCCGCGCTGGTCGAACTCGCGCAGCGCTGCGGTGCGAGCGCCGAGTGGGTCGACCTGGACCGCCACCTGCTCAGCGGCGCGGTGCCCGGAGTCGAGGTGGTGGTGAACACGGTGCCGGCCGACGCGGTCGCGCCGTACGCCGAAGCGTTCGCGACCGCACCCGTGCTGCTGGACGCGATCTATGACCCGTGGCCCACCCCGCTGGCGGCGGCCGTGCAGGCCGCGGGCGGGCAGATCATCGGCGGACTGGAGATGCTGCTGAACCAGGCCTTCACCCAGGTGGAGCAGTTCACGGGTCTGCCGGCTCCTAAAGAGGCGATGAGAGCGGCGCTTTCCCGGCCCTAGCCTGAGGTGATGGGGGAGTTGTGGTCGACGGCCGCCGCGGTGGCGGTATCGGTCTGGCTGATTGCGCTGAGCGCGTTCGACTTTCGATATCACCGCTTGCCGAACCTGCTGACCGTTCCGGGGGCCGCGGTGATCCTGGTGGCGGCGGTGGTGACCGGACACGGTGCGGCCGCGACGCTCGGTGCGGCCGCGCTGTTCAGCGTCTACGCGGGCGTGCACCTGGTCGCGCCTGCGGCCATGGGCGCCGGGGACGTCAAGCTCGCGGCCGGCCTGGGCGCACTGACCGGCGCGTTCGGCGCCGACGTGTGGGTGCTGGCCGCCGTCGGCGCGTCACTGCTGACCGCGATGGCGGCGATGTGTCTGCGGCTGGCGGGTAGTGCGCCCACGGTGCCGCACGGGCCATCGATGTGCCTGGCCACCGGGGCAGTGCTGACCGTCGCTTTACATACCCCGGGTATATGACGCCGGCGCGGGCCGAGGATGAGATCGACCGCTTCCTCGCCGGTTTTCGGGACTGAGGGTCCGTCATGCGAAAATGGGCCGCGTGTTGCGATGGACGACTGCAGGTGAATCCCACGGCCGCGCGCTGGTGGCCATGGTCGAAGGTATGGTCGCCGGCGTCCAGGTGACTTCCGGGGACATCTCGGGCCAGCTCGCCCGCCGCCGCCTCGGCTACGGCCGCGGGGCCCGGATGAAGTTCGAACAGGATCAGGTCACCATGCTGGCCGGGCTGCGTCACGGTGTCACGCTGGGCGGTCCGATCGCCATCGAGATCGGCAACACGGAGTGGCCGAAGTGGGAGGCCGTCATGGCCGCCGACCCGGTCGACCCCGAGGTGCTGGCCGACAGCGCTGCGCGGAACGCTCCGCTGACCCGGCCGCGTCCGGGCCATGCCGACTACGCGGGCATGCTCAAATACGGCTTCGACGACGCCCGCCCGGTGCTCGAACGCGCCAGCGCACGTGAGACCGCGGCCCGGGTGGCCGCGGGTACCGTCGCCCGCGCGTTCCTGCAGCAGGCGCTCGGTGTCGAGATCGTTTCGCACGTCATCTCGATCGGGGCGTCGAAGCCCTACGACGGCCCGCCCCCGCAGGCCGCCGATCTGGCCGCGGTGGACGCCAGCCCGGTGCGTGCGTTCGATCCGGCCAGCGAGGCGCTGATGATCGAGGAGATCGAGGCCGCCAAACGCGACGGCGACACCCTGGGCGGGGTGGTCGAGGTGGTGGCGCACGGACTGCCGGTCGGCCTGGGCTCGTTCACCAGCGGCGAGAATCGTCTCGACAGCCAGCTCGCCGGTGCGGTGATGGGCATCCAGGCGATCAAGGGCGTCGAGATCGGTGACGGCTTCGAGACCGCCCGTCGCCGCGGCAGCGTCGCCCACGACGAGATCTATCCCGGTCCCGACGGCGTGATGCGGTCCACCAACCGGGCCGGCGGACTCGAGGGCGGGATGACGAACGGGCTGCCGGTGCGGGTCAGGGCGGCGATGAAGCCGATCTCCACCGTGCCGCGGGCGCTGGCCACCGTCGACATGACGACCGGAGACGAGGCCGTCGCGATCCACCAGCGCTCCGATGTGTGCGCGGTGCCGGCCGCAGGTGTCGTCGTCGAGACGATGGTCGCGCTGGTGCTCGCCCGCGCCGCGCTGGAGAAGTTCGGCGGTGACTCGCTGGCCGAGACCAGGGCCAACATCGACAGTTACCTTCGCACCGTCGCGGCCCGCGAACCGTCGACCGGCGGGGCAAGGGCCTCGGGCTGATGACCCCGAAGGCGGTGCTCGTCGGTTTGCCCGGTTCGGGCAAGTCCACGATCGGGCGGCGGCTGGCCAAGGCGTTGGACGTGCCGCTGCTCGACACCGACGCCGCGATCGAGAAGAGCACCGGCCGCACCATCGCCGACATCTTCGCCACCGACGGCGAGGCGGAGTTCCGCCGTATCGAGGAGAAGGTGATCCGCGACGCACTGGCCGATCACGACGGGGTGCTGTCGCTGGGCGGCGGGGCTGTGACCACCGCGGGCGTCCGTGAGGCGCTGCGCGGTCACACCGTGGTCTACCTGGAGATCAGCGCCGCCGAGGGCGTGCGCCGTACCGGGGGCTCGAACGTCCGTCCGCTGCTGGCCGGCCCCGATCGCGCCGAGAAGTTCAAAGCGCTCATGGCGCAACGGGTTCCGCTGTACCGACAGGTCGCGACCATGCGGGTCAACACCAACCACCGCAACCCGGGCGCCGTGGTGCGCCACATCGTCACCCGGCTGGAGAACCCGAACGCCAAACCGGAGCGGCGCCGCAGGCGGTCGGTGTGGCGCCGGGCCCCGCTGTCGTTGACGGCGTCCCCGTCGACGCAGGCGCCGCCCAGTCCCGCCGCGGTCGCGGCCAAGAAGAGCACGGGTTCGCCGTGCGCGCGAAAGGACGATCAGTGACAGAGCCGGTAACGGTCGAGGTACGGACCGACCCGCCCTACCCGGTGATCATCGGGACCGGGCTGCTCGGCGACCTGGAGCGGATCCTCGACGGCCGGCACAAGGTGGCGATCCTGAATCAGCCCACCCTCACCCAGACCGCCGAGGTGGTCCGGGCACACCTGGCCGACAAGGGGATCGACGCGCACCGCATCGAGCTCCCGGATGCCGAGGGCGGCAAGGAACTGCCCGTCGTCGGGTTCATCTGGGAGGTGCTCGGCAGGATCGGCGTCGGCCGCAAGGACGCGATCGTGAGCCTGGGCGGGGGAGCGGCCACCGACGTGGCCGGCTTCGCCGCGGCCACCTGGTTGCGCGGCATCGACATCGTGCACATCCCGACCACGTTGCTCGGCATGGTCGATGCCGCCGTGGGTGGCAAGGCCGGTATCAACACCGACGCGGGCAAGAACCTCGTCGGCGCGTTCCACCAGCCGGCGGCTGTGCTGATCGACCTGGCCACCCTGGAATCGTTGCCCCGCAACGAGATCGTGGCCGGCATGGCCGAGATCGTGAAGGCGGGATTCATCGCCGATCCGGTGATCCTCGACCTGATCGAGGCGGATCCGCAGGCGGCGCTCGACCCGACCGGACCGGTGCTGCCGGAGCTGATCCGTCGGGCAGTCGTGGTCAAGGCCGAGGTGGTGGCCGCCGACGAGAAGGAATCGCAATTGCGCGAGATCCTGAACTACGGCCACACGCTCGCGCACGCGATCGAGCGTCGCGAGCGCTTCCAGTGGCGCCACGGCGCCGCCGTGTCGGTTGGGCTGGTGTTCGCCGCCGAATTGGGTCGGCTGGCCGGGCGGCTCGACGACGCCACGGCCGAACGGCACCGCGCGATACTGACCTCGCTGGGTCTGCCGGTCACCTACGACGCCGACGCGTTGCCGCAGTTGATGGAGTCGATGCTGGGCGACAAGAAGACCCGCGCCGGTGTGCTGCGGTTCGTGGTGCTCGACGGACTGGGCAAGCCGGGACGGCTGGAAGGTCCCGACCCGGCCCTGCTGGCCGCGGCGTACGCCGAGGTGGCGCGCAGCTAGTTCTGCTCGCGGCGGGTGGAGTCGTCCTCGGCGAGCGCCACCGGCGAGGTCTGCTGCTCGGTTTCGGTGCCCGCCGTCTGGGTCTCGTAGTCGCGGTCGTCGCGTACCGCCGCGAAGACGTCGGTGTCGGCGCGGTCGTCATCGGCACCTTCGCGGCGCCGGGGCTGGTCGGGTGTCTTGCGGTCGACGAGCCAGCGACCGAGCGACACCCCGATGATCGCCGACAGGAACACCAGCAGCGCTGTGAACGCGGCGAATGTGGTCAGCTCGTTGATCAGGCCCTCGACGTACAGGGTCTTGTAGAACAGCCCGATGAACCAGGCCACCGCGCCGCTGACCACACCGGCGAACAGACCGGCCAGCAGCCACGTCATCGCCAGATCAGCACGCCGGTCCGGGTCCGGATTCCTGCGGGCGTCGTTACGGCCATCGGCGTATCCCCACACCAGCACCACGATCGCGTACGCCGCGACCAGGACGGCGCTGATGAGACCGGCCTTGGTCTCCCACGCGTTGATCAACGCACCCTGCAGCAGTCGGACGATGACCATCAGGGCCGCGAACACCAGTCCGCGCAGCAACCACTTACTCATGGGGCCTCACCTTAGCGAGTAGCGTCACCGGCTGTGACGATTTCTCAGCGCCGCGACCGCCTGCGTCGACGCCTGGCCGAGGACGGACTGGACGCCATGCTGGTATCCGACCTGGTCAACGTGCGCTACCTGTCGGGTTTCACCGGTTCCAATGCAGCCCTGCTGGTGCTCGCCGAGGACGAAACGCCGGTGTTGGCCACCGACGGGCGGTATCGAACCCAGGCGGCGCACCAGGCGCCCGACGCCGAGGTCGCCATCGAGCGGGCCTGCGGACCTCATCTGGCGGCGCGGGCAGCCGCGGCGGGAGTGCGCAGGCTCGGGTTCGAGAGTCACGTCGTGACCGTCGACGCGTTCTCGGCACTGACCAAGGCGGCCGCGGAGGGCTGCGAGTTCGTCCGCGCGGCGGGCACCGTCGAGAGTCTGCGGGAGGTCAAGGACGCCGGCGAGATCGCGCTGCTGCGGCTGGCATGCGAGGCGGCCGACGCCGCGCTGCACGACCTGCTGGCCCGCGGCGGGTTGCGCGCCGGCCGCACCGAGAAGGAGGTCCGTAACGAGTTGGAGGCGCTGATGCTCTCGCACGGCGCCGACGGCGCGTCGTTCGAGACCATCGTCGCGACCGGGGCGAACTCAGCTGTCCCGCATCACCGGCCCACCGACGCGGTGCTGGCCGCGGGGGATTTCGTCAAGATCGACTTCGGTGCGCTGGTGGCCGGTTATCACTCCGACATGACCCGCACCTTCGTGCTGGCACCGGTCGCGGACTGGCAACGCGACGTCTACGACCTCGTCGCGGCCGCGCAGCGGGCCGGCACGGACGCGTTGGAACCTGGGGTGGCCCTCAAGGACGTCGACGCGGCATCGCGGCAGGTCATCGTCGACGCCGGGTATGGCGAGAACTTCGGTCACGGCCTCGGCCACGGGGTGGGCCTGCAGATCCATGAAGCGCCGGGAATCAATGCCGCCGCCGCCGGTACACTGCTTGCTGGCTCTGCGGTGACCGTGGAGCCCGGCGTCTACCTGCCCGACCGCGGCGGTGTCCGCATCGAGGACACGCTCGTGGTCAACAAGCGCCCCGAACTACTCACCACGTTCCCCAAGGAACTGGTGATCATCTAGAAAGCTAGGAGTACAACCGCGTGGCATCGACCGCCGACTTCAAGAACGGGCTCGTCCTTCAGATCGACGGCCAGCTGTGGCAGATCGTCGAATTTCAGCATGTCAAGCCGGGTAAGGGCCCGGCCTTCGTGCGCACCAAGCTGAAGAACGTGGTGTCCGGCAAGGTCGTCGACAAGACCTACAACGCCGGGGTCAAGGTGGAGACCGCGACAGTGGACCGCCGCGACGCCACCTACCTGTACCGCGACGGTTCGGACTTCGTGTTCATGGACTCCGAGGACTACGAGCAGCACCCGCTGCCCGAGGCTCTGGTCGGACGTGCTGCCGGATTCCTGCTGGAGAGCATGCCGGTGCAGATCGCGTTTCATGACGGGACGCCGCTGTATTTGGAGCTGCCGGTGACGGTCGAGCTCGTGGTCGCCCACACCGAGCCCGGTCTGCAGGGCGACCGGTCCAGCGCCGGCACCAAGCCGGCGACGCTGGAGACCGGCGCCGAGATCCAGGTGCCGTTGTTCATCAACACCGGCGACAAGCTCAAGGTGGATTCGCGCGACGGTAGCTATCTGGGAAGGGTCAATGCCTGACACCTGGGCGAGCGAAGCGGAGCGACGGGATGCCTGACCGAAGGGGCGACCGGGGGCGGCACCAGGCCCGTAAACGCGCCGTCGATCTCCTCTTCGAGGCCGAGGCCCGTGGCATCTCCGCAGCGGAGGTTGCTGAGGCCCGAAATGCGTTGGCCGAGAAGCAGACCGACGACGTCGCACCGCTCAACCCGTACACCGTCACGGTGGCCCGGGGGGTCACCGAGCACGCCGCACACATCGACGACCTGATCTCGTCGCACCTGCAGGGCTGGACGCTGGACCGGTTGCCGGCCGTTGACCGGGCCATCCTGCGGGTGGCGGTGTGGGAACTGCTGCATGCCGAGGACGTACCGGAGCCGGTGGCCGTCGACGAGGCGGTGGAACTGGCCAAGCAGCTCTCCACCGACGACTCGCCCGGCTTTGTCAACGGTGTGCTCGGGCAGGTGATGCTGGTGACACCGCAGATCCGCGCCGCGGCGGCCGCGGTGCAGGGCGGGCACGACGGCGGTAGCGGTACGTAGATGGGCGCGCCCCAGGACTGGGCCCCGTACACCAGCGTGCAGGATGCGGCCCGGGTGTATCTGCGCGACCCCGATTTGGCGCTGGATCAAATCCGGTCCGTCGTCGAGCCGACGTCGATCAGGTCTTTCGTGATGTCGCGAGGCTTCACCGAGGAGAGGTGGGGTGAGGCGCTCTGGCAGGAGGTGCTGGCCACCGACGGCCGCCGCCTCATCATGTGGCGCGCCGACGACGATGCCGCCGCGCACGACAGCGGCGACGAACCGCGCCGCATCCTGCTGTCCTCGGTCCGCACGATCCTGCTGTCCACGCTGACCGACCAGGTGCTGTCCACCGAGTACGAGGTGCTCGGCGACGGCACGCGACGGTTGGCAGAGGTGAAGCTGCGGCTGTACACGCAGCTGATTACCAGGTCGCGGCAGAAGTCGGCCACCGAGACCGACATCTACTGCGAATCGTTCCGTTTCGTGAAGTCCGTCGACAATGGCGGGCTCGCGCAGATGCAGCGGCTGCTGCAGTTCGGCCGGGTGCTGTCCCAGTCGCTGTGATCGGCCCGCGCCTGAACAAAATGTGCGCAACCTTTCCCGGCGGCGGCCGCGGGCAGACAGTGATCGGATGACGGTTTCCTCCGCTTTGGGCGTCCGCCGACCGCACTGGTCTCTGGCCAGGACGTGGCTGCTGCAACCGGGCGGGCCGGATGTCGCACATCAGACGACCGGCGCGGCAGACGTCGTGGTGCTCGACCTTGAGGACGGATTGCCGGCGGCCGAGAAGCGCTCCGGGCGGCAGGCCGTTGCGGTCGGATCGGCGCCCGGATTGGACGGCGTGATGCTCGCCAAGACTGAATCGGCCGACGAACTCTCGGCCACCGCTGCCCGGTTGACCGCCGGGGTGCCGCTGGTCGCTCTGATCGAATCCGCGCTCGGCATCGAGTCGGCGCTCGGGATCGCACGCCGCAGTTCACGAATCGCGTTCGGAATCGGCGACTTTCGGCGCGACACCGGGATGTCCGGCGACCCGCTGGTGCTCGCTTATCCGCGTGTCCGGTTGGTTGTCGCCAGTCGGGCGGCAGGGCTGCCCGCCCCGATCGACGGACCCACCCTGCGTGACCAGGCACGGCACCTCGCCCGCGACACCGACGTTGCGAAGGCTGCCGGGATGACCGGTCGGCTCTGTCTGGACGCCGGTCATGCCAAGACCATCAATGCACTGCTCAGTCCGTCCGCATTGGAGATCGACGAAGCCCGTTCGACCATGAAACGCCTCGATGCGCCGACCGCTCCGTATGACGGCAGCGTGGGACCCACCCGCGCCCGAGCGGAGGCCGTGCTGGACCTCGCGGCGAAACTCGGTGTCGCCTAGGGATTTACACGATCAGGCGGCGTCGAAGGTGATGAGGTCGATGGTGAGTTTGCCTTCGAGGAGGCTGAGGCGGCGGCGGACCGGTGGGCCGGGTAGTTGGGGTGCGCTGGTGCGATAGATCGCCCCGGTGGGGGTGGTGAATTCGGCGGTGTGCTCCCCGTCGGTGTCGGTGGTGTTGACCTGCCAGCCGGGGGCTTCTTTGGCGTAATTGCAGGCCTCGCACATGCCGAGGCCGTTGCGTGCGCTGGTCGGCCCGCCGGCTCGATCGGGTGTGGCGTGGTCGTGGTGGCGGATCACGGCGTTGCAGTACGGGGTCCGGCAGGTGCGGTCGCGGCGCTCGAGCAGCTGCGCCAGTCCTTTCGGGAAGATCCGGGCGGCCGATTCCATCGCCACCAACTGCCCACTGTCGGGATGGCGGTAGAGCCGGCGCAGGGTGGCTTTGGGTTGGGCATCAGCAACCGCATCGGCGGTCAGGGCCCGGCAGAACCCGGCCGGGACCGGGCCGTACCCGTCCAGCCAGCCCAGCTCGTCGTCATCACCGGCCAGGGTGGTGTCGGCCATCACCAGATTCAGTGCGATCGGCACCGGCCCGGCAGCGGGATGCCCGGTGACGCGTTCATAGATCGTCTCGGCCATCACCTGCCCGCGCGGGCGCCCGTCACCGCTGGTGTCGGCGGCCCGCCGGCAGGCCGCATACAGCCCGACGCCCTGGGCCAGCGGCAGCCGCACCGTGACGTAGACCATGGTGTTGGGGGCGGGCCGGCAGGACACCGCACAATCGGCGGCGCTGCTGTTGATCCGTGCCACCACCGCGGCGGCGTCCAGGCGGGCGGTGATCTTTTTGGCCTCGGCCTCCACGCGCTTGTTGCCCCACCCCGTCAACCGCGACGGATCGGCACACAGTTCTTCATCGAGTTGGCGGCGATGCTGCACCGACAGGCAGGCGGATTCCCGCACGATCAGGGTGGCCCGCCATTCCGAGAGCGCCCCGCACGCCAGCGCGGCCAACGTGTAGGGCATCTCCTCGACCAGGGCCTGGGCGAACCCGAGATGGCGGCCCCCGCACACCGGGGCATCACGGCGGGCCAACGCGATCTCGGAGGCCAACCCTTTCCCGCGCCGATCGGCGCGGATCCCGGCGGCGTCCTCGGCGGCGCGGCGTTTGGCCGCCCACAACGCGGTCGCGCGGGCCTGGGCGGCGGCCGCGGCCGACTTCAGCGCTTCACACCGCTCGACCACCGCCCGCAACTCGGCCTGCGACGCCCCCTCATCAACATCGAAATCGACATCGAACACACTTTCGAACATAAACCCGACGCTACAACCACCCACCGACATTTAGCGTTGGAGAGGCTCGCTCAGAGGCCCAGCGCTTGGTACGTGCTGCGTACGAACTTCGGCTGTGCGCTCTGCAGCTTCGCCAGCGAGGTGTTCCCGGCGACCGCAGCGGCCGCGTCCGCGGTCAGATTCGGCATGTTCTGGATCAGATAGATCAGGATCACATCCGCCGACGGATCGGCCTGCCACCACGTGCCGTAGGCGCCGGGCCAGGAGAACGCGCCGAGGCCGCCGGGGCCGAACAACTGCCGTGACCTTGCGGGGTCGGTCACCACCGAGAGGTTCAACCCGAAGCCGCGGCCGATCCAGAACGGCGCACCGAGGAAGTCCTGGCGCTTCTGCTCGTCGGTCAGCCGGTCGGTGCGCATCAACTCGACCGACTCCTCGGACAGCACCCGGACCCCGTCGAGCTCCCCGCCGGCGAGCAGCATCCTGGCGAAGCGCAGGTAGTCGTCCACGGTTGAGAACAGCCCGGCGCCGCCCGTGCAGAACGGGGGATCCACGATCGGCGGCGGCCCCATCACGTCGTGGCGCAGCGTGTTGTCGTTGTCCAGTTGGTACATCGTGGCCGCACGGCGCCTGCCGGTAGTGCCGACGTGAAAACCGGTGTCCGACATGCCCAATGGGCCCAGGATCCGTTCGGTGAGTACCTCGCTGAGCGGTTTGCCCTCGATCCGCGACAGCGCGATGCCCAGCACGTCGGTGGCGTGGCTGTAGGTCAGGCGCTCGCCGGGCTGGTGCGCCAGCGGCAGCGCCGAAAGTTCGGCCAGCCAGCGGTCTTGATCCTGGCGGGTCGGCAGCTTGCGGTACGCGTCCGACAGCGGGCCGAGCACTGAGAACATGTACGCGAGCCCACTGCGGTGGGTCATCAGGTCCTCGACGGTGATGTGGCGCTGCGCGGGCACGGTGCGGTCGAGGCGTCCGCGGGGCTCGACGAGCGCCCGCATGTCGGCGAGCTCCGGCAGCCACGTCGCGACCCGGTCGGTGAGCCGCAGCTTGCCTTCTTCGATCATCGACATCGCGGCGGCCACCGTCACTGGCTTCGTCATCGACGCGATGCGAAAGATCGTGTCGCGCTGCATCGGTAGCCGGGCCTCGACGTCTCGGTAACCCAGCTCGTTTACCTGGCGCACCTCGCCGGCGTGCCACACGAGCGTGACTGCGCCCGCCAGCAGTCCTGCGTCGATCGCATCGACGATGGAGGCCTTGTTGCGGTCGAGATTCATCCGGCCGAGGCTACCTGCCGAATACGTCGCCACCTTCCGTCGGTGCTAAGCTCGCCGAAGTTTCTGACATCCTTTAACGATCCGTCCCGTGAGGCGGAGAAGGAGGTCCGGCTCCTCGTGGGCGCACCCGACCATTCCGGTCACGACCGGGAGCTGATGTCCGCAGCGGACGTCAGCCGCACCATTGCCCGTATCGCCCACCAGATCATCGAGAAGACCGCGCTCGACGGTCCCGACGGCCCGCGGGTCGTTCTCCTCGGGATCCCGACCCGCGGTGTGACTCTCGCCACCCGGCTGGCCCGCAACATCGCCGAGTTCAGTGGCGTCGAGGTGGCACACGGGGCGCTCGACATCACGCTCTACCGCGACGATCTGATGACCAAGCCGCCCCGCGCGCTCGCGGAGACCTCCATCCCCGACGGCGGGATCGACGGAGCGCTGGTGGTGCTCGTCGATGACGTGCTGTACTCCGGTCGGTCGGTGCGCTCGGCGCTCGACGCGCTGCGCGACCTGGGCCGGCCCAAATCGGTCCAGCTGGCGGTGCTCGTCGACCGTGGTCACCGCGAGCTGCCGATCCGCGCCGACTACGTCGGCAAGAACGTTCCGACATCGCGCGCCGAGAACGTCAAGGTCCGCCTCACCGAGGACGACGGACACGACGGCGTCCGCATCGCACCCTATGGAGGGCCTGCCAGGTGAAGCACCTGCTGACCGCGGCCGATCTGAGCCGCGACGACGCGACCGCGATCCTCGACAACGCCGACCGGTTCGCCGAAGCGCTGGTGGGGCGCGAGGTCAAGAAGCTGCCCACCCTGCGGGGCCGCACCATCATCACGATGTTCTACGAGAACTCCACCCGCACCAGAGTGTCGTTCGAGGTCGCGGGCAAGTGGATGAGCGCGGACGTGATCAACGTCAGCGCCTCGGGATCGTCTGTGGCCAAAGGGGAATCGCTGCGCGACACCGCGCTGACCCTGCGCGCCGCCGGCGCCGACGCGCTGATCATCCGTCACCCCGCCTCGGGCGCGGCCCAGCAACTGGCCGCCTGGACGCTGGTGGCGGACGACCCCTCGGAGAGCCCCTCCATCATCAATGCCGGTGACGGAACTCACGAACACCCCACCCAGGCGCTGCTGGATGCGCTGACCATCCGGCAGCGGCTCGGCTCCGTCGAAGGCCGGCGGGTCGTGATCGTCGGGGATGTGCTGCACAGCCGCGTCGCCCGGTCCAATGTGGCGCTGCTGCACACCCTCGGCGCCGAGGTCGTGCTCGTCGCGCCGCCGACCCTGCTGCCGGTGGGCGTCGCCGACTGGCCGGTGACGGTGTCCCATGACCTCGACGCCGAGCTGCCCCTGGCCGACGCCGTGCTGATGCTCCGGGTGCAGGCCGAGCGGATGAACGGCGCTTTCTTCCCCTCCTCGCGGGAGTACTCGGTGCGCTACGGCTTGTCCGAGAAGCGGCAGTCCCGGCTGGCCGGGCACGCCGTCGTGCTGCACCCCGGGCCGATGCTGCGCGGTATGGAGATCGCGTACTCGGTGGCGGACTCGTCGCAATCGGCGGTGCTGCAACAGGTTTCCAATGGTGTCCACGTCCGGATGGCGGTGCTGTTCCACCTGCTCGTCGGATCCGAGCAGGAAGCGATCAGCGCATGACTCCGCCGGTGGTACTCAAGTCGGTGCGTCTCTACGGCGAGGGTGAGCCGGTCGACGTGCTGGTGCGCGACGGGCAGATCGCGGACATCGGTCAGGACCTGACCGCCGACGAACTCATCGACTGCGACGGGCAGATCCTGCTGCCGGGCTTCGTAGACCTGCACACCCACCTGCGTGAACCCGGCCGCGAGTACGCCGAGGACATCGAAACCGGTTCGGCCGCAGCGGCTCTCGGGGGATACACCGCGGTGTTCGCGATGGCCAACACCGATCCGGTGGCCGACTCGGTGGTGGTCACCGACCACGTGTGGCACCGCGGCCAGCAGGTCGGTCTGGTCGACGTGCACCCGGTGGGCGCGGTCACCGTCGGCCTGGGTGGCAAGCAGCTCACCGAGATGGGGCTGATGGCCGCCGGCGCCGGAGGGGTGCGGATGTTCTCCGACGACGGTGTGTGTGTCGACGATCCGCTGGTGATGCGGCGCGCGCTGGAGTACGCGTCGGGTCTGGGCGTGCTGATCGCCCAGCACGCCGAAGAGCCGCGCCTGACCGTCGGCGCCGTCGCCCATGAGGGTCCCAACGCCGCCCGGCTGGGGCTGGCCGGCTGGCCGCGCGCGGCCGAGGAATCGATCGTGGCCCGTGACGCGCTGCTCGCCCGCGACGCCGGCGCCCGGGTGCACATCTGCCACGCGTCCACGGCGGGCAGCGTGGAGCTGGTGCGGTGGGCCAAAGAACAGGGCATCGCGATCACCGCCGAGGTCACCCCGCACCATCTGCTGCTCGACGACACGCGGCTGCAGACCTACGACGGCCGCAACCGGGTGAACCCGCCGCTGCGTGAGGCCAGTGACGCGGTCGCGCTGCGTCAGGCCCTCGCCGAGGGGGTGATCGACTGTGTGGCAACCGATCACGCGCCCCACGCCGAACACGAGAAGATGTGCGAGTTCGCCAACGCGCGGCCCGGCATGCTCGGCCTGCAGACCGCGCTGTCCGTCGTCGTCGAGACGATGGTCGACCCCGGTCTGATCACCTGGCGTGACGTGGCCCGGGTGATGAGTGAGGCGCCGGCCCGGATCGTCGGGCTGCCGGATCAGGGCAGGCCGTTGGAGGTAGGGGAGCCGGCCAACCTGACCGTGGTCGACCCCGCGGCGAGGTGGACGGTCAAGGGTCCGGATCTGGCCAGCCGGTCGGACAACACGCCCTACCAGGACATGGAGCTGCCCGCAGTGGTCACGGCGACGTTGCTGCGGGGCAAGATCACCGCCCGCGACGGGAAGGTGAACGGATGAACACCCCGACGCTGGTCGCCTCGCTGGTGATGGCGGCGATCCTGGCGTTGCTGATCGCGGTGCTCATCCAGGCGATGATGCGCGGGTGGCGGCGCCGCGTGCAGCGTCAGGCCGAGATGATCGGCACCCTGCCGCCGCTGCCTGAGACCGTCGGCCCGGCACTCGTGCCGGCCACCAAGGGCCTCTACATCGGCAGCACGCTGGCCCCGCACTGGAACGACCGGGTCGCCGCCGGCGACCTCGGGTTCCGCGCCAAGGCCGTGCTCACCCGCTACCCCGAGGGAATCATGTTGCAGCGCACCGGCGCCGGGCCGATCTGGATGCCTGACGACGCGATCTCGGAGATCCGCACGGTGAAGAACCTCGCCGGCAAGGTGATCCTCGGGGGAAGGAGCGGGGCGACCGGGGGGGAGGCCCAGTCCCACGACGCCATCCTGGCGATCCGGTGGCGACTGCCGTCGGGGACCGAGATCGACACCGGCTTCCGCGCCGACAACCGCAGTGACTACGCCAAATGGTGTCCCGAGGAGAATGCATGACGAACAAGGCCCTACTGGTGCTGGAGGACGGTCGGGTGTTCACCGGCACGACCTTCGGCGCGGTCGGCGAGACGCTCGGTGAAGCCGTGTTCTCGACCGGCATGTCGGGTTACCAGGAAACCCTGACCGACCCGAGCTACCACCGCCAGATCGTGGTCGCCACCGCACCGCAGATCGGCAACACCGGCTGGAACCACGATGACAGCGAAAGCCGCGGCGACAAGATCTGGGTGGCCGGATACGCCGTGCGCGACCCGTCGCCGCGGGCGTCGAACTGGCGCGCCACCGGCACCCTCGACGAGGAACTGACGCGCCAGGGCATCGTGGGGATCGGCGGTATCGACACCCGTGCGGTGGTGCGCCATCTGCGCAGCCGCGGCTCGATGAAGGCGGGGATCTTCAGCGGTGTCGCCGCCGAGGCTCCGGTCGACGAACTGGTGGCCCGGGTCCGCGGGCAGGAGGCCATGCTCGGCGCCGACCTCGCCGGTGAGGTCAGCACCGCCGCCGACTACGTGGTCGAACCGGAAGTGCCGCAACGGTTCACCGTCGCCGCGCTGGACCTGGGAATCAAGACCAACACCCCGCGCAACTTCGCCAAGCGCGGAATCCGCAGTGTGGTGCTTCCGTCCTCGACCACCTTCGAGCGCATCGCCGAACTCGAGCCCGACGGTGTCTTCCTGTCCAACGGCCCCGGTGACCCGGCGACCGCCGACCACGTCGTCGCCGTCACGCGCGACGTGCTCGACGCCGGGATCCCGCTGTTCGGCATCTGCTTCGGCAACCAGATCCTGGGCCGGGCGCTCGGATTGGGCACCTACAAGATGGTGTTCGGCCACCGCGGCATCAACATCCCGGTGATGGACCATGCCACCGGACGGGTGTCGATCACCGCCCAGAACCACGGCTTCGCGCTGGAAGGCGAAGCGGGCCAGACCTTCGACACCCCGTTCGGTCAGGCCGAGGTCAGCCACACCTGCGCCAACGACGGTGTGGTGGAGGGAGTCCGGTTGCGCGACGGCCGCGCCTTCTCCGTCCAATACCACCCCGAGGCCGCCGCGGGCCCGCGCGACGCGGAGTACCTGTTCGACCAGTTCATCGACCTCATGGCGGAGAACCAGTGACAGATACCGCGCTGTCGACGCGCGCGAGCGCGCGCTTTTGTCCGAGTTTCCGCGGTGTGTCGTGTGCAGACACGCACGCTCGCGGCGCCGAAGAGGAGAAGTAACAGATGCCGCGTCGCTGCGACCTCAACCATGTCCTGGTCATCGGGTCGGGCCCGATTCTGATCGGCCAGGCCGCCGAGTTCGACTACTCCGGCACACAGGCGTGCCGGGTGCTGCGGGCCGAAGGCCTGCAGGTCACGCTGATCAACTCGAACCCGGCCACGATCATGACCGACCCCGAGTACGCCGACCACACCTACGTGGAGCCGATCACCGCCGAGTTCGTCGAGAAGGTGATCGCCCAGCAGGCCGAGCGCGGCAACAAGATCGACGCGCTGCTGCCCACTCTCGGCGGGCAGACCGCGCTGAACACCGCGGTGAAGCTGTACGAGAGCGGCGCGCTGGACCGCTACGGCGTCGAGCTCATCGGTGCCAACTTCGACGCGATCCAGCGCGGCGAGGACCGGCAGAAGTTCAAGGACATCGTCACCAAGGTCGGCGGTGAATCCGCCCGCAGCCGCGTCTGTTTCACCATGGACGAGGTGCGCGAAACGGTCGCCGAGCTCGGCCTGCCCGTGGTGGTGCGGCCCAGCTTCACGATGGGCGGCCTGGGCTCGGGCATGGCCTACTCGGCCGAGGAGGTCGAGCGGATGGCCGGTGACGGCCTGGCCGCGTCGCCGTCAGCGAACGTGCTGATCGAAGAGTCCATCTATGGATGGAAGGAATACGAACTCGAGCTGATGCGCGACAGCCACGACAACGTCGTGGTGGTGTGCTCGATCGAGAACTTCGACCCGATGGGCGTGCACACCGGGGACTCGGTGACCGTCGCGCCGGCCATGACGTTGACCGATCGCGAATACCAGACCATGCGCACGCTCGGCATCGAGATCCTGCGCGAGGTCGGCGTGGACACCGGCGGCTGCAACATCCAGTTCGCGGTGAACCCGCAAGACGGCCGCCTCATCGTCATCGAGATGAACCCGCGGGTGTCGCGGTCGTCGGCGCTGGCTTCCAAGGCGACCGGGTTCCCGATCGCCAAGATCGCGGCCAAGCTCGCGATCGGCTACACGCTCGACGAGATCGTCAACGACATCACCAAGGAGACGCCGGCCTCCTTCGAGCCGACGCTCGACTACGTCGTGGTCAAGGCGCCCCGGTTCGCGTTCGAGAAGTTCCCCGGCGCCGACGCCACCCTGACCACCACGATGAAATCGGTCGGTGAGGCGATGTCGCTGGGCCGCAACTTCATCGAGGCGCTCGGCAAGGTGATGCGCTCGCTGGAGAGCACCCGCACCGGCTTCTGGACAGGTCCCGACCCCGAGGGCGACGTCGACGCGGTTCTTCAGCGGCTGCGCACCCCGACCGACGGCCGACTGTACGACATCGAGTACGCGCTGCGGCTGGGCGCCACCGTCGAGCAGGTCGCCGCCGCGTCCGGGGTGGATCCGTGGTTCGTCGACCAGATCAGCGGGCTGGTGCGCCTGCGCGCCGAACTGATCGACGCGCCGGTGCTGGGCGCCGAGCTGCTGCGCCGCAGCAAGCATCACGGCCTGTCGGACCGCCAGATCGCCGCGCTGCGTCCGGAACTGGCAGGGGAGATGGGGGTGCGCGCGCTGCGGCAACGCCTCGGGATCCACCCCGTGTACAAGACCGTCGACACCTGCGCCGCCGAATTCGAGGCCAAGACGCCGTATCACTACAGCAGTTACGAGCTGGACCCGGCCGCCGAGACCGAGGTCGCCCCGCAGACCGACCGGCCGAAGGTGCTCATCCTCGGCTCCGGGCCCAACCGCATCGGGCAGGGCATCGAATTCGACTACAGCTGCGTGCACGCGGCGACCACGCTCAGCGATGCGGGCTTTGAGACCGTGATGATCAACTGCAACCCGGAGACGGTGTCCACCGACTACGACACCGCGGACCGGCTCTACTTCGAACCGCTGACATTCGAGGACGTGCTGGAGATCTACCACGCCGAGCAGAAATCCGGCGTCGGCGGGCCCGGAGTGGCCGGAGTGATAGTCCAACTTGGCGGGCAGACTCCGCTCGGGCTCGCCGAACGCCTGGAGAAGGCTGGGGTCCCGATCGTGGGCACCCCGCCCGAGGCCATCGACCTCGCCGAGGACCGTGGCCGCTTCGGAGAGGTGCTGACCACCGCGGGACTGCCCGCGCCGCGGTTCGGCATGGCCACCAGCTTCGATCAGGCCCGCCGCATCGCCGCCGAGATCGGCTATCCGGTACTGGTCCGGCCGTCCTATGTTCTCGGCGGCCGCGGCATGGAGATCGTCTACGACGAGAAGACACTGGAGGGTTACATCACCCGGGCCACCCAGCTCTCTCCCGAGCACCCGGTGTTGGTCGACCGCTTCCTCGAAGACGCCATCGAGATCGACGTGGACGCGCTCTGCGACGGCACCGAGGTGTACATCGGCGGGGTGATGGAGCACATCGAGGAGGCCGGTATCCACTCCGGCGACTCTGCCTGTGCGTTGCCGCCGGTGACCCTGGGGCGCAGCGACATCGAGGCGGTCCGGCGTGCCACCGAGGCGATCGCGTTCGGGATCGGCGTGGTGGGCCTGCTCAACGTGCAGTACGCGCTCAAGGACGACGTGCTCTATGTGCTGGAGGCCAACCCCAGGGCGAGCCGCACCGTGCCCTTCGTGTCCAAGGCCACCGCAGTCCCGCTGGCCAAGGCGTGCGCACGGGTGATGCTCGGCGCCACCATCGCCGAGTTGAGGGAGGAAGGTGTGCTGACCCGCACCGGCGACGGCGCGACCACCACGCGCAGCGCGCCGGTGGCGGTGAAAGAGGCCGTGCTGCCGTTCCACCGGTTCCGCAAAGCCGACGGTGCACAGATCGATTCGCTGCTCGGCCCGGAGATGAAGTCCACCGGGGAGGTGATGGGCATCGCCCACGACTTCGGCAGCGCGTTCGCCAAGAGTCAGACCGCCGCGTACGGCTCGCTGCCGGTGCAGGGCACCGTGTTCGTGTCGGTGGCCAACCGCGACAAGCGCTCACTGGTGTTCCCGGTCAAACGTCTGGCCGACCTCGGCTTCCACATTCTGGCCACCGAGGGAACTGCGGAGATGTTGCGGCGCAACGGGATTCCGTGCGACGAGGTGCGCAAGCACTTCGAGGAGCCGACTCCGGACCGGCCCGCGCGGTCTGCGGTCGACGCGATCAGGGCCGGGGAGGTCGACATGGTGATCAACACCCCGTACGGCAATTCCGGGCCCCGCGTGGACGGCTACGAGATCCGTTCGGCGGCGGTGTCGATGAACATCCCGTGTGTCACGACGGTGCAGGGCGCCTCGGCCGCGGTCCAAGGCATCGAGGCGGCGATCCGCGGGGACATCGGCGTGATGTCGTTGCAGGAGTTGCACTCGGTGCTGGGCTCGTGACCGCGGGCGGGTTCGGTGACCGCCTGAGGGCCGCGGTGGCGCGCCGCGGACCGCTGTGCCTCGGCATCGACCCGCATCCGGAGCTGCTCCGATCCTGGGGCCTGACCACCGACGCCGCGGGGCTGGCGGCGTTCAGCGAGACGTGCGTGGCCGCGTTCGAGGGCTTCGCGGTGGTCAAGCCGCAAGTGGCGTTCTTCGAGGCGTACGGCTCGGCCGGATACGCCGTGCTGGAGGCCACGATCGCGGCGCTACGCCGGTCCGGCGTGCTGGTGCTCGCCGACGCCAAGCGCGGCGACATCGGCTCGACCATGGCTGCGTACGCGGCCGCATGGGCCGGCGACTCACCTCTGGCCGCCGATGCGGTCACGGCATCGCCGTATCTGGGCTTCGGCTCCCTGCAGCCGCTGTTGGACACCGCCCGCGCCCACGGCCGCGGGGTCTTCGTGCTGGCCGCCACGTCCAATCCCGAGGGCGCGAGCGTGCAGCGCGCGGACGCCGGCGGGCGCACCGTCGCGCAGTCGATCGTCGACGCGGCCGCCGAGGTCAATCGCACGGCCGGCCCGGGCACCGTCGGAGTGGTGGTCGGCGCGACGCTGGCCGAACCGCCCGATGTGGGTGCGCTCGACGGTCCGGTGCTCGTGCCGGGCGTCGGCGCCCAGGGCGGGCGTCCCGAGGCGCTGGGCGGCCTGGGAGGCGCCCTTCCCGGCCAGCTGCTGCCCGCCGTCTCGCGGGAGGTGCTGCGGGCGGGTCCGGACATCACAGGCCTGCGCGATGCCGCCGCGCGGATGCGCGACGCCGTCGCCTACCTGGCGAAATAGCGAGCCTTCTCGCCAAGAGTCCCTGCGACACGCCCGACACGCGATGACCAGCGAAATTCTCAGAGTTTCGCGCCTGGACGCCGCGTCACCGCCGGGTGCCCGTGACGAACTTCTGTCGGCAAACAGCCTGAGACTGCAAATACCGGCCATATGCAGGTCGTTTGGTGCGGTAAGGGTGACTCGGGGGTACGTGACGAGCGTCCCGGCAGTCCGGTGGTGACTGCCCAATAGCGCCCTACACGCTGGGGTTTTGATGCGACAAGCCGGGGGTGGGGTTAGCTTTCGTCTGTCGGCGTGGGTACGGTCGTCCACGCTGGCTGGTTCTGGTTCACACCACCACCGGCCCAGACAAATCAGTTGATGGACGATACGGAGGAAACCCGTGGCCCTTCCCCAGTTGACCGACGAACAGCGCGCGGCAGCGTTGGAGAAGGCTGCTGCCGCACGTCGAGCACGAGCCGAGCTCAAAGACCGGCTCAAGCGCGGCGGCACCAACCTCAAGCAGGTGCTCAAGGACGCAGAGACCGACGAAGTCCTGGGCAAGATGAAGGTTTCGGCGCTGCTGGAGGCTTTGCCCAAGGTGGGCAAGGTCAAGGCGCAGGAGATCATGACCGAACTCGAGATCGCCCCGACGCGCCGGCTGCGCGGGCTGGGTGACCGTCAGCGCAAGGCCCTGCTGGAAAAGTTCGACTTCTCCTAACAGGCTGTGAGCGAGGGCGGAGGGCCGGACAGCGCGTCCAGGGCGACGGTCCTGGTGTTGTCCGGCCCGTCTGCCGTCGGAAAGTCCACGATCGTGCGCTGCCTGCGTGAGCGGGTCGTGGACCTGTACTTCAGCGTCTCGGTCACCACGCGGGCCCCGCGGCCCGGTGAAGTCGAGGGCGTGGACTACTTCTTCGTGACGGCAGAGCAGTTTGCGCAGCTCATCGACGAGGGTGCCCTTCTCGAATGGGCCGAGATCCACGGCGGGCTGCACCGCTCGGGCACCCCTGCCGGACCGGTGCGCGAGGCCACGGCTGCGGGTCGGCCCGTGTTGATCGAGGTCGACCTCGCCGGTGCGCGCGCGGTCAAGCAGGCGCTGCCCGAGGCCGTCACGGTATTCCTGGCGCCCCCTAGCTGGGAGGTGCTGGAGAGCCGGCTGGTGGGTCGCGGCACCGAGACACCCGAGGTGAGGGCGCGCCGGTTGCAGACCGCCAGAGATGAACTGGCCGCGCAGGGCGACTTCGACGCGGTCGTCGTGAACAGTCAATTGGAGTCTGCATGCGCCGAATTGGTATCCTTGCTGGTGGCCCACACTCCGGTACGGCGTGATTAGGCCCTGACATCCAGACTTTGAGGAGATCCTCTACGTGAGCACCCCGCAGTCCGCCGCGGTCGACATCGATCCGTCGGCAGCCAGCGCCTACGACACACCCCTGGGCATCACCAACCCGCCCATCGACGAATTGCTCGACCGCGCGTCGAGCAAGTACGCGCTGGTGATCTACGCAGCCAAGCGGGCGCGCCAGATCAACGACTACTACAACCAGCTCGGCGACGGCATCCTTGAGTACGTCGGACCGCTGGTCGAGCCCGGCCTGCAGGAGAAGCCGCTGTCGATCGCACTGCGCGAGATCCACGGTGACCTCCTCGAACACACCGAGGGCGAGTAACCGGGCGGGCCTTTCGTAGTGGAGCGCAAGCGGATCATCGTCGGCGTAGCCGGTGGCATCGCCGCTTACAAGGCGGCCACGCTGGTCCGTCAGCTCACCGAGGCCGGTCACAGTGTCCGGGTCGTCCCCACGGAATCGGCGCTGCGCTTCGTCGGTGCCGCCACCTTCGAAGCACTCTCCGGCAACCCGGTGCACACCGGGGTGTTCGAGGACGTCCACGAGGTGCCGCACGTCCGCTTCGGTCAGGACGCCGATCTCGTCATTGTGGCCCCGGCGACTGCCGACCTGCTCGCCCGCGCAGCGATCGGACGCGCTGACGACCTGCTGACCGCGACGCTGCTCACCGCGCGATGTCCGGTGCTGTTCGCGCCGGCGATGCACACCGAGATGTGGCTGCACCCGGCGACTGTCGAGAACGTCGCGACGCTGCGCCGCCGCGGGGCGATCGTGATGGAACCCGCCTCCGGGCGTCTCACCGGCGCCGACACCGGCCCCGGCCGCCTTCCCGAGGCTGAGGAAATCAGCACGCTGGCCCAGCTGCTGCTGGCCCGCGGCGACGCGCTGCCCTATGACCTGGCCGGCGTGAAGGTGCTGGTCACCGCCGGCGGCACCAGAGAGCCGATCGATCCCGTGCGCTTCATCGGCAACCGCAGCTCCGGCAAGCAGGGCTACGCCGTGGCTCGGGTGATGGCCCAGCGCGGCGCGGAGGTGACGCTGATCGCGGGAAACACCGCCGGGCTCATCGACCCGGCCGGGGTGCACGTGATGCACATCGGGTCGGCGACCCAACTGCGGGACGCGGTGTCCAAGCACGCCCCCGACGCCAACGTGCTGGTGATGGCCGCCGCGGTCGCCGACTTCCGGCCCGCCAACCCGGTCGCCACCAAGATCAAGAAGGGCCCCTCTGAGGAGGGCGACCCGGCCATCGAGCTGGTCCGCAACGACGACGTGCTCGCCGGAGCGGTCCGCTCCCGCCGTGATGGGCAGCTGCCGAACATGGCCGCCATCGTCGGGTTCGCCGCCGAGACCGGCGACGCGAACGGCGACGTGCTGTTCCATGCGCGCGCCAAACTCGCGCGCAAGGGCTGCGATCTGCTGGTCGTCAACGCGGTCGGCGAGAACCGGGCCTTCGAGGTCGACCACAACGATGGTTGGCTGCTGTCCGCCGACGGAACCGAGACAGCGCTGGAGCACGGTTCGAAGACCGTCATGGCGAGCCGTATTGTGGACGCGATCGCGGCTGTCCTGCACTCCGGTGGCGGGTGACGCCGTACAAGCTTTGGTAAGACCAGTCAGCGTGCGTGTAAAGGTTGCGCGCAGCGGGGGGACACGCTTGGGTGCTAGGGGCGCCCGGAGCGGTGCGACCCTCGCGGGTAAGTTGACTGACTAACTATCTCAGGTTCGCTTGAGTGGAAGGAATCGGACGTGAGTGAAGCTCGGCTGTTTACCAGTGAGTCGGTGACCGAGGGACACCCCGACAAGATCTGCGACGCCATCAGCGACTCGGTGCTCGACGCGCTGCTCGCCGACGATCCGAAGTCCCGCGTCGCGGTGGAGACGCTGGTGACAACCGGTCAGGTCCACGTCGTGGGCGAGGTGACGACCAACGCCAAGGAAGCGTTCGCCCACATCACCAACACCGTGCGGTCGCGGATCCTCGAGATCGGTTACGACCATTCCGACAAGGGTTTCGACGGCCTCACCTGCGGTGTCAACATCGGTATCGGTGCACAGTCTCCGGACATCGCCCAGGGCGTCGACACCGCCCACGAGACCCGGGTGGAGGGTGCCGCTGATCCGCTGGACGCGCAGGGCGCCGGCGACCAGGGACTGATGTTCGGCTACGCGATCGCCGACACTCCCGAGCTGATGCCGCTGCCGATCGCGCTGGCGCACCGGTTGTCGCGCAAGCTCACCGAGGTTCGCAAGAACGGCACCCTGGGCTACCTGCGTCCCGACGGCAAGACCCAGGTCACCGTGCAATACGACGGCACCACCCCGGTGCGCCTGGACACCGTCGTGCTGTCCACCCAGCACGCCGACGGCATCGATCTGGAGAGCCAGCTGGCTCCAGAGATCAAGCAGCACGTCATCGAGGCGGTGCTGACCGAACTGGGCCACGACACGCTGGACACCTCGAATCCGCGCATTCTGGTCAACCCGACCGGCAAGTTCGTGCTCGGCGGCCCGATGGGCGACGCCGGCTTGACCGGCCGCAAGATCATCGTCGACACCTATGGCGGCTGGGCCCGTCACGGTGGCGGCGCGTTCTCCGGCAAGGATCCGTCGAAGGTGGACCGCTCGGCCGCGTACGCGATGCGCTGGGTGGCCAAGAACGTCGTCGCCGCGGGCCTGGCCGAGCGTGTCGAGGTCCAGGTCGCCTACGCGATCGGCAAGGCCGCACCCGTGGGTCTGTTCGTCGAGACGTTCGGCTCGGAGACCGTCGACCCGGTCAAGATCGAGAAGGCCATCGGCGAGGTGTTCGATCTGCGTCCCGGCGCTATCGTCCGCGACCTCGACCTGTTGCGCCCGATCTACGCACCGACTGCGGCGTACGGGCACTTCGGCCGTACCGACATCGAGTTGCCGTGGGAGCAGCTCAACAAGGTCGACGACCTCAAGAACGCCGTCTGACGACGATCAAGCGACGAAAACCCCAGGCCCGCAACGGGTGTGGGATTTTCTGTTGAGACGTCCGGTTTGTCGTGCCTCAGGAGGCGAATTCGTAGTCGTCGATCGGGAATCGTCGACTGCGCCAGTACGCTTCGAGCGTGCTGGCCGGCCGCAACGGCACATCGCCGTGGGAGTCGAAGTAGTAGCTGTTGGCCAATCGGCAGGTGTCCTGCCAGAAGATCTGGCGGTGCCGTTTGCGCATCATCTCCGCGAAGTACCGGTCGTTGGCTTCGCGGCGCACCTCGACCCGCGTGGCGCCCCGGCGCCGCGCGGTGTCCAGGCATCGCACGATGTGGCGGGTTTGGGCCTCGATCAGTGCGAAGTAGGACGAGCCGACGTAGCCGTAGGGGCCGAACACGGTGAAGAAGTTCGGGAAGCCCGGAACGGTGACGCCTTCGTAGGCCTGCAGCCGGTTCTCGTCCCAGAACCGGGCCAGCGACCGTCCATTCGGACCGGTCACCGAATAGGGCGGAATGTTGTCGATGTCGAGCACCTTGAACCCCGTGGCCAGGATCTGCACGTCGACGTCGTATGACGTGCCGTCGGTGGTTGCGACCCCCGAGCCGGTGATCTTGTCGATGGGCTCGGTCACCAGCTCGACGTTGTCGCGGTTGAACGTCGAGAGGTAGGTGTTGTGGAAGCCCGGCCTTTTGCAGCCGACCGCGTAGCGGGGCGTGAGTTTGTCGCGTACGACGGGGTCGTGGACCTGCTTGCGCAGATACGCCTCGCCCACCGCGCCCATCCTCTTGGCCATCGGGTTGACCGTGAAGTACTGCGCGGCGAGCGGGAACGTCAGCTCGACGTAGGTCTGGCTGAGCAGCCGCTGCACCGTCCTGCCCAGCGGCAGCCGCATCATGAGCCTGGCCGTCCTCGACAACGGGACGTCGAACTTCGGGAAACACCAGATCGGGGTGCGCTGAAACACGGTGAGCTGCTCGACGATCGGGGCGATCTCGGGGATCACCTGCACGGCCGAGGCGCCGGTCCCGATGACGGCGACGCGTTTACCGCGCAGGTCCTGATCGTGGTCCCAGCGCGCGGTGTGCATGGTCACGCCGTCGAATGTGTCGACGCCGGGAATGTCGGGCAGATTCGGGACGGTCAACGCGCCTGCGGCGTTGACCAGATACCGGGCGGTCAGGGTGCCCGGCCCGTCGGCCGAAAGCAGACTGAGGCGCCAGAACCCTTCGGCGTCATCGAAATCCGCGCTGCGGACCGTCGTGCCGAAGCGCATCTTGGGACGTAGCCCGTACTTGTCGACGCAGTGCTCGGCGTAGGCCTGGAGCTCGTGACCCGGTGCGTAGGTGCGCGACCAGTCCGTGCTCTGCTCGAACGAGAACTGGTAGGAGAACGACGGGATGTCGACCGCGATGCCGGGATAGGTGTTCCAATACCACGTGCCGCCGGGCTCGTCGCCGGCCTCGACGACGAGGTAGTCGGGCATGCCGGAGCGGTCCAGCCGGATCGCCGTCCCGATGCCGGAGAATCCGGCCCCGACGATCACGGTTTCACAGTCAGGTGTCGTCATCATGACCTCCGCGCCGACCATAACGCCGGACGGGCAGGCGGCTGTTCGCTTCGGTGAGCTTTATCCCAGCGCCGCCCGCAGCGCGGCCAATCCGCGATCGGTGGCCTCGGTCGCGGCCGGGACGATTCCCGCGTAACCCAGGTAGCCGTGTACCAGTGACTCCGCGTGGTCCAACTCGACCGCCACCCCCGCGGCGGTGAGGAGCTCGGCGTACCGCATCCCGTCGTCGCGTAACGGATCGAGGCCGGCGACGGCGATGTAAGCCGGTGGCAGACCGGCGAGTTCGCCACGGGCGGGCACCAGAGTGACCGGGGGCTCCGACAGGTCGGTGTCACCGATGTACCACCGGGTGAACCCCTTGCAGGCCGCCAGGTCGAGGATCGGCGCCTCGGCGTTCTCGGTGAAGGACGGAAGTGAGGTGTCGAACGTCGTCGACGGATACCACAGCAGCTGGAACCGCAACGCGATGCCGGCGTCGCGCGCCGCCTGGGCGACCACGGCGGCGAGGTTGCCGCCCGCGGAGTCGCCGGCCACCGCGAGCCGGGCCGGATCGGCGTCCAGATCGCCGGCGTTCTCGGCCACCCACCGGGTCACGGCCCAGGCGTCGTCGACCGCCGCCGGATACGGGTGTTCGGGCGCCAGCCGGTAGTCGACCGACACCACCACCGCTCCTGCGCCCACGGCGTGCATCCGGGCCTGTCCGTCGTAGGTGTCCAGGTCGCCCACCGTCCATCCGCCGCCGTGGATGAACACCACCGCCGGCAGCGGGGTGTCCTCAGCCGGCGGACGGTAGACGCGCACCGGGATCGGCCCGGCGGGACCCTCGACGGTGCGGTCGTGTGTGGTGACCTCTGGCAGGATCGGGCTACGCGGCAGTTCCCGGAACCGTTGCCGAGCCGGTTCCGGGCCGCCCTCGGTCGACAGCTGGAAGGGCACAGCCTCCAGCACCTTCTGCAGCACGGGATCCAGGTCAGCCATGGCTGACACCGTACGCGGCAGCCGGTTGGGGTAGCCGCCCGCGGGCGCGCTTTCTCACCGAGAATGGGGCGATCACAGGAAGCGAGGAGTGTGCGTGAAATTCTTGCCGAGCCGTCGTAAACCGGTCGCCGGTCAGGCCAGGGCCGTCTGTCTCGCCCCGCTGACCGTGCTGGAACTGAGTCCACCGGATCTGGTTACCTGTGCCGCCGAGGCGGGCTACGACGGTGTCGGATTGCGCCTGATCCGCGCCACCGAGCAGGAACCGATCCGCCCGACCGTGGGCATCACCCCGCTGATCCGCGAGACCCGGCGCCGGCTCGACGACAGCGGCCTGTTCGTCCTCGACGTCGAAGTGCTCCGGCTGCGCCCCGACACAAGGGTCCGCGATGACTTCGGAGCCTTCCTCGAGACCGGCGCCCACCTCGGCGCGACGCAGGTGCTGGTCACCGGTAACGATCCCGACCGCGGTCGCACGGCCGATAATCTTGCCGAATTAAGCGTGTTCGCAGGGGAATTCGGTCTCACGCCGAACCTGGAGCCGATGCCGTGGACAGAGGTCCGTGATCTCGACGAAGCCGTGATGATCGTCCGCCGCGGCGCGGGCAGCGGCGCTGGTCTGCTCATCGACGCGATCCACTATGACCGTGCGCTGAGCACCCCGGAGGATCTCCGCAAGGTGCCCGACGGGTGGATCCGCTACGTGCAGATCTGCGATGCGGCGCTGCCCCGGCCGGACACCATCGACGAGCTGCGCCACCAGGGCCGCACCGCGCGGCTGTTCCCCGGGGAGGGCTGCATCGACGTGGTCGGGATGTTGAGAGCGCTGCCGGCGGTGCCGGTCAGCGTCGAGGCACCTGTGCAGTGGAACGCGCCCGCCGGTGTGCGTGCCCGTGCCGCGTTGCGCACGGCGCGCGCGGTGGTGGCCCTGGCGGATGCGGAACGGACCCCGCTGTCGGCGTGACCACGGGCATGAGGTCCGGCCCGCGCCGGGGCGCGATTGCGTTGTCGCTGCGCCGCGTCGACCTACCCGGATCCGCCCATCACGGCGTGACGGGCGATGTGGAACTGGCTTCGGCCCCGGCACTCTGAGCCTTCGCGGCCGAGATCAGGTCGACGACGCGCGCCACGTGTGGGTCGCGGACCACCGAATCGTGGTCGCAGTGGACACGTTCGACGGTCAGCTCGCCGGTGAGCAATTGCGCCCAGACGCGGTCGTCGTCAAGGTTGAAGGTGCTGAGTACCAGCAGAGTTCGCCCGGTGTACGGCTTGGGCCGGTGGAGCCGGCCGACCCGGACGCCGACTTCGCGAAGCGCAACGACCTTCTGTTCGGCGGTGCCCTCGACGATGCCGGCCAGCGGCAGCCACAACCGGTGCCGCCACAGCACCGACCGGTCGGCCGGTGTCTGTTCGAGCAGGGTGGATCGCACCCCGGGCAGGTGCTTGCGGGCCGCGCGCACGGTGCGCGGCGGCAGGAACGGATCGAGCATCGTGACCAGCTCGACCTCATGACCGAGCGCGCGCAACCGGTCGGCCACCTCGATGGCGATGAACGCTCCGAGCGAATGACCGACCAGCCGGTACGGACCTTGGGGCTGGAGCGCGAGCAGGTCGCCGAGATGGCGGCGTGCCGCTCGTCCCACCGTCCAGTCGGGGAACGCGCGGTTCTCCAGACCCTGAGCCTGGAAAGCCACCACGGCGGTCTCGCGGTCCACGCGATCGGCCAGCGGCGCGAACGTCAGAGCCGAGGCGCCGGCCCCGGCGAAGCAGAACAACGTCTCTTGAGTGTTCTCGCCCGGCGGGCGCAACAGCACCGTGGTCGGCGCGAGTGTGCTCGCGCCCGAGGTCGGTAGACCCGCGCGCCGTGCGGCCACGATGTCGGCGAACTGCGCGACCGTCGGCGCGCCGGCCAGATCGGAGGCCGTCAGCCGCACCCCGTTCCGCTCGCCGACCGCGGCGATGACCTGCGCGACGTTGAGTGAATCTCCGCCCAGCGCGTAGAAGTTCTCGTCGCGGCCGACCTGGTCCAGGCGCAGCACATGGGCCCAGGTGGCCGCGATGCCGGTCTCCAGGCCCGGGGTCGCGGGGACGATCGGTCCACGCTCCGGTCTCGGCAGCGACCGGCGGTCGACCTTGCCACGCTCGTTGCGGGGCAGCGATTCCAGCATCACCACATGACTGGGCACCATCCACGCCGGCAGTCGCTCGTGAAGCTGCGCCCGAACGTCGGCGACCGCGGGGGTGCGGGTGCCCGGGGCCGGCGCGACATAGGCCGTCAACGTCGGTGTCTGGGAGGTGGTGTCGGCCAGCACCAGTGCCTCCCGGATACCGGGACAGTCCAGCAGCGCGGCCTCGACCTCGGCCGGTTCGACCAGGTAGCCGCGGATCTTGAGGGCCGCGTCCATCCGGCCGAGCACCACCAGAACCCCGGAGTCGTCGATGCGGGCACGATCATTGGTGACGAAAGTGCGGGTGGAGTCCGGGTTTTCGACGAAGGTGGTGGTCGCGCTCGCCGGTGCCAGATAGCCGGCTGCCAGATATTGCGAGGTGACGGTCAGCCGGCCCTGATCGTCGATGGCGAGCTTTTTGTGCGGTACCGCGACCCCGGCAGGGATCACCCCGGCCGGTATGGGATCGCCGGGCCACATGTCGAAGTGCGCGATGCCGAGCGTCTCCGAGGAGCCTGCCCAGTTGGTCAGTACCGCATTCGGCGCCAGCTCTCGGGCGCGCCGGATGACGTTGCCGTACACCGGTTCGCCGGTGGTGACGATGCGGCGCACGCGATCCAGGGTGCGGGTGCCGCCGATCTCGACCACCGACTGCAGGAAAGACGGTGTGCACATGACGATGTCGGCGTCGGCGAGGCGATCGGCCGCCGCCTCGGGTGTGCAGCTGCGCGGATCGATCGCGATCACCTCGGCGCCCGACAGCAGCGACCCGATCAGCACATTGAGACCGGCGGCGAAACTGACCGGCATGCACAGCGCGACCCGGGCGCCGTCGACGATGCCGAACCGATCCCGGTGCAGCACCCAGTCGCTCAGCCAGGTGCCGTTGACGTGGAGCACCGCCTTGGGCTCACCGGAAGAGCCTGAGGTGAACTGGATGCTGGTCACGGTCTGCAAGCCCAGGTGCGGCACCCCGGTCGGGGCCGGTGCCGGATCGGTCGGCGGGTCGGTCGACCACACTGAGAAGTTGCCGTCGAGCTGTTGTTTGAGCGGATGCCCGTCCTTGATCACCACGGTGCCCGGACGCAGGCCCTGCTTTTCGAGCGTGTCGAAGATGTGGGTCATCCGGTCGACCGGCAGGCCGGTGTCGAGGGGCACCAGCGGCGCTCCCGACGCGAAGCCGCCCATGACGACGGCGACGGTCTGGGGGGTGAGGTCACCGACCAGTGCGACCGCGGACTCCGGGTCGGCGCGCCCCCGCAGCTGCGCGGTCCATGCGGCGGCCGCTGCGTGCAGTTCGCCATAGCTGACGGCGCCGCTGTCGCTGCGCAAAGCGACGGCGTCCCGCTTCTGCGCGGCGATCTCGGCGAAACGTGCGGCCACCGAGTCGTGTTCGATGGCGCCGTACTCGGTGAGGTCGGGGCGTGGGGCGGTCGGGCTGACGTGATCGAGAGCCTGTCCGCGCGGGGTGGCGGCGACCTTGCGCAACAGCAGCAATGTGGGGACCAGCAGGATCAGCGTGTTCAGCAGCTCGGCGGCGAGATAGGTGTAGCCGACGGCGTCGATGCCCCACCGCCCGGTGGTCAGGATGACCCCACTGACCACCACGATGCCGAGTAGCAGCTGGGCGGCCACGGCGAGACGGAGTCGGCGCTGAAGCCGCGCGAGCGCGGTGTAGACGGTCATCAACGCCACCGACGGCAGGGTGAGCGCCATCATCCGGATCAGTGTGGTGCCGTGTTCGGCGTACTGCGGGCCCAGGATGCCGAGGATGAACGGGGCGGCGACCAGCAGCGCGGCACAACCGGCCAGCGCGGCGCCACCGCACATCAGGACGAATCGCTGTGTGCACGAGCGCAGGTCGGCTCCCGGCGTCGAGGCGGCGGCGATGAACGGTGCCGCGGTCGCGCCGACGAGCACA
Organism: Mycobacterium sp. SMC-8; assembly: GCF_025263565.1. Lineage (NCBI taxonomy): Bacteria > Bacillati > Actinomycetota > Actinomycetes > Mycobacteriales > Mycobacteriaceae > Mycobacterium > Mycobacterium sp. SMC-8. The sequence continues at coordinate 4,325,346 of NZ_CP079865.1, forward strand.
CCGAGGGTGTTGACCACCAGCCAGCACATCGAGAAGTACGCGTTCATCTCGGTGCCGAGCTGCGCGACGACGATCAGCGGCACCAACAGCGGAACGGTCACGCCCACCGCGTTGATCGCATATGAGCTCGCGAAGAACTGGATCAGTTCGCGGCGCGGGGGCAGGGCGGCTGTCCCTCGGCGTTGCGCGGTCTCGCGCCGGATCACCACCAGCGCGATGATCGCGGTGATCGCCGCTGCCGGCAGCACCCACGACCACACGATGGCCGCGCCGGTCGCCAGCGGGATGAGCGCCGCCACTACGACGAGTTTCGCGGTTGACTGTCCGATGTTCTTGGTCGCGATCATCCGGGCGCGGCTGAGTCCGATCAGGATCTGGTCCTGCAGCGCGTACACCGCGAGCACCACAACGAACGCCGGGAAGAGCACGGCCTCAGGCCAATTCGGGAAAAGTGCGGCACGGGGGCCGACCAGGACGAACACCGTGCCGAACAGCAGGCCGGTGCACGAGACGAACATGATGCCGCGGCGCACCACCTGCTGGGTGTGACCGCCGGCCAGTGGCAGGAAGCGCTCATAGAGACTGCCGAGGCTGAAGTTGGCCAGGATGGCGATCAGGGTCGCCGACGAGATGATGGCCGACGCGCGCCCGACCTCGGCGGCGTCGTATCCCCGGGCGGCCACGGTCCAGAACACGAAACCGAGTACGCCCGTGGCCGCGCTTGAGGTCATCACCGCGGCGATGTCGATGCCGAGGCCGGGGGAGAGGAAACGGCCGGTCATCGGCATCGTCGGGTCCTAGGTATGTCGGAGAGAGGGGAGTCAACGGGGACGGAAGGGTGTCGGAGACTCGCTGTCGGTGAGGATACTAAAGCGGTCGAAGTTTGCTTAGGCTACCCAAAGTTGTGATGCTGGTCATACCCGGGGAGGGGGCGGCCACATTTGCATGCATTTTCGCTAAGGTGGCTCACAGTTAATTGACAGACCCGTGCTCTCACTGGCCCGTTTCCTCAGGTGCGCTCCGGTGCGGTATGCGCCGAAAAGACGGCTCTACAAGGAGTTTCGAAAAAGTGACGGAAATCGTTCCGGAGTCAGACACGCGTGTTTACGCTCAGTTGCGTCGATTTCTGGCAAACATTCCTTCAACGCCGACCCCGGAACCTGCGCAGCCTACCGTCACCGTGGTCCTGCCCGTGCGGAACGAGGCGCGCAATCTCTCCTACGTCGCGCGGCGGATGCCGCCGGTCGACGAGATCGTGGTCATCGACGGCGGGTCCGAGGACGGCACCGCCGACGTCGCCCGTGCGCTGTGGCCGAACGCCACGGTTATCGAGCAGACCCGCGCCGGCAAGGGCAACGCCCTGGCGTGTGGTTTCCAAGCCGCCACCGGTGACATCGTGGTGATGATCGACGGTGACGGTTCGACAGATCCGGCCGAGATCCCGCGCTTCGTTGACGCGCTCATGGCCGGCGCCGACCTCGCCAAGGGCAGCCGGTTCTCCGGCGGTGGCGGCAGCGACGACATCACCCAGATCCGGCGGATGGGGAACAAGGCGCTCAATTGGCTGGTGAACCGGCTGTTCAAGACCGAGTTCAGCGATCTGTGCTACGGCTACAACGCCTTCTGGCGCCGCAACCTGAACTGCCTGGATCTGCCGGCGACAGACACCACCGAACCGCAGTGGGGCGACGGCTTCGAGATCGAGACCGTGATCAACGTCCGGGCCGCGCGCAGTGGCTGGCTCATCCACGAGGTGGGAAGCTTCGAGGGCAGGCGAATTCACGGGCGCAGCAACCTCAACGCGGTCACCGACGGCCTGCGCGTGCTTCGCACCATCAATCGTGAGCGTCGGGAACACCGCGCGGCCCGGGTCGCGGCGGTCCCCGGCTGGTCGCGGTGACCGCACAGCCCCTGCCGCTGGAAGACGCACTTCCGGAGCGGATCTCGATGAGCGTGGTCATCTGCTGCTACACCAGCGCCCGCAGGAGGTTGCTCGACCATGCGGTCGCCGCGGCGCTGCGGCAGCTCCGCCGTGACGACGAGCTGATCCTGGTGGTCGACGGCAACGACGTACTGCATCGCGATCTGCACGACACATACGGCACGCGGGTTCTCGTGCTGGCCAACGAGTTCCGGCAGGGTCTGTCGGGTGCCAGGAACACCGGAATGCACGCGGCCTCCGCAGAGATCGTGGTGTTCCTCGACGACGACGCCGTCCTGCACGACGACGCCCTGGAGGAGGTGCGCTCGGCCTTCGTCGATCCCACGGTCACCGCGCTCGGAGGCGCGGTGCATCCGAGTTGGCAGGCAGGCCGGCCGCAGTGGTTCCCGCCGGAGTTCGACTGGGTCGTCGGATGCGACTACCGCGGATTGCCGCCCGACGGGGCCGCGATCCGCAATCCCATCGGCGCGGCGATGGCCGTCCGGAAGACGGAACTGACCGGGATCGGCGGCTTCTCCGACAGGCTCGGGCGCATCGGTGCGGTGCCCGCCGGCTGCGAAGAGACAATGATGGGCATCGAACTGGTCCGTCGAGATCCGCTGGCCCGCATCGTCCGCCGCACCGGGTTCGCCGTCTCGCATGCTGTGCCCGCCGACCGCGCCACCGCGAGGTACTTCGCGCGGCGCTGTTTTCATGAGGGGCGCAGCAAGGCGACGCTGAGCCGGCTCTGCGGCCGTGGCCCGGCGCTGCGCAGCGAGCGCGCGTACACCACCAAGACACTTCCCTCCGGGTTGTGGAGGGCCCGGCGGCAGCCCACCCGGGTGTTGGCGTTGGCCGCCGGCCTGCTGATCACCTCAGTGGGCTATCTCGTGGGGCTGGCCGCGACGGTGGGACCGCAGAAGGGGGAATGATGCCAAAAGTCAGTGCATGGCTGGGGAATTCGCGAATTACGGCGTGGGTGGCGCTCGCGCCGCTGGTGTACTTCGCCGCCGAATGGGTGGTGTCCGCGACGTGGCGGGGCAACTATGGCTACCGCGACGACACGTTGGGACCGCTCGGGGTCGCGTTCTGTGGGCCGGCGGGGGAGTGGCCGTGCAGTGAGCTCTACCGGGCGATGAACGTCGGCCTGGTGGTGACCGGCCTGGGTGTGCTGTTCGTCGCGGCGAGCCTGCTCGTGCAACGGGTGGCCGATCGCGGCCCGGCACTGCTGCTGGCCGTCGCCGGGTGGGGGATGGCGGCCTCCGGCGTGGTGACCTACCGCGTGGACTATGCGTGGAACCTGACGTTCATCGTGCTCTTCATGACGCTGGGCTCGGTCAGCGCGCTGTTCATCGCGCTCGGCTCCACGTCGGAGCTCTCGCTCGAACGCCGTGCGGTCGCCGCGCTCTCGGGTGTGGTCAGCGTCGTCGGCTACGTCACCTACATGGGTGGGCACTCGTTCTTCGGTTCCGGTGGTGCCCAGCGCATGGCCGTCTACGGCATCCTGGTCGCGGTGGTCGCGGTCGGCACCACGGGATTCGCAGGATCACCGCCCAGCAGTTCGACGGACCCGCAAGTCTGCGACCTGGTCGAGGAAACAGCGTGAGGCACAGAACTTCTCGCTGGGTGATGAGCGGTGCACTCGCGGCGGGTGCGATGGTGCTCACCGGCTGTTCGGCATCCGCGCCCGTCGGCAACGCCGAGCCGAGCGGGCCACGGGTCATCTTCGCCGACGATTTCGACGGCCCCGCCGGTTCGAAACCGTCTCCGCAGTGGCGCTGCCAGACCGGCGGTGGAGGCTGGGGCAACAACGAGATGCAGACCTACACCGACAGTCCTGCGAACGTCAGCCTCGACGGCGCCGGACATCTGGCCATCACCGCCCGCGGGGACGGGCTGGATCGGATCACATCGGCACGGATCACCACGCAGGGCAGCGTCGAGTTCGCGACCGGCCGCGCCGAGGCGCGGATCAAGCTGCCCGCCGGCACCGGGCTGCATCCGGCGTTCTGGCTCCTCGGCCACGACGTCGACCGGATCGGCTGGCCCGACGCGGGGGAGATCGACGTGATCGAAACCCTCAACCACGCCGCCGAATTCCACACCGGCGTACACCTGCCGCGCGCCGGACATGCTCGCGGCGAACAGATTTCGGCCTCCGGGCCGGTCCCGTTCCCAATGGCCGGCGAGTTCCACACCTACTGGGTGGAGCGCACCCCCGGCCGCATCGTCACCGGCGTCGACGACGTCACGCTGTTCAGCGTCACACCCACCGACCTGGCCGAAGGCAGTCGGTGGGTGTTCGATGCGCCGTTCTTCCTGCTGCTCAACGTCGCCGTCGGCGGTGACTGGCCCGGACCGCCGGACACCTCCACGCCCAATCCGTCGACCATGCTCGTGGACTGGGTCCGGGTGACAGTGCCATGACCGCGCCGCGAACACTCCAACCCGCGATGCCACCGCAAGGCGCTCGGGTGTGGCCGCAGGCCCGATGGGTGGGCATGCTCGATGTCGACGAGCTGACACCCGCCGACGATGGCACGGTGAAGTTCGCCCCCGACCACGCGGACGGCTATCACGTGGCGCGGGTGCTGGTACGGCACCGTAACCGGCCGGTCGCTTTCGTCGAAGCCCCCATCGACGACGGCGTAGTGCGTCTGCCCGTTCCGCAGTGCCCGTCCCCGCAGGACCCCGGTACCGCCGCCGCCCTCCCGGCGGTCTCGGTGGTGCTGTGCACCCGGGAACGTCCCGACCAGCTCGCAGACGCACTGGATTCTGTTCTGGCCGTCGACTATCCGGATTTCGAGGTGGTGGTCGTCGACAACGCGCCGCGTACCGATGCCACCGCGCGAGTGGTCGAACGGAACGGTCATCCGCGGGTGCGTTACGTCGAGGAGCCCGTTCCCGGACTGTCGGTGGCCAGGAACACCGGACTGCGCCGGGCGCACCATCTGGTGGTCGCCTACACCGACGACGACGTCGTCGTGGACCCGTATTGGCTGCGCGCTCTCGCCGCCGGGTTCGCGCGGTCGCCGAAGGTCTCCTGCGTGTCGGGTCTGGTGCCCAGCGGAGAATTGCGCACCGCCGCCCAGGCCTACTTCGACCAGCGGGTCACCTGGGCCGGATCGCTGGAGCCGCGGGTGTTCAGCATGGCCGAGCCGCCGGCCGACCAGCCGCTGTTTCCGTTCCAGGTCGGTCGATTCGGCACGGGTGCGAACTTCGCCGTGCAGCGGGACAGGGTGCTCGAACTCGGCGGTTTCGACGAGGCGCTCGGCGCGGGCACCGCGTCACAGGGCGGTGAAGACCTCGACCTGTTCTTCCGGGTGCTCACCGCCGGTGATGCGCTGGCCACCGAACCTGCCGCGATCGTGTGGCACCGGCATCGCAGCGACAACGAAGCCCTGCTCGAACAGGCCCGCGGATACGGCCTCGGGCTGGGCGCGTGGCTGACCAAGGTGGGCCTGGACGCCTCGCACCGGCGCCTGGCGGTGCAGGTGCTGCGCCGACGCTTCCGGTCGTCGCTGCGTGCCGGCGCCGACTACAGCGCCATCATGACCTCGCCGGCACGGATGTCCGACGGGATCGCCGACGCCGTGCCCTCTTCGGTGGGGCGTATCGAGGTGCTGTCGGTGCTTGGCGGACCCCGGGCCCTCTGGCAGGGAAGACGTCAACAGACCCGCAACACCGCGACGGCAGGCCGCCGATGACCGCCACACTCGAACCCGTGACAGCACCCACCACCTTCGTGCGGAACTCCGAAACGCCTGTGCTGCGGCGCATCCCCGTGACGCCGATACGGATGGCCGACCTCGCCGCGGTCGGCGCGGTTGCGGGAGCGGTCGCTTTGACCGACCTGCCGAGCCCGCTGCGAGCGATCGCGCTCGCGGTGTTCATCGCGATCGGCCCCGGCGCGGCCGTGCTGACTTGGGTTCGGATTCCGCGGCGCGCGCTGCCGTCCACGGTGCCCGTGCTCGGCATGGCGATCGCGACGTTGGCGGCGATCACGGCGATGTGGTCCTACCGGTGGGACCCGGCCGGCATCCTGTGGGTGCAGGTCCTGGTCGTCGCGAGCAGCAGCGCGTACTGGTACCGGCGCAACCACACCTCGGTGCTGGAAGCGGCCCGCGGATGGCGCCGGCGCGGCGTGACGGCAGCGGCGCCGCGCGGAAACGTCGTGCGGCGCCATCTCTCCCTACTGCTCAGCGTCGCCGCACTGGTGGTGTGGGCGGTCGCGGTGCCCGGTCTGCCCGGGGCCGACGCCGGGTACTACGGTCTGCTGTTCTCCGGGTCCGGACCGCTGCTGGCGGTGAGCATCGTGCTGTGCGCCTGGGCCCTGCTGCTGGCGGTGCGCGACCGGCAGCTGCTGCCCGCGGCGGTCGCCGTCGCGTCGGCGATCGTCGTGTCCCGGGTGACCACGGTGGTGGCCACAGAGGTGCCGCTCTACGACTGGACCTACAAGCACCTCGCCGTCGTCGACTACATCATGGTCAACGGACGCATCGCCCCCGACGGCACCGACATCTACGCGCAGTGGACCGCGTTCTTCACCACCTGGGCGTGGTTCTGTGAGGTCACGGGGATACCGGCGCTGTCCGTGGCCCACGTGTTCGCCCCCGTCATGCACGTCCTGATCGCATTGACGGCCTACACCGCCGCCCGGGTGCTCGGACGTTCCCGGCGCACCGCCGTCACCGCGGCGTTCATCGTCGAGATCGCGAACTGGGTTGGCCAGGACTATTTCTCGCCGCAGGCGTGGTCGGTGGTGCTGGCCTTCGGCATGATGACCCTGCTGCTCGCGTCGCCGGGCAGCCGGGGGTGCGGGGTGCTCGCCATCGTGGTGTTCGCCGCGATGGTGCCCACCCACCAGCTCACCCCGTTCTGGGCCGTCGCCGCGGCATGTCTGCTCTGCGTGTTCGGCAGGGCCCGGCCGTGGTGGATCTCGGTCGCGATGGTGTCGATCGCCGTGAGCTATCTGCTGTTGAACCTCGAGGCCGTGCTGCCCTACGGTCTGCTGTCCGGCGGCAGCCCACTTGACAACGCCGGCAGCAACGTTCAGAGTTCCGGGCTGCCCGCGAAGGACTTCACCTCCGCCGTGGTGCGCGGCCTGTCGGTGATCGTGGTGCTGACCGCGCTGGCGACCGCCGTCTGGATGCGCCGCCACCGACGTCCGGTGCTCGCACTGGGCATCGTCGCGTTCAGCTCGTTCGGTCTGCTGCTGGGACAGAGTTACGGCGGCGAGGCGATCTTCCGGGTGTACCTGTACTCGCTTCTCGGCTGCGCGATCCTGATCGCCCCGGCGGTGGTCGGGGCGGTCGGCGCGACCGGGACACGACTGCGCCGAGGGGCCGTGCAAACGGTGGCCGTGGCAGCGGCCACCACGGCGGCCCTGGCCGGACTGCACGGCTATGTCGCGTTGTGGCCCTTCATCTTCGAGACCAGGGCGCAGGTCGACGTGATGCAGTCGATCACCACCGGCGCCGACAAACGCACCCGGTTCGTGATGATGCGCCTCGGCGGCATGCCGACCCGGCTCAACGCCGACTACGCCGAGCTCACCCAGTTCAACCCGTACTACGACGAGCCGGTCAGCTACGACCTGTGGGACGGCCGGGATCCGCGGCTGGCCGAACTGAAGGCGTCGTTCCCGACCGAGGAGGATCTGAAGACCCTCAGCGACGACGTGACCAACGGCGTCTACATGGCCTACGTGATCTTCAGCGAGCAGTCCAACAAGGCGATCCGCTATTACGGCGACTTCCGCCCAGAAGCCGTCGACATCGTCCAGGACGCACTGCGCCGATCCCCGAAGTGGAGCACGGTGTACGAGCAAGGCCAGACCGTGGTCTTCCGCAGCGTGAACCCGTACTACGCTCCCGGCAACGACAACGGTTACGAGTAGCCGCTCATCGGCCGAGCAGGGCGCGCGCGTGATCGGGCACCGAAGCCAGAGCGGCGCCGATCCGCTCGGGATCGAAGACGGTGCCGTGGAACTCCGCGGTCAGCCACAGCGACCCCATCACCGTCGCCGAGGTGACGGTCACCCCGCACGGACTCACGGGGTCGCTCGCGACCAGGATCCGGGCGTCGGCAGGATCGCTGAACGACCACGGGTGCCCGGGTACGGTGCCGATGCTCGAATGCAGCAGACGCAGCCGCGGGCGGGCGGGGACCTCCCACTCCTGCTGATGACCCGCCCGCATCGCCATTCGCGTCTTCACCGTGCCCGCGACCAGGTTGGCGACAGGGCGCGCCATCTGCGCCGCCGCGGTCATCTCGGCGTGCAGACCGCGCGGCCCGGCCGACCGGTCGAGTGTGAAATCCAGTCCGGCCGAGAACGAGGCCAGCGTGCTGCGTGTCCGGGGCAGGTAGCGCCGGACGTCGAACGGCGCGGTGACCGTCGGATCCACGTCGAAGCCGGCCGCGGTGAACGCCTCGGCCAGCGCGCAGGTCTGGACGGCGAACATGCTGACACCTGGAAGGACGCGATCACGGTGCCGCCGAAGCTCTTTCACCGTTTCCGCATCGATTAGGGTGACCCGGGTGGTCGCTGACGGGGCCACCGGCGGCGCATCCGGCGGTGCCGGCGGGGCAGGCGCGGCGACGTTGCGCCGGTGCTGACGCCACAGCGGCACGAGACGGCCGGGAGCCAGACCGACTGCGCGCACCGCGGCCAGCACCAACGGCGACAGCGCGCCGCGGTACGGATTCCACACCGCGTCGTCGCCGGGATCCACAGCGCCGAGGAGCACGGCGACCAGGATGTCGAGCAGCGGCACCTCGCCGAGCCCGTGGCTGAAGTCGATCGCGAGGTAGTCACCGGCGGCCAGGATCCGCAGCGCGTCCCCGTGCGCCTGCCGAAGTGTGCTCAGCAACTCGACCGGATCCGATACCGGGTCGCGGACCGTCGTCGAGACCGCCTGCCGCAGCGAGTCCGGGCAGAACCGCCAGCGGGTGCCCGCGGTGTCCGGAAGCAACCCGATCCTGGACGCCGGACCGGCTTCGGCCATCGCCAGAAGTCGCGCGGTGAGGTCGTCGGCCGACGGGAGCGCCACCGGCCCCAGCACCACCGCCGACCGTCGCCGACTGTGTGCGACATCGAGCGCTGCGACGCGAACACTGGCTGGTAGCACGCGGCGCCGAATTCTGCCCATCGCGTCAGATAGTAGGTTCTCCGCATGCCGAGGACTCGCGCACACGCGCTGTGGGTGGCCGCCGTCGCGGTGGCGGCCGGTTACGGGGTGTTCCTCATCGTCACGTCCACCCGCGTGGCCGCGGGGGCCGAGCTGACCGGACAGTTCGGCCTGCAGCCCGCGGTGAAAGCGCTGGCCGCGGTGTTGCTCGCCGGTGCGGCGCTGACCCACCCGGTCGGGCGGGAGAGGCGCCTGCTGGTCGGTGCCCTGCTGTTCTCGGCCGCGGGGGACTACCTGCTCGCGATGCCCTGGTGGGAACCGTCATTCGTGCTCGGGCTGGCCGCGTTCCTGATCGCCCACCTGTGCTTCCTGGCAGCACTGTGGCCGCTGCGGCATCCGTCACGCCGCAGGATGGCCGGCGTCGCTGTCGTCGCGGTGGCCTGCGCGGCGCTGCTGGTGTGGTTCTGGCCGCGGCTACTCGAACAGGGAATGGCGGTGCCCGTGGTGGTGTACATCGCCGTCCTCGGCGCGATGGTGTGCGCCGCGCTGCTGGCCGATCTGCCCACCCCGTGGACGGCGCTGGGCGCGGTGTGTTTTGCGGTGTCCGACGCGATGATCGGCATCGACAAGTTCGTGCTCGGCTCCGAGGCGCTGGCGGTGCCGATCTGGTGGGTGTATGCCGCGTCGCTGGTGTTGATCACCGCGGGACTGCTGTTCGGCCGCGCGTCGGTGCCCTCTGCTACACCTGCGGGGTGAGCACCGTCCGGCAGGCCGCCGAACACGAGCCGGTGGCTCGTGTTCTGCCGATGCTCACGGTGCCCCACCTCGATCGCGAGTTCGACTACCTGGTGGCGGGCGAGCAGTCCGACGACGCCCAGCCGGGGGTGCGCGTCCGGGTCCGTTTCCACGGCAGGCTCGTCGATGCCTTCGTACTCGAAAGGCGTTCCGACACCGACCATGTCGGGAAGCTGGGCTGGCTCGAGAAGGTGGTGTCGGCCGAATGCGTGCTGACCCATGACGTGCGCCGGCTGGTCGACGCGGTCGCCGCCCGGTATGCGGGCACCCGCGCCGACGTGCTCCGGCTGGCCGTTCCGCCACGGCACGCCAACGCCGAGAAGCGAGTCCGGGAACCGCTCGAACCCCTCTCACCCAGGCCTGTCGATACCACCGCCTGGCAGGCGTACAGCGGCGGCGAGCAATTCCTGGCGGCACTCGGCCACGGCCGTGCCGCCCGAGCGGTGTGGCAGGCGCTGCCCGGCGAATCCTGGCCGCACCGGCTGGCCGAGGCGGCCGCGGTCACGGTCAACGCCGGGCGCGGGGTGCTCGCGGTGGTGCCGGACCAGCGCGACGTCGACCGGCTGTACGGCGCCGCGGTCGAGCGCGTCGACGACACCAGGGTGGTGGCGCTGTCGGCGGGCCTGGGCCCCGCCGAGCGGTACCGCCGGTGGCTGTCGGTGCTGCGCGGCGATGCGCGCTTCGTGATCGGCACGCGCAGCGCGGTTTTCGCCCCGGTCGCCGACCTGGGCCTGGTCATGCTCTGGGACGACGGTGACGATTCGCTCGCTGAGCCGCGTGCCCCGTACCCCCATGCCCGCGAGGTCGCGATGCTGCGCGCCCACCAGGTGCGCTGTGCGGCGATGATCGGCGGCCACGCCCGCACCGCCGAGGCGCAGGCGCTGGTGCGCAGCGGCTGGGCGCACGACCTGACCGCGACCCGGCAGACCCTGCGGGCGCACGCCCCTCGCGTGATCGCTCTGGAGGACAGTGCCTACGCCCACGAACGCGATCCCGCCGCGCGCACCGCCCGGCTGCCCACCGTGGCGCTGGACGCGGCGCGCACAGCGCTGTCCGCCGATGCCCCCGTGCTGGTGCAGGTGCCCCGCCGCGGCTACGTGCCCGCGGTGGCGTGCGCGCGCTGCCGCGCCGTGGCACGGTGCCGGCACTGCACCGGACCGCTGTCGCTGCCCGGCCGGGATGCTCCCGGCGCGATGTGCCGGTGGTGTGGCCGGGAGGAGCCGGCGTTGCGCTGCACACGGTGCGGTTCCGACGCGGTGCGCGCCGTCGTCGTCGGTGCCCGCCGCACCGCCGAGGAACTCGGCCGCGCATTCCCCGGGGCGCCCGTCGTCACCTCCGGCGGCGACGACACCGTGGCGGCGGTGCAGGGCCGCGCCGCCGTCGTCGTCGCGACTCCCGGCGTCGAACCCATCGCCGACGGCGGGTACGGCGCCGCGCTCCTGCTCGACAGCTGGGCACTGCTCGGCCGTCAGGACCTGCGCGCCGCCGAGGACACGCTGCGCCGCTGGATGGCCGCCGCCGCGCTCGTGCGGTGCCGCTCCGACGGCGGGGTGGTGGCCGTCGTCGCCGAATCGGCGATCCCCACCGTGCAGGCGCTGATCCGGTGGGATCCGGTGGGCCATGCCGAGTCCGAGCTGGACTCTCGCACCGAGGTCGGACTGCCTCCGGCCACCCATATGGCCGCCCTCGACGGAGATCCGCGGGCGGTGTCCGCGCTGCTCGAAGCCGCGACGCTGCCCGATACCGCCGAGGTCCTCGGCCCGGTCGACCTGCCCCTGGGTGCGCGTCGCCCCGCCGGCCTGGCCCTCGACGCGACGGTGAGCAGGATGCTGGTGCGGGTGCCCCGCGACAGCGGTCTTGCGCTGGCGGCCGCGCTGCGCCGCGCCACCGTGGTGCAAAGCGCCCGCCACGATCATGAGCCGGTTCGCGTCCAGATCGATCCATTGCACATAGGGTGATGCCCATGTCAGCGGGTCGCCTGGGCAAAGCGCTGATCCCGTTGATCTTGATCGCGTTCGGCGTGCTGTGGCCGGTGCTGTTCCACGGCGGCTCGGGCGCCTCCGAAATCGACGACCCCGTGGTGATCGCCGACTACGACGTCGACATCGTGGTCGACGCCGCCGGTGACATGACCGCCGTCGAGACCCTGACCACCGAGTTCTACAGCACCGACCGCCACGGCATCTTCCGGTACTGGGACGTGGCCAACCAGAACGACCCGCATCTGCGCCAGAAACCCGAGGTCACCTCGGTGCTGCTGGACGGCCGACCGGTGCCCTACCAGATGCTCTGGGAGGACGCCGGACGGTTCCGGGTCGCCAAGATCGGCGACCCCGACCGCTATCTCAGCGACGGCACCCACGTTTTCGAGATCCGCTACACCATCGCCGGGGTGCTCGACCCCGGCGATGTCGGCGCCGGCCGGCAATTCGCCGGCTCGGCCGGACGCTCCGCAAACTCGCCCTCTGTTTTTTTCTGGAACGTCGTCGCCCCCGCCTGGAACAACCGCATCGACCGCGCCGACATCACCGTCACCCTGCCCGGCGACGTCGGAACAGCGCAGTGCTCGGTCGGGTTCGGGGTCGGCAGGGCCTGTGACGCGCTGACCGTCGACGGCAACCGGGTGCGCATGACGGCCGAATCGCTGCCCCCGCGCACGCCGGTCACCGTGCGCGCCGGGGTCGACGTACCGACCCCGCCCAGGGCCGCCCTGCCGTGGCCGTACACGTGGGACCGGGTGCTGGGCCAGTCGGTGGCCGGAGTGCTGTGGACGGCCGGCTTCACCGCGCTGCTCGGCGCCGCCGCGCTGATCTGGCTGCGCTCAGTAATGGAGAAGCCTCCCGGATTCCCGTTGCAGTACGCCCCGCCGCCCGGGTTGGGTCCGGTCCAGGCCGAGTACATCCGCACCGAATCAGTCCCGAAGAGCGGGCTGACCGCCACGCTGTTGCATCTCGCCGAGCGCGGCGTGATCAGCCTGGAGCAGGTCGGTGACAAGGAGTGGACCATCCGGAGTGTCGGCGAGCCGCGCCAGTGGGCCGGCATCGACCCGGTGAGCCTCGCGGTAGCCACCCGGCTCAAGGTGCGCAACCGCGGATCCACGTTCAAGGCCGCCAAGACCGCATCCGCCGGCAAGCGGCTCGACAAGGCCAAGGCCGACATGGCCAAGGCGGTGGAGAAGTGGGCGCTTGAGTCGGGGCTGCTCGTGGCCCGCAAGAAAGAGTTGTGGTTACGCGCGGCCAACGCCGCGGCCTTCATCCTGATGGTCTGCGGGTTCTTCCGCTGGGGATTCCCCGCGACCATGTGGGCGCTGCCGTTCGCGGCGTTCTTCCTGTTCTCGGTGGCGTCCTGGCGCGACGGTGTCGGTACCCGACGCACCGCCGCCGGACGCGAACTGTGGTCGCGCGTCGGAGGTTTCTACCGGATGCTGGCCACCGACTCGGCCGAGACGCGCTTCGACTTCGCCGCGCGCAAGGGCCTCTACCTCGCCTACGTCCCGTTCGCGGTCGCCGCCGGCGTCGCCGCGCTATGGGCCAAGAAGTACCAGGCGTACACGGGATCGATCGCCCCGCAACCCGATTGGTACGTGACGACGTCCTCGTCGAGCGGCTCGGGGCACAGTGGGGGCGACGGAGCGCATTTCGACAGCTTCGAGTCGGCGTTGTCGTCGTCGATCGGCGCGTACACCGCCTCGCAGGCGTCGTCCTCGTCCTCCTCGGGCGGGGGCGGCTCCAGCAGCAGTGGCGGCGGTGGCGGCGGTGGTGGTGGAGGAGGAGGGGGTTCATGGTGAGCGTGCTGCTGGTCATCGTGCTGGTGCTCGCGCTACTGGTACTGGCCGGGTTCGTGATGGGATACAACAGGATTCGTTCCGCGGATGTCCGGGTTGCCGAAGCGCTCGCCGGCATCGACGTCGAATTGACCAGGCGGGCCTCGCTGATCCCGGGCCTGGTGCACACCGTGCAGACCTTCGCCGCGCACGAGAAGGCGATCCTCGATCACGTCACCGACGCCAGGGCCGCGCTGACCTCGGCCACCGACGGGACCTCGGTCGCCGAGCGCAGCGCCGCCGAGACCCGACTGGACTCCGCGCTGGCGCCGCTGCTGGCGCTGGGGCGCGATCATCCGCAACTGAACTCCTCGAACAACTTCCTGGATCTGCAGCGCAACCTCGCCGACACCGAGGACAAACTGGCGTTCGCACGGCAGTACTACAACGACGCCGTCGCGACCCTCAACAGGCAGCTCACCACGATCCCGTGGATGTTCGTGGCGCCGCTGGCGGGAGTGACCGAGAAGGAGTACTACCAGACGCCGCGCCCCGTCTGAGCCTCCCTAGACTGGCGCGGTGCGTCTCGTCTTCGCCGGCACACCGGAACCCGCCCTGCCGTCCCTGCAGCGGCTCATCGACTCGCCGCGGCACGAGGTGATCGCCGTGGTGACCCGGCCGGACGCAGCCGCCGGACGCCGCGGCCGCCCGGCACCGTCACCCGTGGCGGTGCGGGCCGCCGAGTACGGCATCCCGGTGCTCAAGCCCGCCCGACCGAATTCCGAGGAGTTCGTCACCGAACTCGCCGCGCTGTCCCCGGACTGCGCTGCGGTGGTGGCCTACGGCGCGATGCTGGGCGACGCGCTGCTCGCGGTCCCCGCGCACGGCTGGGTCAACCTGCACTTCTCGGTGTTGCCGGCATGGCGAGGGGCCGCGCCGGTGCAGGCCGCGCTCGCCGCCGGCGACGAGGTGACCGGCGCGACGACGTTCCAGATCGAGAAGAGCCTGGATTCCGGTCCGGTGTTCGGCGTGGTCACCGAGACGATCCGGTCCACCGACACCGCCGGGGACCTCCTCGGGCGGCTCGCCGAGTCCGGCGCCGGGCTGCTCGAGGCGACCATGGACGGCATCGAGGACGGCACCCTGACCGCCGTGCCGCAGCCCGCCGACGGCGTCAGCGTCGCGCCCAAGGTCACCGTCGAGGACGCCCGGATCCGCTGGGAGCTGCCCGCACACGTCGTCGACCGGCGAATCCGTTCGGTCACCCCGAACCCGGGCGCGTGGACCATGATCGGTGAGCAGCGCGTCAAGGTCGGTCCGGTGACCGTCCCCGCGGACGGGCCAGAAGGTCTTGCGCCGGGGCAGATCCGCGCCGACAAGAAACACGTGTACATCGGAACCGGTTCGGTGCCGGTGCTGCTCGGGACGGTGCAACCGCCCGGTAAGAAACCGATGATCGCGGCCGACTGGGCCCGCGGGGCCCGGCTCGACGAGAACGGCTGGGCCCGATGAAGCGCACTCCTCTCGATCCCGCCCGGCGGGCCGCGTTCGACGTCTTGCGCGCGGTCTCCGAGCGCGACGCCTACGCCAACCTGGCACTGCCTGCCATCCTGCGTGACCGTGCGATCACGGGGCGAGACGCGGCGTTCGCCACCGAGCTGGCCTACGGGACCTGCCGCACCCGCGGCCTGCTCGACGCCGTCATCGCCGCCGCGGCGGGCCGCCCGGTGGACAAGATCGATCCGGTGCTGCTGGACCTGCTGCGCCTGGGCAGCTATCAGCTGCTGCGCACCCGGGTCGACGACCACGCCGCGGTGTCGACCACGGTGGATCAAGCGGGTATCGAATTCGATTCTGCGCGAGCAGGATTCGTCAACGGCGTGCTCCGGACCATCGCGCGGTGCGACGAAGCGTCCTGGGTCGAGGAACTCGCCCCGTCGGCGACGAGCGATCCCGTCGGGCACCTGGCGTTCGTGCACGCCCACCCGCGGTGGATCGCGCAGGCGTTCGCCGACGCCCTCGGCGCCCGCGCCGGCGAGCTGGCTGCGCTGCTCGCCAGCGACGACGCCCGCCCGGCGGTGCATCTGGCCGTGCGCCCGGGGGAGCTGACCGCTGCCGACCTCGCCGAGCAGGTCGGCGGGACGGTCGGGAAGTACTCGCCGTACGCGGTTTACCTCGGCGACGGCGATCCGGGCCAGATCGCGGCGATGCGCGAGGGCCGCGCACTGGTGCAGGACGAGGGCAGCCAGCTGGTGGCCCGGGCACTGACCATAGCGCCGCTGGAAGGCGCCGACGGCGGACGCTGGCTGGACCTGTGTTCCGGTCCGGGCGGTAAGACCGCGCTGCTGGCCGCACTCGGTGCGCCGGACGGGGCGACGGTCACCGCGGTGGAGCCGGCGCCGCGACGGGCCGAGCTGGTCGAGCAGAACACCGCAGGCCTGCCGGTGGAGGTCGTCCGCGCCGACGGTCGTGAGCCGGGACTGGCGCCGGGTTTCGACCGGGTGCTGGTCGACGCCCCGTGCACCGGTCTCGGCGCGCTGCGGCGTAGGCCCGAGGCGCGCTGGCGGCGCAAGACCGGTGACGTTCCGCCGCTGGCCAAACTGCAGCGCGAGCTGCTGGCCTCGGCGATCAGATTGACCAGGCCAGGCGGTGTGGTGCTCTACGCGACCTGCTCGCCGCACCTGGCCGAGACAGCCGGGGTGGTCGCCGACGCGCTGCGCAGGCATCCGGTGAGCGCGCTGAACACCCGGGAGCTGTTCGAGCCCGCCGACGACACCGGGGACGGTCAGTCGGTGCAGCTGTGGCCGCACCGGCACGGCACCGACGCGATGTTCGCCGCGGCGCTGCGGGTCGACTGAGCACCGATAGGCTTCACCTCATGTCTGGACCGCGCGCCCGAGAAGCCACGAAGTCGCCGCTCATCGCACCGTCGATCCTCTCCGCGGATTTCGCCCGGCTGGCCGACGAGATCGCCGCCGTCGAGGGCGCGGACTGGCTGCACGTCGACGTGATGGACAACCACTTCGTGCCGAATCTGACACTCGGCCTGCCGGTGGTGGAGTCCCTTCTCAAAGTCACCGGCATCCCGATGGACTGTCATTTGATGATCGAGAACCCGCAGCGCTGGGCCCCGCCGTACGCCGAGGCCGGCGCCTACAACGTCACGATCCACGCCGAGGCCACTCACGATCCGGTCGCCGTGGCCCGCGATATCCGCGCCGCGGGCGCCAAGGCGGGACTGGCGATCAAGCCGGGTACGTCGCTGGAACCGTACCTGGAGATTCTGCGTGACTTCGACACGCTGCTGGTGATGTCGGTCGAACCGGGCTTCGGTGGGCAGAAGTTCATCGCCGAGGTGCTGCCGAAGGTCGGCACCGCGCGACGGCTGGTCGACGCGGGGGAGCTGACCGTCCTGGTCGAGATCGACGGCGGCATCAACGCCGACACCATCGAGGCCGCCGCGGAGGCCGGTGTGGACTGCTTCGTGGCGGGGTCGGCGGTCTACAGCGCCGAGGATCCCGCGGCCGCGGTCCGGGCGCTGCGCAGGCAGGCCGCGTCGGCGTCCAAACATCTGACGCTGTGAACCTCGACGCCGCGATGGCCGCGGCCATCGAGCAGTCCGAGCGGGTCAAGGGCCGGACCTACCCGAATCCTCCTGTGGGAGCGGTCATTCTGGATCGCGACGGGGCGATCGCCGGAGTCGGCGCGACCGCGCCGCCGGGCGGCCCGCACGCCGAGGTGGTCGCGCTGCGCAGGGCGGGGCAACGGGCCGCGGGCGGTGTCGCAGTGGTCACGCTGGAACCCTGCAATCACCTCGGCCGCACCCCGCCGTGCGTCGACGCGCTTCTGGAGGCCGGGGTCGCCGAGGTCGCCTTCGCCGTCGCCGACCCGAATCCGGTGGCCGCCGGCGGTGCGGCCCGCCTCGCCGAGGCCGGGGTGCGGGTCAGCGCGGGGGTGTCGTCCGCCGCCGTCGCCGGTGGACCGCTGCGGGAGTGGTTGCACAAGCAGCGCACCGGATTGCCCCATGTGACATGGAAGTTCGCAACCAGCGTGGACGGGCGCAGCGCTGCCGCCGATGGCACCAGCCAGTGGATCACCAGCGAGGCCGCGCGCGCGGATGTGCACCGCCGCCGCGCCGCTGCCGACGCGATCGTGGTCGGAACCGGCACGGTGTTCGTCGACGATCCGGCGCTGACCGCCCGGTTGCCCGATGGCAGTCTGGCCGACCACCAGCCCCTGCGCGTCGTCGTGGGGGAGCGTGAGATATCGCCCGATGCAACAGTTCTCAACGATGATTCGCGGACGATGGTGATCCGTACCCGTGACCCGCACGAGGTGATCAAGGCGTTGTCCGATCGCACCGACGTGCTCGTCGAGGGCGGCCCCACGCTGGCCGGGGCGTTCCTGCGCGCCGGCGTGATCGACCGGATCCTGGCGTATGTGGCGCCGATCCTGCTCGGCGGCCCGGTCACCGCGGTCGACGACGTCGGCGTGCTGAGCATCGCCCAGGCGCAGCGCTGGCGGTTCGACGGGATGACCGCGGTGGGGCCCGACGTGTTGCTGAGCCTCATCCCGGTGTAACGCCGCAAGCCCCGTTATCCGATCGTGTGCATTCGTTCACGCGGTGTTTCCGTGCCCGGCCTCACACGCCGCGCGGGTGCGGGAGCGGCCCGCATCCGCTGCGCCTCGGTAGACTGGGCCGGGAATTCGCGCTTTCACCGATGAGTTGCGCATGAAAGCACGAGCAAAGGAAACGACCATGACTGCACTGCAGGACTGGCTCACCACCAACCCTGTCGACACCCTCACCTGCGTCCTCCGTGATGCCTGGCGGGGCCTGACCTCCGGTGACGCCGAACAGGCGGACGAGCCTCAGCTGATGGGCCCCGGACTCGAGCGCTGCTGAGCCTCGTCCGCCGGCTCCACGGCATGTTCGTCTTTGGCCGCGATGAGTAAGCCCAGGACGGCGCCAACCACGCACACCACCGCGGTGATGGTGAAGATCTCGCCGTACTGCAGCACGTAGGCTTCCCGCACCCGGTTGGCCTCGGCGGCCAGCCGCTCGGCCAGCGAGTTGCCGCCGGTGCTGGCAGGCAGCCCGGCGAGGTGCTGGTTGAAGCGGTACAGGCCCCACGCCGACAGTGCCGCGATCCCGATCAGCATGCCGATCATCCGGGCCACCACCACGGCCGCCGAGGCGATGCCGTGCTGGGCGGCCGGAACCACCCGTAGGGTCGCCGAGGTCAGCGGCCCGATGACCAGGCCGAGGCCAAGCCCGGCGATCGCCAGGTCGGTGTCCAGCACCGGCAGGTCGACGAAGCCGAGATCATGTCGGGCGGCCAGCAGGTTTGCGGGCCATTTCGAAATCAACAGGTAGCCACCGGCGGCGATGAGCAGACCGGCGAACGCGATGATCCGGTCGCCGATGCGGGTGGCCAGCCATCCGCCCAGCAGCGCACCGATGGGCAGCGCGATCAGGAACCGCAACAACAGGAATGCGGCCTGGTTCTGGTCCTGCCCCAGCACGCCCTGGCCGAACAGCTCGACGTTGACCAGCGTCACCATCAGCGCGGCCCCGGCGGCCAGCGAGGCGCCCAGCGCGGCGAGGAACGGCCGGAACCGGACACCACGGGGATCCAGCAGCCGGGTGCGGGCGAACTTCTCCCACACGAAGAAGGCCACGGCCGCCAACGCCGCAGCGATCAGCACCGGCGCGCCCCAGCTAGGAAGCACCTCTTTGCCGTCCGGCTTGGGGTTGTAGAGCCCGATCACCGCCAGGCCCAGCGCGACGGCCAGCAGCAGACCGCCGACCACGTCGACTTTCTGCGGTTCCTCGGTCGCCGACCGGCTCGGCAGGCTGAAGTGGATCATCACCATCGCGACCGCCGCCAGCGGCACATTGACCCAGAACACCGCCTGCCAGTGGTTGAACAGCCACACCAGCGAGATGCCGTAGATCGGGCCCAGGACACTGCCGAGTTCCTGTGCCGCGCCGACCCCGCCGAGCACCGCCGCGCGGTTGCGCGCGGCCCACAGGTCGGCGGCCAGCGCGAGGGTGACCGGCAGCAGCGCGCCGCTCGCGGTGCCCTGGATCACGCGACCGACCACGAGTACCACCAGATCGGTCGACATCGCGGTGACCACCGACCCCAGCGCGAAACCGGCCAGGCTGGCCTGGATCAGGATCTTGCGGCCGAACCGGTCCGAGGCCCGGCCCAGCAGCGGCATGGCAGCGATGTAACCGAGCAGGTAGCCGGTGATGATCGGGGTGACGCGCTGGATCTCGTTCACGCCGATGCCGACATCACGCATGATGTCGACCATGATCGTGACGACCACATAGGTGTCGAGCGCACCGAGGACGACCGCGAGGCTGCCCGCGCTGATCGCGATGCCGCGGTTGGTGGCTCCCGGGGCTGCCGGGCGCGTATCGGTCTCCGCGGCGGGGGTGCGATGCATCACACCGCGGGTTTGTCGACGGTCACCGGCTCACCCCAGTTCGACAGCGTCATCGTGACGCTGTTGCCGGGACTGGGCTCCAGCCGGGCCTGCATCAGCTCGTGGTCGCCGTCCTCGGTGATCCACGCGGTGCCCGGCACGGGCCCGGTGGCCGCGATCTGAGGTGCGATCTTGTTGACCGCGTCGGCGCTGACCTCTCCGGTGACCCGGATGGTCTGCACGCCCTCGACCGTCTCGCGGCCGTCGGAGGTGGGGTTGGAGAAGTTGCTCAGCACGTTGGCCAGGCCGACATCGGGGTTCAGGATGGCGGCCACGTCGTAGATGTCGGAAGCCGGACCGAAGTTCGACAGCGCCCCGCCGGCGGTGATCGCGGCGTAGAGGTCACCGTCGGAGACGACGAACTCGACGTCGTTGAGCCGCTGGCCCAGGAAGATGATGTTCGCCGTGCCCTTCGCCGCGACCGCGGGGGACTGCGTGAGCTCGCCGTCGAGCGACTCGACCGGCAGATCGGGGATCTGACCCTGCACGCTCAGCTTCAGGTGGGCGCTGGACTGACTCTTGGTTGTCTCGCTCGACTGTTCCAGCAGGGTCGCCGCGTCGGGCAGTTCCTTACCGGAGTCCTGCGAGGACGATCCGGAACACCCGGCGAGCAGTGCGACGGCGGCGAAAAGGGCGGCGAAGATCGCCAACAGGCGGGTCTGCATGCCTGCATCGTAGAGGGTCCGCCGATGCGAACGCGCGACCCGCTGCTGGGAGCACTGGCCGAAACTGGTCCTTGAGCTGGGTTTTCGGCAAAGAATGAGCAAGCTCAGATGATCGGTGGTTCACCGGGGCGTAGTACCTGCAGCCACCGGTATCCGTAGGGGCCGAGCTGCATCTCGATACGTCCGCGGTGATCGAGGGCGAAACTCTCAGCGATCGTCGAGCAGGTCCACCAGACGGGAGCCCGAGGGACGGCCGACCGTCGGTCACGCCGCGGAGCACCCCTGCGGGCCGGGTCTAGGCTGGTCGGAATGTTCACCGGAATCGTCGAAGAACTGGGCGAGATCGTCGGTAAAGAAGACCTGGGCGATTCCGCCCGCCTGGTCATCCGCGGCCCCGTCGTGACATCGGATGCCGGGCACGGCGACTCGATCGCGGTCAACGGGGTGTGTCTGACGGTCGTCGACGTGCTCGCCGACGGTTCGTTCACCGCCGATGTGATGGACGAGACACTGCAGCGGTCGAGCCTGCGCGCCGCCGACGTGGGCGCGAAGGTCAACCTGGAGCGGGCCGCGGCGGTGAGTAGCAGGCTCGGTGGCCACATCGTCCAGGGCCACGTCGACGGCACCGGCCACATCATCTCCCGGACACCGTCCGAACACTGGACGGTGGTGCGGATCGCGCTGCCGGCCGCGCTGGCCCGCTATGTCGTGCACAAGGGTTCCATCACCGTCGACGGGGTGTCGCTGACGGTGTCCGGCCTGGGCCACGACTGGTTCGAGGTATCCCTGATCCCCACCACGCTCGGCATGACCACACTGGGTCACGCCGAGGTCGGCGCACACGTGAACCTCGAGGTCGATGTCATCGCCAAATACGTGGAGCGGCTGCTGGAGAAGAAGGACGCGCCCACCGGCGAATGACGGGTGTCCCGCCCGGTGGACCGGCGGGCAATAACCGGCGCCGCCCGGTGGTTCATACTGAGAGGCAACGGCACGTGGTTCCGACCTGGGAACCGGCAAGGGTGGTGAGGATGACGAGGCTGGATTCGGTCGAGCGCGCGGTGGCCGACATCGCAGCGGGCAAGGCCGTGGTCGTCATCGACGACGAGGACCGTGAGAACGAAGGTGACCTGATCTTCGCCGCCGAGAAGGCGACTCCGGAACTGGTGGCGTTCATGGTCCGCTACACGTCCGGCTATCTGTGCGTTCCCCTCGACGGCGAGATCTGCGATCGGCTCGGACTGCTGCCCATGTACGCGGTCAACCAGGACAAGCACGGCACCGCCTACACCGTTACCGTCGATGCGAAAAAGGGTGTGGGGACCGGCATCTCGGCGATGGACCGGGCCACGACCATGCGCCTGCTGGCCGATCCGGACGCCGTCGCCGAGGATTTCACCAAACCCGGCCACGTCGTCCCGCTGCGCGCCAAGGACGGTGGGGTGCTGCGCAGGCCCGGACACACCGAGGCCGCCGTCGACCTGGCCCGGCTGGCCGGTCTGCAGCCCGCGGGCGCGATCTGTGAGATCGTCAGCCAGAAGGACGAAGGCGCGATGGCGCAGACCGACGAGTTGCGCATCTTCGCCGATGAGCACGACCTGGCGCTGATCTCCATCGCGGACCTGATCGAGTGGCGGCGTAAGCACGAGAAGCACATCGAGCGCGTCGCCGAGGCCCGAATCCCGACCCGGCACGGTGAGTTCCGCGCCGTCGGCTACACCAGCATCTACGAGGATGTCGAACACGTCGCGCTGGTCAAGGGAGAGATCTCCGGCCCGCACAGCGACGGCCACGACGTGCTGGTGCGGGTGCACTCCGAGTGCCTCACCGGTGACGTGTTCGGGTCCCGGCGGTGCGACTGCGGCCCGCAGCTCGACGCCGCGCTGGCGATGGTCGCCCGTGAGGGCCGGGGCGTGGTGCTGTACATGCGCGGGCACGAGGGCCGCGGCATCGGCCTGATGCACAAGCTGCAGGCGTACCAGCTGCAGGACGCCGGCGACGACACGGTCGACGCCAACCTCAAGCTCGGTCTGCCCGCAGACGCCCGCGACTACGGCACCGGCGCGCAGATCCTGGTCGATCTCGGCGTCCGGTCGATGCGGTTGCTGACCAACAACCCGGCCAAGCGCGTCGGGCTGGACGGGTACGGCCTGCACATCATCGAGCGGGTGCCGCTGCCGGTCCGCGCGAATGCCGAGAACATCCGCTACCTGATGACCAAACGTGACCGGATGGGTCACGACCTGGTGGGCCTGGAGGACTTCGACGAGGCCGTCCCCGGCGAGTTCGGCGGCGCGGTATGAGTCCGGCCCACGGCGTCCCCGACATGCCCGCGCTCGACGCCAAGGACGTCAAGCTCGGCATCGTCGCGAGCACCTGGCACGAGACGATCTGCGACGCGCTGCTCGACGGCGCCCGCAAGGTGGCCGCCGACGCAGGGATCGACAACCCGACCGTGGTCCGGGTGCTCGGCGCGATCGAGATCCCGGTGGTAGCGCAGGCGCTGGCCCGCGACCACGACGCGGTGGTCGCGCTGGGTGTGGTGATCCGCGGCGAGACACCGCATTTCGACTACGTCTGTGATGCGGTGACCCAGGGCCTGACCCGGGTCTCGCTGGACACCTGCACCCCCGTCGCCAACGGGGTGCTCACCACCAACACCGAACACCAGGCGCTGGACCGGGCCGGGTTGCCGGACTCTGCCGAGGACAAGGGCGCCCAGGCGGCCGCCGCCGCATTGTCGACCGCGCTGACGCTGCGTCAGCTGAGACCGGGTTCATGAACACCCACGGCGGCGATCGCTGGGACCTGGTCGTCAAGCCCCATCTGACCCCGTATTTCGCCTACGGTGCGGCAGCGGTGATCGTCGCCGCGCACATCGTGGTCGGCGCGCTGCTCAAGGTCGGGTCCACGGGGGTGTTCTTCCGCACCTACGACCAGGTCGCGATCGCGATGGTCGGCGTCGTCATCGCCTGCTTCGTGTCTCTGTTCGCGCGACCCCGGCTGCGCGTCGGCCCGGCCGGCGTGGCGGTGCGAAACCTGTTCGGGTATCGGCTGTTTTCGTGGGATCAGGTGGTCGACGTGTCGTTCCACCAGGGAGCCCGCTGGGCACGGCTGGACCTGCCCGACGACGAGTACGTGCCCGTGATGGCGATCCAGGCGGTGGACAAGGGACGGGCGGTCGAGGCCATGGACCGGGTGCGCACGCTGCTGCGGCGCTACCAGAGTCGGCAACCCGGCATCGACACCCACCGCGCGTGACGGCGCCGCCTGTGCCGTCGGTCACGGTGCCGCAGGGCAGCGGCAGGCAGCCGCGGTTCCGGCCATGGTGGTGGCGTCGACGCGTCAGGGCCCGGCAGTAACCTGGGGGCGTGCCCGATCCAGCGACGTACCGACCCGCTCCCGGGTCGATACCTGACGAACCGGGGGTTTACCGATTTCGCGACCCGCGCGGCCGGGTCATCTATGTCGGCAAGGCCAAGAGCCTGCGCAGCCGCCTGAACTCCTACTTCGCCGATCTGTCGAGCCTGGCTCCGCGGACCCGGCAGATGGTGATGACCGCGGCCAGCGTGGAGTGGACGGTCGTCAGCACCGAGGTCGAGGCGCTCCAGCTCGAATACAACTGGATCAAGGAGTTCGACCCGCGGTTCAACATCCGCTACCGCGACGACAAGTCCTACCCGGTGCTGGCGGTCACCCTCAATGAGGAGTATCCGCGGCTGCAGGTGTACCGCGGTCCGCGCCGCAAGGGTGTGCGTTACTTCGGGCCCTACTCGCATGCGTGGGCCATCCGCGAGACCCTCGACCTGCTGACCCGGGTGTTCCCGGCCCGCACCTGCTCGAACGGAGTGTTCAAGCGGCACAGTCAGATTGACCGGCCCTGTCTGCTCGGGTACATCGACAAGTGCTCCGCGCCGTGCGTGGGCAGGGTCAGCGCCGAGGAACATCGGCGCATCGTGCTGGACTTCTGCGACTTCCTGGCCGGCAAGACCGACCGGCTGATCCGCGAGATGCAACAGCAGATGAACGCCGCGGCCGAGGAGCTGGACTTCGAGCGGGCCGCCCGGCTGCGGGACAACATCGGCGCGATGCGTCGGGCCATGGAAAAGCAGACCGTGGTGTTCGGCGACGGCACCGACGCCGACGTCGTCGCGTTCGCCGACGATGAGCTCGAAGCCGCCGTCCAGGTGTTCCACGTGCGCGGTGGCCGGGTCCGAGGTCAGCGGGGCTGGATCATCGAAAAGTCCGGTGAGCCGGGCGAATCCACGCACGAGTACCTTGTCGAGCAGTTCCTCACCCAGTTCTACGGCGACCAGGCCGAGCTCGACGGGGCCAGCGACGGCGGCGGGGACGAGGCGACCACCCCGATACCCAAAGAGGTGCTGGTCCCGGTGCTGCCCGACACCGCGGCCGAGTTGGAGACCTGGCTGTCGCAGCTGCGGGGGTCCCGGGTCTCACTCCGGGTGCCGCGGCGCGGCGACAAACGGGCGCTCGCCGAGACGGTCAAGCGCAACGCCGAAGGGGCGCTGAACCAGCACAAGCTCAAGCGGGCGGGCGACTTCACCGCCAGAAGCGCTGCGTTACAGAGCATTCAGGACGCACTGGGGTTGGCGGAGGCGCCGCTGCGGATCGAGTGCGTCGACATCAGCCATGTGCAGGGCACCGATGTGGTGGCCTCGCTGGTGGTGTTCGAGGACGGGCTGCCGCGCAAGTCCGACTACCGCCACTTCGCGATCCGCGAGGCTGCGGGCGACGGCCGGTCCGACGACGTCGCCTCCATCGCCGAGGTGACCCGCCGGCGGTTCCACCGTCACCTGAAAGACACCGTGAAAACCGGTGACCACACGACAACCGCAGCCACTGTCGCCGCCGAAGCGGCACCGGAAGGCCACCGGGCAGAAGATCCTCGCGCGAGCGGGCGTCCGGCGAGATTCGCTTATCCGCCCAACCTGTTCGTCGTCGACGGCGGCGCCCCCCAGGTCAACGCCGCCCAGGCGGTCCTCGACGAACTGGGGATCACCGACGTCGCGGTGATCGGCCTGGCCAAACGGCTCGAAGAGGTCTGGGTGCCGTCAGAGCCCGACCCGGTGATCATGCCGCGCAACAGCGACGGCCTGTATCTGCTGCAGCGGGTCCGCGACGAGGCGCACCGGTTCGCGATCTCCTATCACCGCAGCAAGCGGTCCAAGCGGATGACGGCGTCGGCGCTCGATTCGGTGCGGGGGCTCGGCGAGCACCGCCGCAAGGCCTTGGTCACCCACTTCGGGTCGGTGGCGCGGCTCAAGCAGGCCGGCATCGAGGAGATCACGGCGGTGCCGGGCATCGGCGCGGCGACCGCACGGGCGGTCCTGGAGGCACTCGGCGCCGATGTGCCGACGGCGGCTGCGGTCGATTCCGACGCGCCGACCACGGACATCGGCAATGATCAGAGCAGGGTATCGGGATGACAGAGCAGGGCATGCACGGGGAACTGCGTGGGGGAGCCGGCCGC
Organism: Mycobacterium sp. SMC-8; assembly: GCF_025263565.1. Lineage (NCBI taxonomy): Bacteria > Bacillati > Actinomycetota > Actinomycetes > Mycobacteriales > Mycobacteriaceae > Mycobacterium > Mycobacterium sp. SMC-8. The sequence goes on from NZ_CP079865.1 coordinate 4,351,609, forward strand.
GCCGGCGACGAGAGGGGCCTCGAGACAGCGCCCGTCGACGGCGGGGCCGACACGGGGATCGACGTCGTCCTCGTCACGGGCCTGTCCGGCGCCGGCCGCGGCACGGCGGCCAAGGTGCTGGAGGATCTCGGTTGGTACGTGGCCGACAACCTGCCGCCGGAGTTGATCGCGAGGATGGTCGACCTCGGGCTGGCGGCCGGCTCGCGGATCACCCAGCTCGCGGTCGTGATGGACGTGCGGTCACGCGGCTTCACCGGCGACCTGGACTGGGTGCGCAGCGAACTGGGTACCCGCGGCATCGTGCCGCGCGTGTTGTTCCTGGAGGCGTCCGATGACATCCTGGTCCGTCGCTACGAGCAGAACCGGCGCAGTCACCCACTGCAGGGCAACCAGACGCTGGCCGAGGGCATCGCCGCCGAGCGGGCGATGCTGGCCCCGGTACGGGCCTCCGCAGACCTGGTGATCGACACCTCGTCGCTGTCGGTGCACGCACTGCGCGACAGCATCGAACGGGCCTTCGCCGGTGAGACCGTCGCCCACACCAACGTGACGGTCGAGTCCTTCGGGTACAAATACGGGCTGCCGATGGACGCCGACACCGTGATGGACGTCCGGTTCCTGCCCAACCCGCACTGGGTGGACCGACTCCGGCCGCACACCGGCCAGCACCAGGAGGTCCGTGATTATGTGCTCGGCCAGAACGGCGCCGTGGAGTTCCTCGACTCCTACCATCAGCTGTTGGACGTTGTGATCGACGGCTACCGCCGGGAGGGAAAGCGCTACATGACCGTCGCGATCGGGTGCACCGGGGGCAAGCACCGCAGCGTCGCGATGGCCGAGGCGTTGGCAGAACGGCTCCATGACGCCGACCTGACGGTGCGGGTGCTGCATCGTGATCTGGGGCGCGAATGAGCTTCACCCCCCCCCGCACGCGAGGAGGACAGATGAGCCCGCGCATCGTCGCGCTCGGCGGAGGCCACGGCCTCTACGCCACGCTGTCGGCGGCGCGCAGGCTCACCCCCCACGTGACGGCGGTCGTCACCGTCGCCGACGACGGAGGCTCGTCCGGCCGGCTGCGTAGCGAGCTGGATGTCGTGCCCCCTGGTGACCTGCGAATGGCGCTGGCGGCGTTGGCATCCGACAGCCCGCACGGCCGGCTGTGGGCCACCATCATCCAGCACCGGTTCGGTGGCAGCGGGGCGCTGGCCGGGCATCCCATCGGGAACCTGATGCTCGCCGGCCTCAACGAGGTGCTCGCCGATCCCGTCGCTGCTCTCGATGAGCTGGGCCGCATCCTCGGCGTCAAGGGCCGGGTGCTGCCGATGTGTCCGGTCGGTCTGGGCATCGAGGCCGATGTGGTCGGCCTGGACTCCGACCCGCGCGTCAGCCGCTCGATCCGCGGCCAGGTCGCGATCGCCACCACGGTGGGCAAGGTGCGCCGGGTGCGGCTGCTGCCCAACGATCCGCCCGCCACCCATCAGGCCGTCGACGCGATCATGAACGCCGACCTGGTGGTGCTCGGCCCGGGGTCGTGGTTCACCAGCGTGATCCCGCACGTGCTGGTGCCTCAGCTGGCCGCGGCGCTGAAGGCGACCACGGCTCGCCGCGCGCTGGTGCTGAACCTGGTCGCCGAACCGGGGGAGACCGCCGGTTTCTCGGTCGAGCGTCACATCCACGTGTTGGCCCAGCACGCGCCGGGTTTCACGGTGCACGACATCGTCGTCGACTCGGCGCGCGTCCCGAGTGACCGCGAGCGCGACCAGCTGCGCCGCACCGCCACCATCCTCGACGCGAACGTTGAGTTTGCTGACGTTTCCCGACCTGGTACACCTTTACATGACCCGGCGAGGCTGGCCGCGGCGCTGGAGGGGGTTCGCACGCGCGGCACGGCGTCCGATGGCACGCACCAGGGGTTCCAGCACCCGACCATGCCCACGCCGACAGCGAACGGACCGAGAGGTGACGACCCGTGGCGATGACAGCCGAGGTCAAAGACGAACTGAGCCGGTTGGTGGTCAACTCTGTGAGTGCCCGCCGCGCCGAGGTGGCCTCGCTGCTGCGATTCGCCGGCGGTCTGCACATCGTGTCCGGCCGCGTCGTCGTCGAAGCCGAGGTCGATCTCGGCATCATCGCCCGGCGGCTGCGCAAGGACATCTACGACCTGTACGGCTACAACGCCGTGGTGCACGTGCTGTCCGCGAGCGGCATCCGCAAGAGCACCCGCTACGTGGTGCGGGTGGCCAAGGACGGGGAGGCGCTGGCGAGGCAGACCGGCCTGCTCGACCTGCGCGGCCGCCCGGTCCGCGGCCTGCCGGCCCAGGTGGTCGGCGGCAGCGTCGCCGATGCCGAAGCTGCTTGGCGCGGAGCGTTTCTCGCGCACGGCTCGCTCACCGAGCCGGGCCGCTCGTCGGCGCTGGAGGTCAGCTGCCCCGGACCGGAGGCGGCACTGGCGCTGGTGGGAGCCGCGCGGCGCCTCGGTGTCAGCGCCAAAGCCCGCGAGGTGCGCGGCAGTGACCGGGTCGTGGTTCGCGACGGCGAGGCCATCGGTGCGCTGCTGACCCGAATGGGCGCCCAGGACACCCGGCTGACCTGGGAGGAGCGGCGGATGCGCCGCGAGGTGCGGGCCACCGCGAACCGGCTTGCCAACTTCGACGACGCCAACCTGCGACGCTCGGCCCGCGCCGCCGTCGCGGCCGCCGCACGGGTGGAACGCGCGCTGGAGATCCTCGGGGACTCCGTGCCCGACCACCTCGCCGCCGCGGGTAGCCTGCGCGTCGCCCATCGGCAGGCCTCCCTGGAGGAGCTGGGCCGGCTGGCCGACCCGCCGATGACCAAAGACGCTGTGGCAGGCCGTATCCGGCGGCTGCTCTCGATGGCCGACCGCAAGGCCAAACAGGACGGGATCCCGGACACCGAGTCGGCCGTCACGCCGGATCTGCTCGAGGACGCCTGACCCGTGGGGGCCGCCGTGCGGGTGGGGGTGGCCTATCCGGAACCACCGTTCAACTCCATGCCGGGCCGGTCCGGCCTCGACGTCGAGATGATGACCGCGCTGGCGGCGGCGATCGCCGAGGACGTCGAGTTCGTCGCCTACGACGGTGCTGACCTCGACGGGATCTTCGACCGGCTTGCCGCCGGTGAGTACGACTGCGTCATCGCAGGCACCACCGTCACCCCCGAGCGCGAGAGCAAGGTGGCGTTCCTGCCGCCCTACCTGATCTCCGGGCAGGGGCTGGCCGTCGACACCGCTCGGCTGCCGCACGTGCACTCCGTCGACGACCTCACCGGATTGACCATCGGCGTGCAGCGCGGCAACACCAGCGAGGCGATCGCGCAGCGGCTGGTGGGGGACGGCAAGGCCGACCGGGTGCGCGTCTACGACTACGGCGCGGTAACGGCGGCGATCGCCGACCTGGTGGCCGGCGGTTGCGATGCGGTGATGAAACTCGCGCCGGCTCTCGCCGAACTGGTCAAGGAGGTACCCGGGGTCGAGATGGTGCAGCGCGGCCTCTCGGTGGAGGACATCGCGATCGCGGTCAACCCCGCCGAGCAGCGGCTTCTCGCCCGGCTTCAGGTCGCCCAGGCCGAGCTCGAAGAGGACGGCACCCTGCAGCGCATCCGCAGGCAGTGGCTCGGCAACCCGTACGTCGACCAGAGCCTGGGGATGCTGTGACCGCGACCCGGGGCGACCGCACGCAGTGGTGGGGCCAACCACTAGGCTGACTGCTCGAGTAGTCGACGCCGCAGTTCACCGAAACACAGAGGACAGAGGAGACACACGTGACGATCCGCGTAGGCGTGAACGGCTTCGGCCGTATCGGGCGCAACTTCTTCCGGGCGCTGGATGCGCAGAAGACCGAGGGCAAGAACACCGACATCGAGATCGTCGCGGTGAACGACCTCACCGACAACGCGACGCTGGCGCACCTGCTGAAGTTCGACTCGATCCTGGGCCGTCTGCCCTACGACGTCAGCCTCGAGGGCGAGGACACCATTGTCGTCGGCGACCACAAGATCAAGGCCCTCGAGGTCAAGGAAGGCCCCGCCGCGCTGCCCTGGGGTGACCTCGGCGTCGACGTGGTCGTCGAGTCCACCGGTATCTTCACCGCCCGCGCCAAGGCGCAGGGCCACCTGGACGCGGGCGCCAAGAAGGTCATCATCTCCGCGCCGGCCAGCGACGAGGACATCACCATCGTGCTCGGCGTCAACGACGACAAGTACGACGGCAGCCAGAACATCATCTCCAACGCCTCGTGCACCACGAACTGCCTCGGCCCGCTGGCCAAGGTCCTCAACGACGAGTTCGGCATCGTCAAGGGCCTGATGACGACGGTCCACGCCTACACCCAGGACCAGAACCTGCAGGACGGCCCCCACAAGGACCTGCGCCGCGCCCGCGCCGCCGCCATCAACATCGTGCCCACCTCCACCGGCGCGGCCAAGGCCATCGGTCTGGTGCTGCCCGAGCTGAAGGGCAAGCTCGACGGCTACGCGCTGCGGGTGCCGATCCCCACGGGTTCGGTCACCGACCTCACCGCCGAACTGAGCAAGAAGGCCACCGTCGACGAGATCAACGCCGCCATGAAGGCCGCGGCGGAAGGGCAGCTGAAGGGGATTCTCAAGTACTACGACGCGCCGATCGTCTCCACCGACATCGTCACCGACCCGCACAGCTCGCTGTACGACGCGGGCCTGACCAAGGTCGTCGACAACCTGGCCAAGGTCGTCTCCTGGTACGACAACGAGTGGGGCTACTCCAACCGCCTGGTCGATCTGGTCGGCCTGGTCGGCAAGTCCCTCTAGCCATGGGCATCAAGTCACTCGACGATCTTCTGTCCGAGGGTGTTTCGGGGCGGGGCGTGTTGGTGCGCTCCGACCTGAACGTCCCGCTGGACGGCGACAAAATCACCGACCCAGGGCGCATCATCGCCTCGGTGCCGACGCTGAAGGCGCTCAGTGACGCCGGCGCCAAGGTCGTCGTCGCCGCCCACCTCGGCAGGCCCGAGGGCAAGCCGGACCCCAAGTTCTCCCTCGCGCCGGTCGCCAAGGCGCTCAGCGACAAGCTCGGCAGGCATGTCCAGCTGGCCGGCGACGTGGTCGGCAGCGACGCGCTGGCGCGTTCGGAAGGGCTGACCGACGGCGACATCCTGTTGCTGGAGAACATCCGTTTCGACCCGCGCGAGACCAGCAAGGACGAGGCGGAGCGGCTTGAGCTGGCCAAGGCGCTCGTCGAGCTCGTCGGCGGCCCAGAGTCCGGGGCAGCTTACGTATCAGACGGGTTCGGGGTGGTGCACCGCAAGCAGGCCTCGGTCTACGAGGTCGCGATGCTGTTGCCGCACTACGCCGGCACGCTGGTCTGCACCGAGATCAAGGTGCTCCAGCGGCTGACCGAAGCCGGCGAGAAGCCGTACGCGGTGGTGCTCGGGGGTTCGAAGGTGTCGGACAAGCTCGCGGTGATCGAGAACCTCGCGACCAAGGCCGACAGCCTGATCATCGGCGGCGGAATGTGCTTCACCTTCCTTGCCGCACAGGGCCTTTCGGTGGGCAGCTCGCTTCTCGAAGAGAGCATGATCGGCACCTGCCGCAAACTGCTCGACGACTACGGCGACGTGCTGCACCTACCCGTCGACATCGTCGTCGCCGAGAAGTTCGCCGCGGACTCGGAGCCGCAGACGGTGGCCGCCGACAAGATCCCGGACGACAGGATGGGTCTGGACATCGGCCCGGAGTCGGTGCGGCGGTTCTCCGCGTTGCTGTCCAACGCGAAGACGATCTTTTGGAACGGCCCGATGGGCGTGTTCGAGTTCCCGGCCTTCGCCGCGGGCACCAAGGGGGTGGCCGAGGCCATCATCGGCGCCACCGGTAAGGGCGCGTTCAGCGTGGTCGGCGGCGGCGACTCCGCGGCCGCGGTGCGCCAGCTCGGTTTGCCCGAGGACGGTTTCTCGCACATTTCCACCGGTGGCGGCGCGTCGCTGGAATACCTTGAGGGCAAAGAGTTGCCAGGCATCGCCGTCCTCGAAAGTCCCGAGAACTAGGAGACCGACGTGTCCCGTAAGCCGCTGATCGCCGGCAACTGGAAGATGAACCTGAACCACTTCGAGGCGATCGCGTTGGTGCAGAAGATCGCATTCTCGTTGCCGGACAAGTACTTCGACAAGGTCGATGTCACGGTGCTCCCGCCGTTCACCGATCTGCGCAGTGTGCAGACGCTGGTCGACGGTGACAAGCTGCGGCTCACCTACGGCGCCCAGGATGTGTCCCAGCATGATTCCGGCGCCTACACCGGCGAGATCAGCGGGGCGTTCCTGGCGAAGCTGGGCTGCACATTCGTCGTGGTCGGGCACTCCGAGCGGCGTACCTACCACCACGAGGACGACGCGCTGGTGGCCGCCAAGGCGGCGGCGGCGTTCAGGCACGGGCTCATCCCGATCATCTGCATCGGCGAGCACCTCGACGTTCGCGAGGCGGGCAACCACGTCTCGTACAACGTCAACCAGCTACGCGGCTCGCTGGCCGGGCTGTCTGCCGAACAGATCGGGCAGGCTGTCATCGCCTACGAGCCCGTCTGGGCGATCGGGACCGGACGGGTGGCCAGCGCGGCGGACGCCCAGGAGGTGTGTAAGGCCATCCGCGACGAACTGGGCAATCTGACCTCCGCTGAGATCGCGGCCGGGGTGCGGGTGCTCTACGGCGGTTCGGTGAACGCCAAGAACGTCGGCGAGATCGTCGGTCAGGGCGACGTCGACGGAGCGCTCGTGGGCGGCGCCTCACTGGACGGCGAGCAGTTCGCCACACTGTCGGCGATCGCCGCGGGCGGCCCGCTTCCCTGACCGCGCGCGTGTTTCGGTAGTCTGGCCCCTATGCAATTGGCCCTGCAGATCATCCTGGTCGTGACCAGTGTGTTGGTCGTCCTCCTGGTACTGCTGCATCGCGCCAAGGGTGGCGGTCTGTCCAGCCTGTTCGGTGGCGGTGTGCAGTCCAGCCTGTCCGGCTCCACCGTCGTGGAGAAGAACCTCGACCGCCTGACGCTGTTCGTCACCGGTATTTGGATCGTGTCCATCGTCGGGATGGCGCTCCAGATCAAGTACAGCTGACGCGGGGGGCTCGCTCTGCAGCCGTGACAGGCAGCGGAGATAATCGACCGATGGCTCAAGCTCCGGAAGTACCCGACATCGCGCTGGAACCCATCGGAGCAGTGCAGCGCACCCAGGTGGGCCGGGAAGCCACCGAACCGATGCGCGAGGACATCCGGCTGCTGGGCACGATCCTGGGCGACACCGTCCGTGAGCAGAACGGCGACGACGTGTTCGATCTCGTCGAGCGGGCCCGCGTCGAAGCGTTCCGGGTGCGCCGCTCCGAGATCGACCGCGTCGACATGGCCCGGATGTTCGACGGCGTCGACGTCCACCTCGCCATCCCGGTGATCCGCGCGTTCACTCATTTTGCGTTGCTGGCCAACGTCGCCGAGGACATCCACCGTGAACGTCGCCGGGCCGTGCACGAAGCGGCGGGTGAGCCACCACAGAACAGCAGCCTGGCCGCGACCTACCGCAAACTCGACGACGCCGATCTGGACGCCTCGGCCGTCGCCGACGCCCTCGTCGGCGCCCTGGTGTCGCCGGTGATCACCGCTCATCCCACCGAGACCAGGCGTCGCACGGTGTTCGACACCCAGCACCGCATCACCGAGTTGATGCGGTTGCGCCTGCACGGATTCGGTACCACACCCGACGGCAAGGACGTCGACCGCGAGCTGCGCCGCCACATCCTGACGTTGTGGCAGACCGCGTTGATCCGGTTGTCCCGCTTGAAGGTCCAGGACGAGATCGAGACGGGGCTGCGGTACTACTCGGCCGCGCTCCTGGAGGTCATCCCGCAGGTGAACGCTGAGGTGCGGTCGGCCCTGCAGGCCCGCTTTCCGGACGCGGGGATCCTGGAGGAGCCGATACTGCGGCCCGGCTCGTGGATCGGCGGGGACCGCGACGGCAACCCGAACGTCACCGCAGAGGTGGTCCGGCTGGCCACCGGCAGTGCCGCTCATACCGCGTTCGCGCACTACTTCTCGGAGCTCACCGCGCTCGAACAGGAACTGTCGATGTCGGTGCGGCTGGTCCACATCAGCGATCATCTGGCCGCTCTGGCCGACGCCTGCCACGAGCCGGCCCGCGCCGACGAGCCCTACCGGCGCGCCCTGCGCGTCGTGCACGCCCGCCTGACCGCGACTGCCCGGCAGATCCTCGACCGCCAGCCCGAGCACGAGCTCGACCTCGGCATGGATCCCTACTCCGCACCGGGCGAACTGCTCGATGACCTCGATGCGATCGACCAATCACTGCGCGTCAACGGCAGTGCGCTGCTGGCCGACGACAGGCTGGCCCGGCTGCGGGAAGCCGTGCGGGTGTTCGGCTTTCACCTGTCGGGGCTGGATCTGCGGCAGAACTCCGACGTGCACGAAGAGGTCGTCGCCGAGCTGCTGGCGTGGGCCGGTGTGCACGCCGACTATACGGCCCTCGACGAACAGCAACGGGTCGAGATCCTGGCCGCCGAACTGGCGACCCGCCGACCGTTGACCGGTCCGGACGCCGAATTGTCCGAGCTGGCCCGCAAGGAGCTCGACATCGTGGCCGCCGCGGCCAGAGCCGTCCGGCTGTTCGGACCGCAGGCCGTGCCCAACTACATCATCTCGATGTGCGAGTCGGTGTCGGACATGCTCGAGGCGGCGCTGCTGCTCAAGGAAGCCGGACTGCTGGATGCCTCGTCGGAGCATCCGTACGCCCCGGTCGGCATCGTGCCGCTGTTCGAGACCATCGATGACCTCCAGCGGGGTGCGTCGATTCTCGAAGCGGCACTTGACCTTCCGCTGTACCGCGCAGTGGTCGCCGCGCGCGGTGACAGCCAGGAGGTGATGCTCGGCTACTCGGACTCCAACAAGGACGGCGGCTACCTGGCGGCGAACTGGGCGCTGTACCGCGCCGAGCTCGATTTGGTCGAATCGTCGCGCAAGACCGGAATCCGGTTGCGCCTCTTCCACGGCCGCGGCGGCACGGTCGGCCGCGGTGGCGGACCCAGCTATGACGCAATCCTGGCCCAGCCCCCCGGTGCGGTGCAGGGTTCGCTGCGGCTCACCGAGCAGGGCGAGGTGATCGCGGCGAAGTACGCCGAACCGCGAATCGCACACCGAAACCTGGAGACGCTACTGGCCGCCACACTCGAAGCCACCCTGCTCGACGTCGAGGGCCTCGGTGACGCCGCGGGTCCCGCCTACGAGGTGTTGGACGATCTCGCGGCGCGCGCTCAGCGCGCGTACGCCGAACTGGTGCACGACACACCGGGTTTCGTTGAGTACTTCAAGGCCTCGACACCCGTCAGCGAGATCGGCGCGCTCAACATCGGCAGTCGCCCCACGTCGCGCAAGCCGACGACGTCGATCTCGGATCTGCGGGCGATCCCGTGGGTGCTGGCATGGAGCCAGTCGCGTGTCATGCTGCCGGGCTGGTACGGCACCGGCACCGCGTTCGAGGACTATGTGGGCGACGGGCCGGGCAGCCAGGAGCGGCTCGCGGTGTTGCAGGACCTGTACCGGCGGTGGCCGTTCTTCGCGACCGTGCTGTCGAACATGGCGCAGGTGCTGGCGAAATCAGACCTCGGGCTGGCCGCCCACTACTCCGAGCTGGTCGAGGACGAGGCATTGCGGCGCCGGGTGTTCGACAAGATCGCCGACGAGCACGCCCGCACGATCCGCATGCACAAGCTCATCACCGGTCATGACGACCTGCTCGCCGACAACCCGGCGCTGGCACGCTCGGTGTTCAACCGCTTCCCATACCTCGAGCCGTTGAACCATCTGCAGGTGGAGTTGCTGCGGCGCTATCGGTCCGGCGACGAGGACGAACTCGTCCAGCGCGGCATCCTGCTCACCATGAGCGGGCTGGCCACCGCGCTGCGCAACAGTGGCTAACTGATCAAAGCCCGGCGCTGCGGCGCACCTTGTCCACCGCGCCGCGCACCATCTGTTCGGTGACGGCCAGCGGAGTGATCACGGATTCGCCGATGCCGACGATCCGCTCGACGCGGGCGACGATGCCCTCCATGCGGTCGACCATCGCGATCAGGCGTGGTGCCAACTCGTCGATACGGGTGATCGTGGCGTTGAACCGTTCCATGGTGGCGTCGAGGTTCTCGGTCGAATTGTTCAGATCCTCGAGTGTTTCGCCAAGGCTCTCGAGGATGGTGTCAACCTGCTCGACGGTGACGTCCGCGTTCAGTGCTGCCTGTGCGAGTTTGCGGATCCGTTCCGGTCCGGTGCGTACCGGTCTGCCACCTCTGTCTGCCATCACGACAGTATGGCCGACGCCGTGGACCGGGATCCGCGCTTGTGGTAAGACCGGTGCTGTGCACCCACTCGCGTGGTGCCGGAACCGAGTATCGGCGTGCTGACTCGGGTTGGCGCGCTCCTGTAACTCAGTCGGTGAGAGTGGCGTCCTCATGACGCAGGCCGCGGGTTCAAGTCCCGCCAGGAGCACGATGACATCAACCGCCTACTACCGGCTGCTGCGCATCGCGCTCGTGGTGTTCGGCGCGTTGATGCTGCTTCTGTATCCGCTGGCCGCGGTGTGGCCGTCGGGATGGGCATGGCACCACGGTGCGCCGTACGAATCGGACTATTTCATGATGATCGTCGGGTTGTACGCCGTGCTTGGGGTGTTTCTGTGCCTGGCCGCGCGCCGCCCGGAAGCCCACACACCTCTGATCTGGTTCGCCGTCTGGTCGAGTGTGGTGCACGCCGCGATCATGGCGGTGCAGGCCGTGCGGGACAGCCACTCGAGGGGGCACCTGTGGGGTGACGTCCCGGCGCTGCTGCTGGCTGCCGCCGTGCTGGCCGTTCTCGTACGCGGGTCAGAGCTTCGACGCCGCGTCCTCGTCGAGTAACCACACCGTCGCCTCCCGGCCCACGGCGCCCGCGGCGGGGATGTCGACGGGCTTGGCGCCGCCGATCGCGGCGGCCACTGCGTCGGCCTTACCGGAGCCGGACACCACCAGCCATACCTGCCGCGACCGGGTGATCGCCGGGAGTGTCAACGTGATTCGCTTCGGGGGCGGCTTGGGGGAGTCGGGGACCCCGACCACCATCCGTTCGGTCTCCTTGACCGCCGCGGTGTGGGGGAACAGCGAGTTGATGTGTCCTTCGTGGCCCATCCCCAGTAGATGCACGTCGAAGGGGGGTGTGGGCTCGGCACCACCGGCCTCGATCAACACCTGCGAGTAGGCCTCGGCGGCCGCGTCCAGCGCGTCACCGAACTCGCCATCGCTGGCGGCCATCGCGTGCACGTTGGCCGCCGGGATGTCGACGTGGTCGAGCAACGCCGCCCGGGCCTGCTTCTCGTTGCGTTCGTCGTCGTCGCGGGGCACGAACCTCTCGTCGCCCCAGTAGATGTGAACTTTCGGCCAGTCGATCTCATCGCTGCGTTCACCGACTCGTCTGAGTAGGCCGATGCCCGTCCCGCCGCCGGTCAGGACGATGTGCGCCGACCCCCGTTCCTGGATTGCCGAGGCAACGGCGTCCACCAGCCGGTCACCGGCAGCTTCCACCAGAGCCGCTGTGTCGGAGTATCTTTCGATCGTCCGCGTCATCGGTAGATCACCTTGTCCAATCCTGCCAGCGCTTCCCGGTAGATCTCGTCGGCGTCGAGCCTGCGGAGTTCTTCGGCCAGACACTCCGGCACGTCTCTGCGGCCCAGCGGAAGCAGCGCCACCGGCCGGGAAGTGCGGCTCAACGTCGCCGTGACTCCCTCCTGCGGGCGGCTGAGCGTGACGGTCTCCGTGGCGCGGTGGAGTTCGACCTTCAGGGTGCCGACCGCACGGGTGACCTCGCCGTCGATTCGGCTGGCCAGCCACCCGGCCAGGATGTCGAGTGCCGGTTCGGATTGAAGTCCTGACACCACTGCCGACTCGATCGGCTCATGCGGTGGTTCGTCGATCGCCGACGCCAGCAGCGCCCGCCAGTAGGTGATGCGGCTCCACGCGATATCGGTGTCGCCGGGCGCATACCCGGGCAGCCGGCTCTTGATCGCTCCCAACGGCTCGGGGGAGCGGGTGGCGTCTGTGATCCGGCGAATCGCCAATCGGCCCACCGGATCCTGCGACGGCACGTCCGGTGCGGTGGCCGGCCACCACGCCACCACCGGCGTATCGGGCAGCAGGAACGGCAGCACCACGCTGTCGGCATGTTCGGCCAGTTCACCGTGCAGGCGCAGCACCACGACCTCGCCGGCTCCGGCGTCTCGCCCCACACGCAACTCGGCGTCGAGGCGGGTTTCTGAGCCGTCCCCGGGCAGCGTCACGATGACGCGGCACGGGTGTTCGCGGCTGGCGAAGTTGGCCGCTTCGATCGAGTCTTCCAGGGATTCCTCGCAGTCGGGGACGATCACCAGCGTCAGCACCCGGCCGAGGGTCAGCGCGCCCCCTTCCTCGCGTATCCCGGTGATCTTCTTGTTGATCTCGTTGGTGGTGGTATCGGCCAATTCGACGATCATGATCAGGGCCGCCTCCATTCCCGTCCAAGCCGGTGCGCGACCTCATTCGCCGACGGCGGGCCCCAGGTGCCGGCCTCGTAGGGCTCGAGCCTCGCCGATGTCTCATCGTTTCGAGCCCAGTTCTCCAGTACCGGATCGAGTATCTGCCAGGACAATTCGACCTCGGCGTTGACCGGGAACAGGGACGGCTCGCCCAGTAACACGTCGAGGATCAGCCGTTCATAGGCTTCGGGGGAGTCCTCGGCGAACGCCGAACCGTACGAGAAGTCCATGTTGACGTCCCGCACCTCCATGGCGCTGCCCGGCACCTTGGACCCGAAGCGCAAGGTGATGCCCTCGTCGGGCTGGATGCGCAGCACGAGCGCGTTCTTGCCCAGCTCTTCGGTCATCGTGCTGTCGAATGGAAGGTGCGGGGCCCGCTTGAACACCAGCGCGACCTCGGTCACCCTGCGCGCTAGGCGTTTTCCGGTGCGCAGGAAGAACGGCACGCCGGCCCAGCGCCGGGTGTCGACCTCGAGTGTGATGGCGGCGAACGTCTCGGTGGTGGAATCGTGGGCGAAGCCCTCCTCCTCGAGGAGTCCAGGGACTTTCTCGCTGCCCTGCCAGCCCGCCGTGTACTGTCCGCGCGCGGTGGTCTGGCCCAACGGCTGCAGTGGCCGGGTCGCCGAGAGCACCTTGATCTTCTCGGCCTGCAGCTCATGCGGGCTGAAGTTGACCGGCTCCTCCATCGCGGTGAGCGCCAGCAGCTGGATCAAGTGATTCTGGATGACATCGCGTGCGGCGCCGATCCCGTCGTAATACCCTGCGCGGCCGCCCAGTCCGATGTCCTCGGCCATCGTGATCTGGATATGGTCGACGTAGTGCGAATTCCACACGGGCTCGTAGAGTTCGTTGGCGAACCGCAACGCCAGGATGTTCTGGACGGTCTCCTTGCCGAGGTAGTGGTCGATGCGGAACACCGACTCCTCGGGGAACACGCTGTTGACCACCGCGTTGAGCTCACGGGCGCTCTCGAGGTCGTGCCCGAATGGTTTCTCGATGACCACTCGGCTCCAGCTGCCGTCCGTCTGGCTGGCCAACCCGGATTTCTGCAGCTGCTCACACACCACCGGGAAGGCCTTGGGCGGTATGGAGAGATAAAACGCGTGGTTGCCGCCGGTGCCCCGTTCGGCATCGAGCTTTTGGAGCGTCTCCTTGAGCCGCTCGTACGACTCGTCGTCGTCGAATGTGCCCTGCACGAACCGGAAACCCTCGGCGAGGCGGTCCCAGACCTCCTGCCGGAACGGTGTGCGCGCGTGCTGTTTGACCGCCTCGTAGACCACCTGGCCGAAATCCTCGTCCTGCCAGTCCCTGCGGGCGAAACCCACCAGCGCGAAGGACGGCGGGAGCAGACCGCGGTTGGCGAGGTCGTAGATCGCCGGCATGAGCTTCTTGCGGGCAAGGTCTCCGGTCACCCCGAAGATGACTACGCTGCACGGTCCCGGGATTCGGGGCATGCGCTTGTCGCGCTTGTCCCGCAACGGGTTACGCCACGCCTCGGCCATCGGGAGGTCAGCCCTTGGCGCTGTCGAGCTGACCTTGGGTGGCTTCGAGCAGCTCCTGCCACGACTTCTCGAACTTCTCGACGCCTTCCTCTTCGAGCACCCGGAACACGTCGGGAATGTCGATGCCGACCGCGGCCAGCTGGTCGAAGATCTGTTGGGACTCCGCGGCACGGCCGGTGACGGTGTCCCCGGTGACCACGCCGTGGTCGGCGAACGCCTCGATCGTCTTCTCCGGCATCGTGTTCACGGTGTTCGGGGCGACGAGCTCGGTGACGTAGAGGGTGTCGGAGTAGTCGGGGTTCTTCACGCCAGTCGATGCCCACAGCGGGCGCTGAACCCGGGCTCCGGCCGACCCCAGCGCCGAGAAGCGGTCGCCGCCCAGAAACACCTCTTCGTAGGCGGCGTAGGCCAGCCGGGCGTTGGCCACTCCCGCCTTGCCTCGCAGCGCCAGCGCCTCGTCGGTGCCGATCTTCTCGAGTCGCTTGTCGATCTCGGTGTCCACCCGGGACACGAAGAACGAGGCGACCGAATGGATCCGGGACAGATCGTGGCCGGCTTCCTTGGCCTTCTCCAGGCCGGCCAGGTAGGCGTCCATCACCAGGCGGTGCCGTTCCACCGAGAAGATCAGGGTCACGTTGACCGAGATGCCCTCGGCGATGACCGCGGTGATCGCGGGCAGGCCGGCCATCGTGGCGGGGATCTTGATCAGCAGGTTCGGCCGGTCGACGATCTTCCACAGTTCGATGGCCTGCAGGATCGTCTTGTCGGTGTCATGGGCCAGGCGCGGGTCCACCTCGATGGAGACCCGGCCGTCCACGCCGTCGGAGGCCTCGTAGACCTTGGCCAGCACGTCGCAGGCGTTGCGCACGTCATCTGTGGTGACCGTGCGGATGGTGGCGTCGACGTCGGCGCCGCGTTCGGCGAGCTCGGCCAGCTGCGCGTCGTAGGCGTGGCCCTTCGACAGCGCGGCCTGGAAGATCGACGGGTTGGTGGTCACACCGACCACCGACCTGGTGTCGATGAGCTCTTGCAGGTTGCCGGTCTGCAGCCGGTCACGGGACAGGTCGTCGAGCCACACCGACACACCTGCTGCGGCCAGTGCTGCCAAGTTCGGGTTCTGGGTCATGTCAGGTCCTCATCGTGTCTGCTCAGTTCCGACGGTGCGGTCGGTTCGGCTTGACCGCGGTTGCGGTCAATTGGCTATGGTGCGTTCCGCTGCTGCCACCACCGCTTCGGGAGTGAAACCGAACTCGCGGAACAACGTCTTGTCGTCGGCGGATTCGCCGTAGTGCTCGATGGAGATGATCTCGCCGGTGTCGCCGACGAGCTTGTACCAACTCTGCGCCACCGCCGCCTCGATGGCCACCCGTGCCGAGACGTTCGGCGGAAGCACGCGGTCGCGGTACTCCTTGGGCTGGCTCTCGAACCACTCGACACACGGCATCGAGACCACGGCGGCGGTGGTGCCCTTGTCCTTGAGCAGCTTCTGGGCCTCGACGGCGATCTGCAGCTCCGACCCCGTGGCGATCAGGATGACGTCGGCGCTCGTGGCGTCCCCGCCACCGAGCACATAGCCGCCGCGTGCCACCCCGTCGGCGTCGGTGCCCTCCAGCACCGGGATGCCCTGCCGGGTCAGGATGAAACCGACCGGGCCGCTGCCGTTGCCGCGGGCGACGATGCTGCGCCAGGCGTAGGCCGTCTCGTTCGGATCGCCGGGCCGCACCACCGACAGGTTCGGGATCGCGCGCAGCGCCGCGAGATGCTCGATGGGCTGGTGAGTGGGTCCGTCCTCACCGAGACCGACGGAGTCATGGGTCCAGATATAGATGGTGTCGATGTCCATCAGCGAGGCCAGCCGCACCGCCGGACGCATGTAATCGGAGAACTGCAGGAACGTGCCGCCGAAGGCGCGGGTGGGCCCGTGCAGCACGATGCCGGACAGGATCGCGCCCATGGCGTGCTCACGCACACCGAAGTGCAGCACCCGGCCGTACCAGTCGGCGGTGAAGTCGGCGGTGGAGATCGACGGCGGGCCGAAGGACTTGGCGCCCTTGATGGTGGTGTTGTTGCTGCCCGCCAGATCCGCCGAGCCGCCCCACAGTTCGGGCAGCTTCGGGGCGACGTCGTTGAGCACCTGCCCGAACGCCGCCCGGGTGGCCACCGGCTTGGAACCCGGCTCCCAATAGGTCAGATCGGCGTCCCAGCCCTCGGGCAGTTCCTGTGCGGTCAGCCGGTCGAGCAGCGCCTTGCGCTGCGGCTCGCGCTGCGCCCACGCGTCGAACTCGCGCTGCCACGCCTCGTGCGCCTGTTTGCCGCGGCCCACCAGTTCACGGGTGTGGGTGATGACGTCCTCGCCGACCTCGAACGTCTTGTCCGGATCGAAACCCAGGATCTTCTTGACCTCGGCCACCTCGTCGTCTCCGAGTGCTGACCCGTGGACCCCGCCGGTGTTCATCTTGTTCGGCGCCGGATAACCGATGATGGTCCGGATCGAGATGAACGACGGCTTGTCGGTGACCTTCTTGGCCTCGGCGATCGCCTGCTCGATACCGACGACATTCTCGCCGCCCTCGATCTCCTGGACGTGCCACCCGTAGGCCCGGTACCGGGCCGCGACGTCCTCGGACAGCGCGATGTTGGTGTCGTGCTCGATCGAGATGTGGTTCTTGTCGTAGAACACGATCAGGTTGCCCAGCTGCTGGGTGCCGGCCAGCGAGGACGCCTCACTGGTGACGCCCTCTTCGATGTCGCCGTCGGAGGCGATCACGTAGATGTAGTGGTCGAAGGGACTGGTGCCGGGCGCGGCGTCGGGGTCGAACAGGCCGCGCTCGTAGCGGGCGGCCATCGCCATGCCGACCGCCGAGGCCAGCCCCTGCCCGAGCGGGCCGGTGGTGATCTCCACCCCGGGGGTGTGGCGGAACTCCGGGTGGCCGGGCGTCTTGGACTTGAACGTCCGCAGCGCCTCGATGTCGGAGAGCTCCAGACCGAACCCGCCCAGGTAGAGCTGGATGTAGAGCGTCAGGCTGGAGTGCCCGCAGGACAGGATGAACCGGTCGCGGCCGATCCAGTGCACGTCGCTCGGGTCATGGCGCATCTGCCGCTGGAACAGCGTGTAGGCCAACGGGGCCAGGCTCATCGCGGTGCCCGGGTGGCCGTTGCCGACCTTCTGCACCGCATCGGCGGCCAGCACGCGGACGGTGTCCACCGCCCGCGAATCCAGATCCGTCCAGTCGTCCGGATGGTTGGGCCGGGTCAGGGAAGTGATCTCTTCGATCGTGGTCACGACGCGTGCTCTCCTTGGCTTGGCGGGGGTGTCGACCGCATCAACCACCCTAGTGCGGAACGGACGATCGATCTCATCCCCGGTGCCTGTGAAAATGGACCCTGCAATTTCGGGCTCCGGCCCGGGCGGTCTACCATCCTCTGTAGTAGATGGTCGCTGTGGCATCGGCCCGATGTTGTCCCTGAGGAGTTGGTTGCGTGAGGATTCGCGAAGGCCACCTCGTCGGTGACGTCGCCGGGGGACCGATCCGATTCCGTGACCGCGTGCTCGGCTACATCGGGCTGACCAAGCCGCGGGTGATCGAGCTGCTGCTGGTCACCACCATCCCGGCGATGCTGCTGGCACACCGCGGCACCGTGGACCCGCTGTTGATCTTCAACACGCTCGTCGGCGGTCTGCTGGCCGCGGCGGGTGCCAACACGCTGAACTGCGTCGCCGACGCCGACATCGACAAGAAGATGAAGCGCACCGAGCGCCGGGCGCTGGCGCGGGCGACCGTGCCGCGCAGCCACGCGCTGATCTTCGGACTGGCGTTGTCGGTCACCTCGTTCTTCTGGCTGTGGTGGACCACCAACATGCTCTCGGCGCATCTGGCCGGCGCCACCATCGCGTTCTACGTGCTCGTCTACACACTGCTGCTCAAGCGCCGCACATCGCAGAACGTGGTGTGGGGCGGAGCCGCGGGCTGCATGCCCGTGATGATCGGCTGGTCCGCGGTCACCGGGACGATCCAGTGGCCCGCGCTGGTCATGTTCCTGATCATCTTCTTCTGGACACCGCCGCACACCTGGGCGCTGGCGATGCGCTACAAGGAGGACTACGAGGCGGCCGGTGTGCCGATGCTGCCGGTGGTGGCGACCGAGCAGAAGGTCACCAAGCACATCCTGATCTACACCTGGCTGACCGTCGCGGCCACGCTCGGACTGGCGCTGGCCACCGGCTGGCTGTACGCGGCCGTGGCGATCGTCGCCGGCACCTGGTTCCTGGCAATGGCACACCAGCTCTATGCGGGCGTGCGCCGCGGTGAACCGGTGAAACCGCTGAGGCTGTTCCTGCAGTCGAACAACTATCTGGCGGTCGTGTTCTGCGCTCTGGCCGTCGACTCGGCGCTCGCACTGCCGACCCTGTTCAGCCTCTGACCGTGACCGTGCACGTCTCGCCGGACAATTTCATCCGCGCCGAGACCGTCCTGTACTTCGGCAACGTCATCGGCGACGGCGCACTGGGACGCTTCACGCACTTCCGGGACTTCGGGCCGCTGGACAACCAGCTCGTCGTGCGCCAGAACCGGGACACGCTGTATTCAGTCGGCGTGTTTGATCTGGACGCCGGAGCCGTCACCGTCACGCTGCCCGACGCCGGTGCCCGGTTCCGGTCCCTGCAGGTGATCAACCAGGACCACTACGTTCCCACGGTGATCTACACCTCGGGCAGTCACCGCTTCGACCGGGCCGGCATCGGGACCCGGTACGTGATGCTCGCGTTGCGCACGCTCGTCGACCCCGGCGATCCGGCCGATCTCGCCGCCGTGCACGCGCTGCAGGACGGCATCATCGTCGATCAGGCGAGGACCGGCAGCTTCGAAGTGCCGAACTGGGACCCGGTGAGCCAGAAGGCGGTACGTGAGGCATTGGTCGCCCTGTTCGCCACGCTGCCGGACACGCGGGGCATGTTCGGCGCCCAAGATGAGGTGGACCCGGTGCGCCGCTTGATCGGCGCCGCCGCCGCGTGGGGCGGCAACCCGGAGCGTGACGCGCTGTACCTGACGGTCAACCCGGACGCCAACGACGGCAAGACTGTGCACCGGCTCACCGTCGACGACGTCCCGGTGGACGGGTTCTGGTCGATCACGGTCTACAACGCCGAGGGCTACTTCACCCCGAACCCGGCCGGCGCGTACTCGGTGAACAACGTCACCGCCGTCACAGACGCCGACGGTGCCGTGACGATCCAATTCGGGGGATCGGGTGAATCCGGCGCCGAAGGCGCGATCAATTACCTGCCCGTCACGGCGGGCTGGAACTACCTGGTGCGGTTGTACCGGCCGCGACCGGAGATCCTCGACGGGTCGTGGATCTTCCCGGCCGCCGAGCCCGTCTAGGGAATCAGAACTACCGAACCGACTGTTTTGCGGCCCTGCAGGTCGCGGTGGGCCTGCTCGGCCTCCCGCAGCTCATACCGGTGGCTGACGGTGACCTCCAAAGTGCCGTCGGCGATGGCGGTGAGCAGTTCGCCTGCGCGCCAGGAGAATTCGTCTGGTGTCCGGGTGTAATGCGCGAGGTTCGGCCGGGTCAGGAACACCGATCCGGCCGCATTGAGCCGTTGCGGGTCGACCGGGGGAACGGGCCCACTGGCCGCACCGAACAGGGCCAGTGTGCCGCGCACCGCCAGGCTGGCCAGGCTGGCCTCGAACGTCGACGCGCCGACCCCGTCGTACACCGCGGCCACCCCGTCGCCGTCGGTGAGTTCGCGGATCCGCGCGCCGAACGCCTGCGGATCGTCGGGGTAATCGAGGACCTCGACCGCTCCGGCGCGCCGGGACAGCTCGGCCTTCTTCGGGGTCGACACCGTCGTGATCACCGACGCCGCCAGGCTGGTCGCCCACTGCGTCAGGATCAGCCCGACCCCGCCCGCGCCGGCGTGCATCAGCAGCGCGTCGCCTTGCGCCACCTCGTAGGTCGACTTGATCAGGTAGTGCGCGGTCATGCCTTTGAGCAGGGCAGAGGCGGCCACTTCCGGTGCCACGCCATCGGGCACGTAGGCCACGAAATCGGCCGGCGCCAGCGTGTACTCGGCGTACGCGCCGAGCGATTTGTCGGTCACCACACGGTCGCCGACGTTCAGGGCGGCCACGCCCTCACCGACGGCCTCGATGATGCCGCACACCTCGTTGCCGACGACGAACGGCACCTCCCGGGGGTAGAGACCCGACCGGAAGTAGGTGTCGATGAAGTTGACGCCGATCGCCTCGGCCCTGATCAGCACCTGCCCCGGCCCAGGGGTGGGCTGCGGCCGCTCGACGAAGGACAGGACTTCGGCTCCGCCGATCTCGGCGACTTCGATGGCGTGCATGCTGTCTATCATCCACTCGTCATGAAACTCGTCCGCCCCGACGTCTTCCACCCGCGCATCGTGTTCGCCGGCTGCGCGGCGCTGCCCGAGGGTGACGGCGACGACGCCGGCCTCGTCGCCGCGTTGAGGGCCCGGGGGCTGCACGCCCGGTGGGCATCCTGGGACGATCCGGCCACCGCGAACGCCGACCTGGTGATCCTGCGGGCCACCTGGGACTACACCGACCGGCTCGACGATTTCCTCGCCTGGACTCGGCGGGTCGCGCATCTGCTGAACCCGCCGGAAGTGGTGGCCTGGAACGCCGACAAGCGCTATCTGGCCGACCTGGCCGCGGCCGGGGTGCCGACGGTGCCCAGCGCGTTCTTCGCACCGGGGGAGCCGGTGACCATCCCAGCCGGTGAGGTGGTGGTCAAGCCGTCGGTGGGCGCGGGATCGGTGGGTGCGCTGCGCTTCACCGACGCCGCCCGGGCCCGCGCCCACGCCGTGTCCCTGCACGCGGCCGGGCGTACCGCGCTGGTGCAGCCGTATGACCGGCGGATCAGCGCCGGCGAGACCGCCCTGGTGTTCCTGGGCGGCGAGCAGTCCCATGCGTTCACCAAGGCGCCGATGCTGCCCGCGCCGGGGCAGTCGCCGGTCTTCGACGAGTCAGGCACCTACGCCGAGGAGACGCTGTGCCCCGCCGATCCGGATTTCGAGCTGTGGGACCTCGGCCGCGCCGCGTTGGCCGCGGCCGCGGCTCGGGTCGGATTGACGGCGTCGGATCTGCTGTATGCGCGGGTCGACCTCATCGGCGGTGGCGACGATCCGCGGTTGCTCGAGCTCGAGTTGGTGGAACCGTCCCTGGGCTGGCGCCAGCTGCACGGGGCGGACCGCAAGCGCCAGGAACGCCGGTTCGCGCTGGCCGTGGAGTCAGCGCTGGAGCGCCTCGGGCTCGGTCCGCTCTCGCATCGACGCCCATAGCGCCGCAGTGGCGGCGGTGCACGCCGCAGCACCCGCGACGTGCAGGGCGACCAGAGCCTCGGGCACCCCGGTGAAGAACTGGATCGCCCCCAGCGTCCCCTGCGCGGCCACCAGGACCACCACGACACCGAGACGTTTCATGACCTCCCGCGACGCGCGCACGGCGAGCAGACCGAAACCCAGGCCCACCAGCAGCGACAGATAGGCGACCAAGAGCGAGGAGTGCATGTGCACCAGCGTGGTGATCTCCACCTGCAGCCGCGGCACCGGCCGCTCCAGGCTTTTGTCCCCGGCGTGCGGGCCGGCGCCGGTGACCATCGTTCCGGTGACCAGCACCGCGGCCAGCGTCAGGCCGGACAGCGCGGTCAGCTGCCGCAACGGCTTCGGCGCCCGTGTGACCACCACGCCGTCGTCCGGTTCCCCGATCTTGACGTACAGAAGCACCGCCAGCCAGACCATCGCCATCGACACCAGGAGGTGGATCGCGACCGTCCACCACAGCAGGCCGGTGAGCACGGTGATGCCCCCGATGATCGCCTGCGCCACCGTCGAGGCGGGCATCAGCCAGGCGTAGATCAATACTTCGCGGCGGCGCCGGGCGCGCATGACGGCCAGCACGGCCGCCGCGGCGGTGAACACCACCAAAAACGTCAACAGCCGGTTGCCGAATTCGACCGCCTGGTGGATACCGGCGACCTCGGCGTGCGGGACCGGGGTGAAGCTGCCCGGGAAGCACTGCGGCCAGGTCGGACACCCGAGGCCCGACGCGGTGACCCGCACGATGGCCCCGGTCACGGCGATGCCGCCCTGGGTCAGGATCACGGCGGCGGCGATAAGGCGCTGAACCCGAAGGCTGGGTTCGGGCAGCAGGTCGACCAGCCGCAGGAAGAGTCGTCCGACGGGCACGCTCCGATGGTAGAGCGTCGTTAACTACACCTCGTAGTAGGGGCGGGTCGTGTGACGCGCGTGGCTGAACGGCTCAGGTGAAGCGGAACCAGCGCAACGCGCAGAGCGCCCCGACGGCACCCCACACCGCGAGTACGGCCAAGCCGAACCAGTCCATCGATGACGTCATCGCCTGGGACAGCGCCTCGGTCAGCGCGCCGGACGGCGTCAGGCGTGCCACCCACTGCACCGCCGACGGCACCATCCCGCCTTCCAGGGTGAGCGCGCCCAGTCCGGCGAAGACGAACCACAGCAGGTTCGCCACGGCGAGCACGATCTCGGCGCGCAGGGTGCCGCCGAGCAGCAGGCCCAGCGCAGCGAACACCGCGGTCCCCAGCGCGATGATCATCGCGCCGAGCGCCAGACCGGCCAGCGGCGGACGCCATCCCAGGGCGAAGCCGATGGCGCCGAACAGGATCGCCTGCAGGAACACCACCGCGACCACCGCCAGCGACTTGCCGGCGATGATGCCCCACACCGGCAGCGCGGTCGCGCCGAGCCGCTTGAGCGCGCCGTAGCGCCGGTCGAACGCGACCGCGATCGCCTGCCCGGTGAACGCCGTGGAGATCACCGCGAGCGCCATGATGGCCGGGACGAACGTGTCGGCCCGGTTCGCCCCGAAGTCACCCAGCGGCAGCAGCGTCATCCCGACCAGCAGCGTGATCGGGATGAACATGGTCAGCAACAGCTGTTCGCCGTTGCGCAGCAGCAGGCGCAACTCCAGCCCGAACTGCGCGGCCAGCATCTTCGGGATCGGTGCTGGACGCGGATCGGGGGTGAACGTGCCCGGGGCGAAACGGTTTCCCGTCGTCATTTGCGCAACTCCCGCCCCGTCAGATCGAGGAAGACGTCTTCCAGGCTGCGTTGTTCGACCCGCATGTCGGTGGCCAGCACGTCCAGCCGCGCGCACCACGCGGTCACGGTGGCCAGCACCTGCGGGTCGATGTGTCCCTCGACGAGGTACTCGCCCGGCGCGGTCTCGGAGGCTCGGTATTTCTCGGGCAGCGCGGCGATCAACAGCGAGAGGTCGAGCATGCGGGGCGCGCGGAAGCGCAGCTGGTTCTCGGCTCCGCTGCGCATGAGCTCGGCGGGAGTACCGGTGGCGACCGCCGCGCCATGGTCGATGATCAGGATCCGGTCGGCCAGTTCCTCGGCCTCGGCAAGCTGGTGGGTGGTCAACACCACCGTGACGCCGTCGCGGCGCAGCGCGTCGATCAGCTCCCACACCACCAGCCGGGCGTGGGCGTCCATGCCGGCGGTGGGCTCGTCGAGGAAGACCAGTTCGGGACGGCCGACGACCGCGCAGGCGAGCGCGAGCCGCTGCTGTTGTCCCCCGGAGAGCCGCCGGTAGGTCGTGCGGGCCGAATCGGTGAGTCCCAGCGTGTCCAGTAGCCACTGCGGGTCGAGCGGGTCGGCGGCGTAGGACGCGACGAGGTCGAGCATCTCGCCCGCGCGGGCCGCCGGATAGGCGCCGCCGCCCTGCAGCATCACGCCGGTACGGGCGCGCACCTCGGCGTTGTCGGCGACCGGGTCCAGGCCCAGGATCCTGATCGAGCCGGCGTCGGGCCTGATGAAACCCTCGCACATCTCCACCGTCGTGGTCTTGCCGGCGCCGTTGGGCCCGAGCAGGGCGAAGACCTCGGCGGCCCGCACGTCGAGGTCGAGCGAGGCGACGGCCGTCGTTGCTCCATATCGCTTGCTGACCCCGCGCAACTGCACCGGGGGGGAAGGTACGGAGGTCACGGGGTCTCAGCGTAGGCGTCGGGTTTGGCGCGCGGTGGCGGCGGTGGCGGTGATGCCTCGCCGTCCGCGCCGTCGGAGCGGACGCGCCAGGGCAACCTCCGATAGGTCAGCGCCACCAGGATCAGCAGGATCACCGTGCTTGCCACGGTCGCCAGCGCAATCTGAAACAGCGCGAACCGGTCGCCGTTGGCGGTGGGCCCGAAAATCCCGACCACCAGCGTGACGGCGATGGCCGCAGCGCGGAACCGTGGGCGGGTGGCCCAGGCGGCCAGCGGGATGATCGCCCACAGCACGTACCAGGGCTGCACCACCGGGAACAGCAGCAGCGTGGCCCCTAGTGCGACGCCGAGCCCGCCGACCGGGTGCAGCCGACCGCGCAACACCGCCAACAGCAGCCACAACACGATGACCGCGATCAGTGTCACGCCGATCGCGCGCGTCAGTGCCAGCACCGCGGTGGTGTGGTCGCCGAGCCCGAGCAGGATGCCGACCTGGCCTGTGCCCAGCGCCAGCAGGGTCGGTGGAGACATCCAACTGCGCACCACGTTGGCGGTGCCGAGCGTGAACAGCCAGCCGAAGCCCAGCCCGCTGGCCCAGCCGATGAGCGCCATCACCGCCAGGCTGACCGTCCCGAGCGAGGCGCTCGCGATCAGGAAGGCCTTGACGGTGCCGCCCCAGCGGTGGGCCAGTGCCATCGCCACGAAGCCGAGCGCAAGCAGCGACGGCAGCTTCACCTGCGACGACAGCGTGATCAGCACGGCGCCGGTGACGAGCATCGCCAGCGGATACCAGCGGGCCCACTGCTCCTTTCCGCGCGGCCACGTCAGCGGGCGGGGCAGCAACGGGGTGGCCGCGTCCACGCCGCGTAGCGCGAACTCGGTGCCCGCCAGCATCAGGCCCAGCATCAGCGCCTCGTTGTGGATGCCCGCCACCAGATGCATGATCAGCAGCGGGTTGGCCGGACCCAGCCAGAGCGCGCTGACCTCGGCGACGCCGCAGCGCCGGGCCAGGCGCGGGGTGGCCCACACGATCATGCCCACACCGAGTAGCACGACCAGCCGGTGGAAGAGCACCGCCTCGACGATGTTCTCCCCGGTCAGGCGCGAGATGCCACGGCCGATCCACAGGAACAGCGGCCCGTACGGCGCCGGGGTCTCCCGCCACATGCTCGGCACCGACAGGGTGAAGACGTGACCGAGGCCCAGTCCGGGAGCGGGACCGACCTTGTACGGGTCGTTGCCCTGCAGCGAGATCTCACTCTGGGCGAGATAGGAGTAGACGTCCTTGCTGTACATCGGCGGCGCGATCAGCAGCGGCAGTACCCACAGCAGCAGTGTCCGGTCGAGCTGGCTGCGCGTCATCTTGCGGGGGCCCAGCGCGAACCGGCCCAGCATCAGCCACGCCAGCGCCATCATCACCGCGCCCGTGGTCGTCATCGTCAACGACACCGTCTGGATACGCGACGGCAAGTTGAGCAGCCGGACCCCGAAGGTGGGGTCCTGCACGACCGGCCGGGCGCCGGCGCCCAGCGCGCCGATGGCCATCAGCACCGTGCCGGTGGCGCCGAAGATGCGGGTGCGATGCATCGCGGCCACCTCGGCGGCGGTCAGCGGGCTGCCGACCGTCCGCTCGTCACCGTGCCAGCGGGCGATCGACGAGCTGAGGGAGTGCTCGCGGGCTGCCACGATGGCAGCGTAGCGGGCGGTTATTCCCCCAAAGCGCGACGACGTGTGTGAGAACTCCGACCCGGCTGCTAAGGGTGCCCTTGCTAGACCCGCCCACTGAATTGCGTCACACTGGTGTTGTGAAAATCCGTCCGCACAGCTCGGAGGCGCCGGCATCGGCGCCTTCTTTTGCTGCCGACGGTCACACCCGGGGCGCCATCATCAGGCTGCTGCTCGAGTCCGGTCCGATCACCGCCGGCCGCATCGGTGAGCGGCTGGGCCTGTCGGCGGCCGGTGTGCGCAGACATCTCGACGCACTCATAGAGGCGGGGGAAGCGCAGGCCCAGGCTGCGGCGGCCTGGCAGCATGCGGGCCGCGGCCGGCCCGCCAAGCGCTATCAGCTCACCGCGGCCGGTAAGGCGAAGTTGGAGCACACCTACGACGATCTCGCTTCGGCGGCCATGAGGCAGCTCCGTGAGATCGGCGGTGACGACGCGGTACGGACCTTCGCCCGCCGCCGCATCGACGCGATCCTCGCCGACGTGGACCCGGTGGGCGATGCGGCGTCCGACGGGGAGGTGGAGGCCGTGGCGGACAGGATCGCCGAAGCCCTCAGCGGGGCCGGATATGCGACCACCACCGCCAAGGTCGGCGGCCCGGTGCGCGGAGTGCAGATCTGTCAGCATCACTGCCCGGTGTCGCACGTCGCCGAGCAGTTCCCCGAGCTGTGCGAGGCCGAACAACAGGCGATGGCCGAGGTGCTGGGCACCCACGTGCAGCGGCTTGCGACCATTGTCAACGGCGACTGTGCCTGTACCACCCACGTGCCGCTGGTGCCGGCCGAACGCTGAGACAACGAACGCCTAAGACAACGGACAACAGGAAATCTTCGGCACACAGCCCGCGCCGAAGCCATCACACGAGCAAAAGGAGTGTGTCGCAATGACACTCACACCGGAGGCGTCAGTCTCTAAGCCGGAGGCCTTGACCCAGGAGGAGGCCATCGCCTCGCTGGGTAAGTACGGCTACGGCTGGGCTGACTCTGACGTCGCGGGCGCCAGCGCACAGCGCGGGCTGTCCGAAGCGGTGGTCCGCGACATCTCGGCGAAGAAGAGCGAGCCCGAGTGGATGCTCGACATCCGCTTGAAGGCCCTGCGCACCTTCGGCAAGAAGCCGATGCCGAGCTGGGGCTCCAACCTCGAGGGCATCGACTTCGACAACATCAAGTACTTCGTGCGCTCCAGCGAGAAGCAGGCCGCCACGTGGGACGACCTGCCGGCCGACATCAAGAACACCTACGACAAGCTGGGCATCCCGGAAGCCGAAAAGCAGCGCCTGGTCTCCGGTGTCGCCGCCCAGTACGAGTCTGAGGTCGTCTACCACTCGATCCGCGAGGACCTCGAGGCCCAGGGCGTGATCTTCCTGGACACCGATACCGCTCTCAAAGAGCACCCGGAGCTGTTCAGGGAGTACTTCGGCACGGTGATCCCGGCCGGGGACAACAAGTTCTCCGCGCTGAACACCGCCGTGTGGTCGGGCGGGTCGTTCATCTACGTCCCGCCCGGGGTGCACGTCGACATCCCGTTGCAGGCCTACTTCCGCATCAACACCGAGAACATGGGTCAGTTCGAGCGGACGTTGATCATCGTCGACGAGAACGCCTACGTGCACTACGTCGAGGGTTGTACGGCGCCGATCTACAAGAGCGACTCGCTGCACAGCGCCGTCGTCGAGATCATCGTCAAGCCCGGCGGGCGCTGCCGCTACACGACCATTCAGAACTGGTCGAACAACGTCTACAACCTGGTCACCAAGCGCGCCCGCGCCGAGGCCGGCGCCACCATGGAGTGGGTTGACGGGAATATCGGCTCCAAGGTCACCATGAAATACCCGGCGGTGTGGATGACCGGTGAGCACGCCAAGGGCGAGGTGCTCTCGGTCGCGTTCGCCGGTGAGGGGCAGCACCAGGACACCGGCGCCAAGATGCTGCATCTGGCGCCCAACACGTCGAGCAACATCGTGTCCAAGTCGGTGGCCCGCGGTGGCGGCCGCGCCTCCTACCGCGGCCTGGTGCAGGTCAACAAGGGGGCGCACGGATCACGCTCCTCGGTGAAATGCGATGCGCTGCTGGTTGACACCGTCAGCCGCTCCGACACCTATCCGTACGTCGACATCCGCGAGGACGACGTGACGATGGGACACGAGGCCACGGTGTCCAAGGTCAGCGAGGACCAGATGTTCTATCTGATGAGCCGCGGTCTGACCGAGGACGAGGCCATGGCGATGGTGGTGCGCGGCTTCGTCGAGCCGATCGCCAAGGAACTCCCGATGGAGTACGCACTCGAGCTCAACCGGCTGATCGAGCTGCAGATGGAAGGCGCGGTCGGCTAGATATGGGCAATCTGACTCAGGCAGTCGAGGGTTCGGCCCTCGCTGCCGTCAACAAGGGCGAGCTGTTCTCGTCGTTCGACGTCAACGCGTTCGAGGTGCCCGGCGGGCGCGACGAGATCTGGCGGTTCACACCTCTGAAGCGGCTGCGCGGCCTGCACGACGGCTCCGCGACCCCGACCGGGTCGGCCGGGATCGCGGTCTCCGAACGTCCCGGCGTGACGGTGCAGACCGTCGCGCGCGGCGACGAGCGTCTCGGACAGGCCGGCGTGCCGTCTGATCGTGTTGCCGCCCAGGCATTCTCGTCGTTCGATACGGCGACCATCGTGACCGTCGCACGCGACACCGAGATCGCCGAACCGATCGAGATCGGCATCACCGGACCCGGTGAGGGCAAGGTCGCCTACGGGCACCTGCAGATCCGTGTCGAAGAGCTCTCCCGCGCGATCGTCGTCGTCGACCTGAGGGGAAGCGGTACCTACGCCGACAACGTCGAGATCATCGTCGGAGACTCCGCCGGCCTGGGCATCATCTGGATCGCCGACTGGGCTGACGACACCGTGCATGTCAGCGCGCACCACGCCCGGCTGGGCAAGGACGCGGTGCTGGGACACGTCAACGTGACCCTCGGCGGCGACGTCGTCCGGACCACAGCGAACGTGCGGTATGACGCCCCCGGTGGGGATGCCAAGATGCTCGGCACGTATTTCGCCGACGACGGACAGCACTTCGAGGCCCGGCTGCTCGTCGACCACTCGCAGCCCAACTGCAAGTCCGACGTGCTGTACAAGGGCGCGCTGCAAGGTGATCCGGACTCGAAGAAGCCGGACGCGCACACCGTCTGGGTGGGTGACGTGCTCATCAGGGCCGAGGCCACCGGCACCGACACCTTCGAGGTGAACCGCAACCTGGTGCTCACCGATGGTGCCCGCGCGGACTCGGTACCGAACCTGGAGATCGAGACCGGCGAGATCGTCGGCGCCGGGCACGCCAGTGCCACCGGGCGTTTCGACGACGAGCAACTGTTCTACCTGCGGGCGCGCGGCATTCCCGAGGACCAGGCCCGCCGCCTGGTGGTGCGCGGCTTCTTCAACGAGATCATCGCGAAGATCGCCGTCCCCGCCGTGCGTGAGCGCCTGACCGAAGCAATCGAACGAGAACTAGCAATCACGGAATCGAGAACCTCGTAGCCATGACCACACTGGAAATCAAGGACCTGCACGCATCGGTCTTCACGCCGGAAGGCGAAGAAGTGCCGATCCTCAAAGGGGTCAACCTGACCGTGAAGTCAGGCGAGACGCATGCCGTGATGGGCCCGAACGGCTCGGGCAAGTCCACGCTGTCCTACGCGATCGCCGGCCACCCCAAGTACACCGTCACTTCCGGGTCCATCACCCTCGACGGCGAGGACGTGTTGGAGATGAGCATCGACGAGCGTGCTCGAGCGGGCCTCTTCCTGGCGATGCAGTACCCGGTCGAGGTACCCGGCGTGTCGATGTCGAACTTCCTGCGCACGGCAGCCACCGCGGTGCGCGGCGAGGCACCGAAGCTGCGGCACTGGGTCAAAGAGGTCAAGGGCGCGATGGGCGACCTCGACATCGACCCCTCCTTCGGGGAACGCAGTGTCAACGAAGGCTTTTCGGGCGGTGAGAAGAAGCGCCACGAGATCCTGCAGCTCGGCCTGCTCAAGCCCAAGATCGCGATCCTCGACGAGACCGACTCAGGTCTGGACGTCGACGCGCTGCGCGTGGTCAGCGAGGGCGTGAACCGCTACAAGGAGGCCGAGAACGGCGGCGTGCTGCTGATCACGCACTACACCCGGATCCTGCGCTACATCCAGCCGCAATTCGTGCACGTGTTCGTCGGCGGCCGCATCATCGAGTCGGGTGGGCCGGAATTGGCCGACGAGCTCGAAGAGAACGGTTACGAGCGCTTCACCCAGGCTGCTGCCGCAGGGGCCTGACATGACGGCCGCCAAGACCCTGGACATCGCCGCGATCCGTGCCGATTTCCCGATCCTGAGCCGGGTCATGCGCGGCGGAAACCAGCTGGCGTACCTCGATTCCGGGGCGACGTCGCAGAAGCCGCTCGCCGTGCTCGACGCCGAGCGTGCGTTCCTGCTCACCTCCAACGGCGCGGTGCACCGCGGCGCGCACCAGCTGATGGAGGAGTCCACCGACGCCTACGAGCAGGGCCGCGAGGACATCGCCGCATTCGTCGGCGCGGACTCCGACGAGCTGGTGTTCACCAAGAACGCGACCGAGGCGATCAACCTGGTGGCGTATGCGCTGGGGGACAGGCGGTTCGAGCGTGCCGTCGGACCCGGCGACGTCATCGTCACCACCGAGCTCGAGCACCACGCCAACCTGGTGCCGTGGCAGGAACTGGCCCGGCGCACCGGCGCGACCCTGCGCTGGTACGGCGTCACCGACGACGGCCGCATCGATCTCGACTCTCTGGCACTCGACGATCGGGTGAAGATTGTTGCGTTCAGCCATCACTCGAACGTCACCGGGGCCGTTGCCCCGGTGGCGGAACTTGTCGCGCGCGCCAAGGCGGTCGGTGCGCTGGTACTGCTGGACGCCTGCCAGTCGGTGCCGCACCAACCCGTCGACTTCCATGCCCTCGGCGTGGACTTCGCGGCGTTCTCGGGGCACAAGATGCTGGGTCCCACCGGTATCGGCGTGCTCTATGGCCGGCGCGACCTGCTCGATGCGATGCCGCCGTTTCTGACCGGCGGCTCGATGATCGAGACGGTCACCATGGAGGCGAGCACCTACGCGCCCGCACCGCAGCGGTTCGAGGCCGGAACGCCGATGACCTCGCAGGTGGTCGGACTGGCCGCGGCTGCACGGTACCTGGATGCCCTCGGCATGCCCGTCGTGGAAGAGCACGAGCGGGATCTGGTGGCTCGGACCCTGGCCGGACTGTCGGCAATCGACGGTGTCCGGATCATCGGGCCGGCCACGATGGACGGTCGCGGGTCACCGGTGTCGTTCGTGGTGGACGGTGTGCACGCCCACGACGTCGGGCAGGTGCTCGACGACCACGGTGTGGCGGTCCGCGTCGGCCACCACTGCGCGTGGCCGCTGCACCGCCGGTTCGGCATCGCCGCCACCGCGCGCGCGTCCTTCGCGGTGTACAACACCGAGGACGAGGTGGATCGGCTCGTCGCGGGCGTCCGCCGGGCGGTGGAGTTCTTCGATCCGGACGGCCGGAGCGACGCGGCCCGGGGATTGCGTTGAGGATCTGAGACGTGCGCCTCGAGCAGATCTACCAGGAAGTGATCCTGGATCACTACAAGCACCCGCACCATCGCGGTCTGCGTGAGCCGTTCGACGCCGAGGTGCATCACGTGAACCCCACGTGTGGGGACGAGGTGACGTTGCGGGTGGCGCTCTCCGAGGACGGCGAGACCGTCAACGACATCTCCTACGACGGCCAGGGCTGTTCGATCAGTCAGGCGTCGACGTCGGTGCTCACCGATCAGGTGATCGGGCAGACGGTCGGGGATGCGCTCAAGACGGTGGCCGCGTTCTCGGAGATGGTGTCGTCGCGGGGCAAGATAGAGGGCGATGAGGACGTGCTCGGCGACGGTGTCGCCTTCGCCGGGGTGGCCAAGTACCCGGCGCGGGTGAAATGCGCGCTGCTGGGCTGGACGGCTTTCAAGGCCGCGCTGGCGCAGGCCCACGGCCCCGAGAATTCTGAGGAGATTCCATGAGTGAAACCGCAGCGGGCGACGAGTTGCTCGCCGAAGTCGAAGAGGCCATGCGCGACGTCGTCGACCCCGAACTCGGGATCAACGTCGTCGATCTGGGCCTGGTCTACGGGATCAACCTGGAGGCCGGCGATTCCGGCCCCGTCGCGCTGATCGACATGACGCTGACCTCGGCGGCATGCCCGTTGACCGACGTGATCGAAGACCAGTCCCGCACCGCGCTGGTGGGCGCCGGCCTGGTCGACGAGATCCGGATCAACTGGGTGTGGAACCCGCCGTGGGGTCCGGACAAGATCACCGAGGACGGTCGCGAGCAGCTGAGGGCGCTCGGCTTCACCGTCTAGGTCCGCCTGCCGGCGCAGTCGCGCACAATCGGGGCGTGATCGTCTTTCCGGCGTTCGTGTGGCGAGGTGGCTTCGTCCGCCGTGCACTGATCGCCGGCGGAGTCCTCGGAGTCGGCGTCGGCGTCCTTGCCGGGCTCGACTCGGGTTCGGTCGTCGTCGGGCTCATCGTCTTCACGGTCGTCGGTACGGTGTACGGCACCTGGACGGCCCGCCGGATGGCCCGGTACTGGCCCCGGTCAGCGCGCATCAGCGCGCAAGAGCGGGTGATGGTGGTCGGCGCTGTCCGCCGTGGCGCGCGGATGGTGGACGGGCGCCTGGCCGATGCCGCCGCCGAATACCGCGATGGCCTGCACGCGGCCGCCCGCGCCGCCCGGCCGCTGCGATGGGTGATTCGCCTCGTCCTCGTGGTCGCCGTGGGCACCGCATTGTGGGACGCGCCCTACGGATCGTGGGGCAGTGCCGTGGCCTCCGTGCTGTATCTGGTGGCGTTGGCGGTCGAGACGCTCTGGTGGCCCCGCCGTCGGTTTGTCCTGCTGTGCAACGCCGATCGGGCGACTTGCTCCTCACGAGACGGCAATTGCCGGAGTTCTTGACGCGGCGTGTCTGCACGCGCGAAACCCTCCCTTTTCCTGCGTCTTTCGTGTTCACCGCACGGAGCGCCCGAAAACTCTGGCAAACTTGAGCGGTTGCGCTGAAATTGCAGCTAATGACTGCACCATTCGGCTGAAGTGACTTTTTGACGCGATTGCACTTTCCGGCCGAAAAGCCTTTTCGTTCGAAAACGAGCGCGTCCGTTGAGGTTTCGCTAACGTTTGCTCCGCACACCGCTGTGATCGGGAGGGGAGCCATAGACGAGGGTGTCTTTTCAGCTCAAGGCTCTACGTTCGTGAATGGCAGTCACACTCCGCTAATCGATTGCATTCGCTCCTTTCGGACGCAAATCGATCGGGAATTCGTAATTTCTTCATTTCCTGTTTCCTGTGACGAGAATGGATGTCCGGTGATGAGTCAGCGTCGTGGTAATGGTGTGCGCAGATGCGGTCGCAAACATTGGCTGGCCGGGGGCGTGATGGTTGCCGGGCTTGGCGCCGCCATGATGACCGGCGCGGCAGGCGCATCGGCGAGCGCCGACGCAGAAAGCTCAGCGGGCAGCTCGGTGTCGACGGAGACTACCGACGGTCCGAAGGCAGGCGTGGCTACCGCCGACAAGGACACCGCGACGACGGACGGCGCTGCCGACCACGACGCCGACGACAGGGGCGTCGACCACGACACCGAGGACGAGGCCGTCGATCAGGACGATGACGCGGCGGCCGACGACGTGGACGGCGAAGCGGCCAACGGCACCGATGACGTCTTCGACAACGAGGACACCGGTACCGACGACGGCACCGGCGGTGACCACATCGGCAGCGACGCCGGTGATGACCACCAGACTCCCGGAGACGGGGGAACCCTCGACGAGAACCCTGTCGATGACCCGGCACACGCAGCGGACGGCGCGGTCGTTGTCGGCGCAGAGCCCGATGCGGACCGTGCGCCGAAGCCGGATCCCGCGCTTGTCGAACGGAACCGCGACGCTGGAGCCCCACAGGCCGAGAGCGCGAAGACCGTCCAACCGGTCACCGAGGCAGTCACCCTGCGTACCGCAGCAGCGGCCGTCGAGGTCGATCCGGTGCTCGTCGCGGCCGCCACCAGCACCAAGGTGACGTGGGGATCGATGATCGTCGACTGGATGTATTCCATCGGCATCCGCAGCAAGAAGATGGGCACCGACTGGCTCGACATCCCGGTGTCGAAGGCAACCGCAGCCCGATGGCTGGTTCGGCGGTCGGTGATCTACCGCAACGTCGTGATCCCGCAGCCTGGCAATCCGGCGAACCCGAAACTGCTGTGGGAGACCAATTTCTCCAGCATGGACGAGGCGCTGCGCTACTGGGGGCTGCAGACCGGGCGGTGGGGACAGTCGGCGGGGGAGAACCAGTACTACACCGACGGCGACAACGTCTACATCGACGCTGCGGGCAACCTCGTCATCGAGGCCCGTCGCGAAGCCGCCCCGGACCGGCTGGGCGCGCCGAACAACTACACGTCTGCACGTGTGGTGACCATGGGGAAGCAGTCCATCGGCGTCGGGACCCGGGTCGTCGCACGCATCCAGATGCCGGGCACCTTGGGCGTGCTGCCGGCGTTCTGGTCGGTCGGGCTGGAACCGGGCCACGAATACGACTGGCCGCGCCAGGGCGAGATCGACATCGTCGAGATCCCCGGCATGGGTACCCCGGATTCGCGCACCACGTGGACCGGCAACATCCACGGCCCGGCGAAGACCGACAACAGCCTCGACGTGAAGTTGCACGGCGTCGACGCCGAACTCGGGGTCGACGTGTCACAGGGCTTCCACGACTACGGCATGGACTGGCATCCCGACCGCATCGTCTGGCACGTCGACGGTGTCGAGGTGGGCCGGATCACCAAGATTCAGTACGAGGCGCTCGGCGGGGACTGGACCCCGTTCTCCGGCGCATGGGAGCACTACCTGATCCTCAACGTCGCGGTCGGGAACCCGTGGACCGGGGATCCGGACCCGAACGCACCGTTTCACGCACAGATGAAGGTGGACTGGGTGAAGGCATACGCTCTTTAGCAGCACGCCGCACCGTCGAAGGAACACACCAGCCGACAGGAACGTTGAGGTACACGTGGCTACCAAGGACATCACCGCACAAGAGTTCAACGACACCATCAACGACAACGAGATCGTCCTGGTGGACTTCTGGGCCTCTTGGTGCGGGCCGTGTAAGGCATTCGCGCCCACGTTCGCTGCGTCGTCGGAGAAGCACCCCGACGTCGTCTACGCCAAGGTCGACACCGAGGCCGAGCAGCAGCTCGCCGCCGCGGCCGACATCCGCTCGATCCCGACGCTGATGGCGTTCAAGAAGGGCAAGTTGGTGTTCAACCAGGCAGGCGCGCTGCCGCCCGCCGCCCTGGAGGACCTCGTCCAGCAGATCAAGGACTTCGACGTCGACGCCGCGATCGCCGCCCAGGACAACGGTCAGAGCTGATCCGCCCCGCGTTAGGGTGCATGCCGTGACCGATGGTGACGGCTTTGTCCTGGTGGAACACCCGCGGCCCGGGGTCGCACTGGTGACGCTGAACCGCCCCGAGCGGATGAACTCGATGGCGTTCGACGTGATGGTGCCGCTCAAGGCGGCGCTGGACGAGATCACCTACGACAACGACGTCCGCGTCGTGGTCCTCACCGGCGCAGGCGCCGGGTTCTCCTCCGGTGCCGATCACAAGTCAGCCGGCTCCGTGCCGCATGTGGAGGGTCTGACCCGGCCCGCCTTCGGCTTGCGGTCGATGGAGGTGCTCGACGAGGTGATCCTGGCGCTGCGACGGCTGCACCAGCCGGTCATCGCGGCCGTCAACGGCGCCGCGATCGGAGGCGGCCTGTGCCTGGCGCTGGCCGCCGACATCCGGGTGGCGTCCACCGATGCGTACTTCCGGGCCGCCGGCATCAACAACGGCCTGACGGCCAGCGAGTTGGGCTTGAGCTACCTGCTGCCGCGGGCGATCGGATCCTCTCGAGCGTTCGAGATCATGCTGACCGGTCGTGACGTCGACGCCGAGGAGGCCGAGCGCATAGGACTGGTCTCGCGCCGGGTTCCGGCGCAGGAACTGCTGCCGACCTGCTACGACCTCGCCGCACGCATCGCGGCGTACTCGCGTCCCGGTACCGAGCTGACCAAGCGCACGCTGTGGAGCGGGCTGGACGCCGGATCGCTGGAGTCACACATGCAGACCGAAGGCCTGGGGCAGCTCTACGTCCGGCTGCTGACCACCAACTTCGAGGAGGCGGTGGCAGCCCGCAAGGAGAAGCGGCCGCCGCGCTTCACCGACGACAAGTGAGCGATTGGCCATCGATTGGCCTCAGCCCGGCACCAGCAACTAGCCTTTCAGAAGCCACCCGCGGCATGGGGTATCACCATGCCCTCGTTTCCCTCAGGAGCATCAGCGTGATCACCGCCACGGACCTCGAGGTCCGCGCAGGAGCGCGCACGCTGCTCGCCATCGGCGGGTCGGCGCTGCGTGTGCAGCCCGGCGACCGGATCGGACTGGTCGGCCGTAACGGCGCCGGCAAGACCACGACGATGCGCATCCTGGCCGGCGAGGGCGAACCGTACGCCGGCTCGGTCACCCGCACGGGTGAAATCGGTTACCTGCCACAGGATCCCAAAGAGGGTGATCTCGACATGCTGGCGCGGGACCGGGTGCTCTCGGCGCGTGGCCTGGACACCCTGCTCTCGGATCTGGAGAAGCAGCAGGCGTTGATGGCCGAGGTCGCCGACGACGCCGCTCGCGACAAGGCCGTCCGCCGGTACGGGCAGCTGGAGGAGCGGTTCGCCGCGCTCGGGGGCTACGCCGCCGAGAGCGAGGCCGGGCGGATCTGCGCGAGCCTCGGGCTGCCTGACCGGGTCCTCACCCAGCCGCTGCGCACCCTGTCCGGTGGTCAGCGCCGCCGCGTGGAGTTGGCCCGGATCCTGTTCGCCGCGTCCGAGAGCGGCAGCGGGTCGGCGACCACACTGCTGCTCGACGAGCCCACCAACCACCTCGATGCCGACTCGATCGGCTGGCTGCGCACGTTCCTGCAGAACCACACCGGCGGACTGGTCGTCATCAGCCACGACGTCGATCTGCTGGCCGACGTCGTCAACCGGGTCTGGTTCCTGGACGCCGTCCGCGGCGAGGCCGACGTGTACAACATGGGCTGGCAGAAGTACCTCGACGCCCGCGCCACCGACGAGCAGCGGCGCCGCCGCGAGCGCGCCAACGCCGAGAAGAAGGCGGGCGCGCTGCGGGCGCAGGCCGCGAAGATGGGCGCCAAGGCCACCAAAGCCGTTGCAGCCCAGAACATGCTGCGTCGTGCCGAGCGGATG
Source organism: Mycobacterium sp. SMC-8 (assembly GCF_025263565.1). Taxonomy (NCBI): domain Bacteria; kingdom Bacillati; phylum Actinomycetota; class Actinomycetes; order Mycobacteriales; family Mycobacteriaceae; genus Mycobacterium; species Mycobacterium sp. SMC-8. Next base: position 4,388,743 of record NZ_CP079865.1, read on the forward strand.
ATCGCCGAGCTGGACGCCGAGCGGGTGGCCGACAAGGTGGCCCGGATCAAGTTCCCGACCCCCGCGCCGTGCGGCAAGACCCCGCTGGTCGCCAAGGGCCTGACCAAGACGTACGGCTCACTGGAGATCTTCACCGGCCTCGACCTGGCCATCGACCGCGGTTCGCGCGTCGTGGTGCTCGGGCTCAACGGTGCGGGCAAGACCACGCTGCTGCGCCTGCTGGCCGGAGTGGAGACCCCCGACGCGGGCGGGCTCGAACCCGGGCACGGACTCAAGATCGGGTACTTCGCGCAGGAGCACGACACCCTCGACAATCTCGCCACGGTGTGGGAGAACATCCGGTCCGCCGCCCCCGACACCGGGGAGCAGGATCTCCGGGGCCTTCTGGGCGCGTTCATGTTCACCGGTCCGCAGCTCGACCAGCCTGCCGGCACGCTGTCGGGCGGTGAGAAGACCCGCCTCGCGCTCGCCGGACTCGTCGCGTCCACCGCGAACGTGCTGCTGCTCGACGAGCCGACGAACAACCTCGACCCGGCTTCGCGGGAACAGGTGCTCGACGCGCTGCGCAGCTACCAGGGTTCGGTGGTGCTGGTGACCCACGATCCCGGCGCCGCCGAGGCGCTCAACCCGCAGCGGGTGCTGTTGCTGCCCGACGGCACCGAGGACTTCTGGTCCGACGAATACCGCGACCTGATCGAACTGGCCTGAGAATCCGCCGCCGCCCTGTGTCAGGCGTCACCCGGCTGGGTATGCGAACGCTACATCCGTGCACAGCAGCGGGGAAGGCGTCGAAGGTGAACAAGAACGGGAAGTCGAGAGATCAGCTGATGACCGAACTGCGCAGCGCCTACGAGCGCGGCGCCAGTATCCGGTCGTTGGTGGCCGAGACCGGCCACTCCTACGGCTCGATACACAGCATGCTGCGGGAATCGGGTACGACGATGCGTAGCCGGGGCGGCCCCAACCACCGCGGTCGCAAGGCCAGCTAGTCACTGCTGGCGGACCGAGTCCTCCACCAGATCCAATACGGCGCCGAGCCTTTCGGGATCGTCGCCGGAGGCCAACCGCGCGACCAGCCCGTCGAGCACCAGCTCCAGGTAGGTGCGCAGCACCTCTCCCGGCACATCGTCACGCAGCCGCCCGGCCTGCTTCTGTCGGCGGAGCCGCTCGGCGGTGGCCGCCGACAGCTCGGCCGACCGTTCCGACCAGCCCCTGCTGAACGCCGGGTCGTTGCGCAACTTGCGCGCGATCTCGAGCCGGGTGGCCAGCCAATCGAATTGGTCGGGCGCGGCCAGCATGTCGCGCATCACCTGGATCAAGCCCTCGCGCGCCGCGACATCGGCCATCCGCTCTGCGTCCTCACGCGCCAGTTCGAAGAACAGCGTGTCCTTGTCGCGGAAGTGATGGAATATCGCACCGCGCGAGAGCCCGATCGTCTGCTCCAGTCGGCGGACCGTGGCCCGGTCGTAGCCGTACTCGGCGAAGCACCGCCGGGCACCGTCGAGGATCTGGCGGCGGCGTGCCGCCAGATGATCGTCGGTCACCCGAGGCATGTCAGATGCTCAGGCCTTCAGCATGTTCCGCAGCACGTACTGCAGGATGCCGCCGTTGCGGTAGTAGTCCGCCTCACCGGGGGTGTCGATCCGCACCACCGCGTCGAATTCCACCGTCTCGCCGCCGTCCTTGCTGGCCTTCACGTGCACCGTCTTCGGCGTCTTGCCCTCGTTGAGGGCTTCGATGCCGGTGATGTCGAAGGTCTCGGTGCCGTCCAGCTTCAGCGACGCGGCCGATTCCCCTTCCGGGAACTGCAGCGGGATGACGCCCATGCCGATCAGGTTGGACCGGTGGATCCGCTCGAACGACTCGGTGATGACTGCCCGCACGCCCAGGAGGCTGGTGCCCTTCGCCGCCCAGTCGCGCGACGATCCCGAGCCGTACTCCTTGCCGCCCAACACCACCAACGGGATGTTCTGCTTCGCGTAGTTCTGCGCCGCGTCGTAGATGAACGCCTGCGGGGCGCCCTCCTGGGTGAAGTCGCGGGTGTAGCCGCCTGAGACGTCGTCGAGCAACTGGTTGCGCAGCCGGATGTTGGCGAAGGTGCCGCGGATCATCACCTCGTGGTTGCCGCGTCGCGAGCCGTAGGAGTTGTAGTCCTTCTTGTCCACACCGTGCTCGTCGAGGTACTGGGCCGCCGGAGTGCCCGGCTTGATGCTGCCAGCGGGGGAGATGTGGTCGGTGGTCACCGAATCACCCAACAGGGCAAGCACTCTGGCGCCCTTGATGTCGGTCACCGGTTCCGGCTCGGCGGGCATACCGTCGAAGTACGGTGGCTTGCGGACATATGTCGAGTCCTCGTCCCACTCGAAGGTGTTGCCGCTCGGCGTCGGCAGGTTGCGCCACCGCTCGTCGCCCTTGAACACATCGGCGTAGTTCTTCCGGAACATCTCGGTGTTGATGGCCGAGGCGATGGTGTCGTCGATGTCCTTCTGCGACGGCCAGATGTCCTTGAGGAACACGTCGTTGCCGGCCTCGTCCTTGCCGAGCGGCTCGGTTTCGAAGTCGAAGTCCATGGTCCCGGCCAGCGCATAGGCGATCACCAGCGGCGGGGACGCCAGGTAGTTCATCTTGACGTCCGGGTTGATGCGGCCCTCGAAGTTGCGGTTACCCGACAGCACCGCCGTCACCGAGAGGTCGGCGTCGTTGATCGCCTTGCTGATGTCCTCGGGCAGCGGGCCGGAGTTGCCGATGCAGGTCGTGCAGCCGTAGCCGACGAGGTAGAAGCCGAGCTTCTCCAGATACGGCCACAGGCCGGCCTTTTCGTAGTAGTCGGTCACGACCTGCGAACCCGGCGCCATCGTGGTCTTCACCCACGGCTTGGACGTCAGCCCTTTCTCGACCGCGTTGCGGGCCAGCAGGGCGGCACCCAGCATCACCTCGGGGTTGGAGGTGTTGGTGCACGACGTGATCGCCGCGATCACCACCGCGCCGTGATCGATGATGCAGTCGCCGCGCTCGGAGTTCTTGATCTCCACCGGTTTGCTCGGCCTGCCGTTCGAGCCGACCGCCGCGGACGGGATGACGCTGTCCTCGTCGGCGAACGACAGCGCGACCGGGTCGCTGGCCGGGAACGACTCGTCGACGGCCACATCGACCTTGGTGTATTCGACGGGCATGTGCTCCTCGACGTAGTTGTGAATGTCCTTGCGGAACGCGGCCTTCGCGTCAGACAGCGGGATGCGGTCCTGCGGACGCTTCGGCCCCGCGATCGATGCGACCACGTCGCCGAGGTCGAGCTCGATGTACTCAGAGAACTTCGGCTCCCGCGTCGGGTCGTGCCACAGTCCCTGTTCCTTGGCGTACGCCTCCACCAAAGCCAGCTGCTCGTCGCTGCGGCCGGTCATCCTCAGGTAGTCGATCGTCACCTCGTCGATCGGGAAAATCGCTGCGGTGGAGCCGAATTCCGGGCTCATGTTGCCCAGGGTGGCGCGGTTGGCCAGCGGCACCTCGGCGACGCCCTCGCCGTAGAACTCGACGAACTTGCCGACCACACCGTGCTTGCGCAGCATCTCGGTGACGGTCAGCACGACGTCGGTCGCGGTGACACCGGGCCGGCGCTCGCCGGTCAGCTTGAAGCCGACGACACGGGGGATGAGCATCGAGACCGGCTGGCCGAGCATCGCGGCCTCGGCTTCGATACCGCCGACGCCCCAGCCGAGCACGCCGAGGCCGTTCTCCATCGTGGTGTGGCTGTCGGTGCCGACGCAGGTGTCCGGGTAGGCGACGCCGTCGCGGTTCATCACGACGCTGGCCAGGTACTCGATGTTGACCTGGTGCACGATCCCGGTGCCGGGCGGCACCACCTTGAAGTCGTCGAACGCGCCCTGGCCCCAGCGCAGGAACTGGTAGCGCTCACCATTGCGCTCGTACTCGATCTCGACGTTGCGCTCGAACGCGTCCGGGCGGCCGAACAGGTCGGCGATCACCGAGTGGTCGATCACCAGGTCGGCGGGCGCCAGCGGGTTGACCTTCTGCGGGTCGCCGCCGAGCTCGCCGACCGCCTCGCGCATGGTGGCCAGGTCGACGATGCACGGGACGCCGGTGAAGTCCTGCATGATCACGCGGGCGGGGGTGAACTGGATCTCGATGCTCGGATCGGCCTGCGGATCCCAGTTCGCGATCGCCTCGATGTGATCCTTGGTGATGTTGGAGCCGTCCTCGGTGCGCAGCAGGTTCTCCGCGAGCACCTTGAGGCTGTAGGGAAGTTTCTCGGTACCGGGGACCGCGTCCAGGCGGTAGATCTCGTAGCTGTTGTCTCCGACCTTCAGCGTGTCCTTCGCCCCGAACGAGTTCAGGGATGAATTCTTGCTGCTCACATCAACTCCCGGATTTCGACCATCGCCGCGACGGGCTGTGTCGGCGGCGTTTGTAACCTTAACAGTACGCTTGTCCTATAAGTAACCCCAGGCCGGCACCCAGTCTCGTCCTCGGTCCAGCGTGCTGCCACCCGTGCCGGGTACCCAGAATGTCGCGCCCGTGTCGTGTGCGCGGCGCCTCGGCGGTCGGCTACGGTTGCTGCCTGTGACCGGACCGCTCTTCGTGCCGTTCCTGCCGACCTACATCCCGCCGGAGTTGTGTCAGACCGTGGGCATCGACCCGGCCTCACCCGGCGCGCCCGACGTGTGCATGGACGTGGTGGGTGCCGACGTCGCCGAAGCGGGCGTCAGCGCCCGGGGGCTGGATCCGGCGCAGGTGTCGCAACTGCAAGAGGTGGTCGCCGACGCCGGGAATCAGGGCATCGATCTGAAGATCGTGGTGATCGGGGCAAATCCGCCGATCCACACCCCGCTGCGCGACATCGCGACCGAGGTCGGCGCGGACAACCCCGGCGCCACCGTGCTGGTGCTGAGCCCGTCGTTCGCCGGCACCTACAGTCCTGAGTTCGACCGGGTGACCCTCGAGGCCGGCGAGGATCTGGCCAAGACGGGTAATCCGGTGCTTTCATCGAAGAATTTCGTGGGGGAGTTGACGGCGTCTCACTTTCCGTGGACGCCATTCACGATTGTCCTTGTTTTAGCGGTCACTTTGGCCGTGGTGGGCATCCGATTCCTGCAGAAATGGGGCAAACGTGCCTCTGATTCAGATATGCCTGCCGCCAGCTCTGAATGACGCTGCGCTGCGTCGTCAGCAAATTCAATGATTACCGTTTGATAACGCCGATTGCAATTACATTGTTGTAATTTGTGGCTAAAGTTTCCTTAGCGTCAGATGTGACGTACGGTGCAATCGGTGCCTGATGTTGCGGTTGTTCCTCATGTGACTTCTGTTCTCTAGGCGCCCGGACCTGTGCCGACACGTAAGCGTGGAGCCTGAGGAGACTTGAGCCGAATGAGACGCACCCCCGGCAGCGCCTCCGCCTCGCGGCTGTGCGCGGCGTCGCTCGCCATGGGAATGGTGATCACGCTGCCCAACCTCGCGCCGCAGTTGGCGCTCGCGCAGCCCGCCCAGCAGAGCGGCCTGGCCCGGCTGGTGACCGACGTCGCGAACGTCAACCAGAAACTCCAGGACCTCGGCGCGCAGATCCAGATGCAACAGGAGAGCGTCAACAAGGCGATCCTGGACGTGCAGACCGCCCGGGAGAAGGCCGAGTCCGCGCGGCTGGAGATCGACGCCAGTGCGCAACGCGTCAAGGACGCCAACGCCGCGATCGCCGCCGCGCAAGACCGGTTCGACACCTTCGCCGCGTCGATGTACGTCAGCGGGCCTTCGAGCTCGTACCTGAGCGCATCCGACCCGTCGGACATCCTGCACACCGCCGCCACCGGGCAGGCCCTGTCGATGAGCTCGCAGAAGGTCATGGCCGACCTGCAGCGGGCGCGCACCGAACAGGTCAACCGAGAGTCCGCGGCACGGCTGGCCAAGCAGCAGGCCGACGACGCCGTCAAGGCGGCCGAGACCAGCCAGCAGGACGCCGTGGCCGCGCTGACCAACGCTCAACAGACTTTCAAGGCCCAGCAGGCCGAACTCGACCGGCTCACCGCCGAACGCGCGCAGGCCCAGGCCAAACTGCAGGAGGCCAGGACGCTGGCGGCGCCGTCCGGGACGGCGCCCTCCGCCCCGTCGGGCGGCACCCCGTCCGCCGCGCCGGTGGGTGCGGCCAAACCCGCCCCGGCCGGCGCGCACCCGGACTGGGACGTCGACCCCGCCACCGGCAACCGCGAGACCGCCTGGGACATGACCCTGCCCCAGATCCCGAGCGCATTCGTCAGCGGCGATCCGATCCAGATCATCAACGCGGTCCTGAAGATCATCACCACCTCGTTGAAGGTCACCCAGGAGCTCGGCCGCAAGTTCCTGCAGAGCATCGGCCTGCTGCCGACGCCGACGGGTATCACCAACGGGGCCATCCCGACGCTGTACGGCAGGCAGGCCACCGAGTACGTGATCAAGCGCGGCATGTCCCAGTTGGGTGTGCCGTACTCGTGGGGCGGCGGCAACGCCTCAGGCCCGAGCCGCGGAATCGACCGTGGCGCAAACACTGTCGGCTTCGACTGCTCCGGGCTGATGCTCTACATGTTCGCCGGAGTCGGCATCAAGCTCGACCACTACTCGGGTTCGCAGTACAACGCCGGCCGCAAGGTGCCGTCGTCGCAGATGCGCCGCGGCGACATGATCTTCTACGGCCCCAACGCCAGCCAGCACGTCGCCATGTACCTCGGTGACGGGCAGATGCTGGAAGCGCCGTACACCGGCTCCGTCGTCAAGATCTCGCCGGTGCGCACCAGCGGTATGACCCCGTACGTGACCCGAATGATCGAGTGGTGATCGCCCTGCGTCGCTTCGTCATCGCGTTGGCCGCTGCCGCCGCGCTGCTGGCCGGGGCCGTGGCCCCGGCCAACGCCCAACCCAGTCTGTGGGATCCGCTTCTTCCGATGCGGCCCAGCGCCGGGGCGCCAGGTGATGCTCTGGCGATTGCGAATGCGTCGCTGGCCGTCACCGCGCAGGCCACCCAGGCCACCATGGGCATGGGTCGCAAGTTCCTGCAGAGCCTCGGTCTGGTGCCCCCCGACGCGCCCAGCGTCGCACCCGGCAGCGTGCGAGGTGCCGCCGCCGTCGAGTACGTCATCAAGCGCGGCGCCTCCCAGCTCGGCACCCCCTACTCGTGGGGCGGCGGCAAGCCGACGGGCCCCAGCACCGGCGTGGAGCGCGGCGCCAACACCGTCGGGTTCGACTGCTCCGGCTTCACCCAATACTCCTTCGCCGGCGTCGGCGTGCTGATCCCGAAGTATTCGGGCGATCAGTTCAACACCGGTCGCCGCGTCCCGATCCAGCAAGCCAAGCGTGGAGACCTCTTGTTCTGGGGTCCCGGCGGCAGCCAGCACGTCGCCATCTATCTCGGCAACGGCAAGATGCTGGAGTCCGGAGGCACCGCCGACAAGGTGGTCGTCAGCTCGGTCCGGATGGCGGGCCTGCAGCCGACGGTGCAGCGCATCATCGAATCCTGAGTGTGGCCTGAGTTAAAGCTGAGCAACCCGGGCGACGTCGACGGATCTGCGCACGCCTGGAATAGTTGACGGCGAGCGCACGGCCATGACCGGCCGGTGCCGCGATGAAGCCGCGATGAACCAGCATGTACGGCGCATGTGGAAGGAATGTTTGATGACCTCACCGAGTGGACCGCCGCAGGGCGCTGGAGGATTTCCCGGACCGGCCCCGACTCAGGGCTACTCCTCCGGTGCGCACGCCGCGGGCGCGGCGCAGTCCAACGGTGGCCTGCAGAACGAGGTGCACACGCTGGAAAGGGCGATCTTCGAGGTCAAGCGCATCATTGTCGGACAGGATCAGCTCGTCGAGCGGATGCTGGTCGGCCTGCTCGCCAAGGGGCACGTCCTGCTCGAAGGTGTGCCCGGGGTGGCCAAGACGCTGGCCGTCGAGACCTTCGCCAAGGTCGTCGGCGGAACGTTCGCCCGTATCCAGTTCACCCCCGACCTGGTGCCCACCGACATCGTCGGTACCCGCATCTACCGGCAGGGCAAAGAGGAGTTCGACATCGAACTCGGCCCCGTGGTGGTCAACTTCCTGCTCGCCGACGAGATCAACCGTGCGCCGGCCAAGGTGCAGTCGGCACTGCTGGAGGTGATGGCCGAGCGCAAGATCTCCATCGGCGGCAAGACCTTCCCGCTGCCCAGCCCGTTCCTGGTGATGGCCACCCAGAACCCGATCGAGCAAGAGGGCGTCTACCAGCTTCCGGAAGCGCAGCGCGACCGCTTCCTGTTCAAGTTGAACGTCGACTATCCGTCGCCCGAGGAAGAGCGCGAGATCATCTACCGGATGGGTGTCAAGCCGCCGGAGCCCAAGGCGATCCTCAACACCGGCGATCTGCTGCGCCTCCAAGAGGTCGCTGCCAACAACTTCGTCCACCACGCGCTCGTCGACTACGTGGTCCGCATCGTCACCGCGACCCGCGAGCCCGAGAAGTTCGGCATGCCCGACGCCAAGGCGTGGATCGCCTACGGCGCCTCCCCGCGTGCTTCGCTGGGCATCATCGCGGCGTCCCGGGCGCTGGCCCTGGTGCGCGGCCGCGACTACGTGATCCCGCAGGACGTCGTGGAGATCATCCCGGACGTGCTGCGGCACCGCCTGGTGCTCACCTACGACGCGCTGGCCGACGAGATCTCCGCCGAGACGGTGGTCAACCGCATCATGCAGACGGTCGCGTTGCCACAGGTCAATGCCATTCCGCAGCAAGGTCATTCGGTGCCGCCCGTAGTGCCGGCCGCGGCCGGCGCGGCGAGCGGTCGCTGACCTGGTGACACGCTCAAGCCGGTCTGTCGACCTGCCGTCGATGCAGCGCGGGGAGATCCGGGACCCTGCGCTGACGGCGGCGCTGCGCAAGCTCGAGCTGACGGTGCGCCGCAAGCTCGACGGCGTGCTGCACGGTGACCACCTCGGGCTGCTCCCGGGCCCGGGATCCGAACCGGGGGAGTCGCGGGTCTACCAGCCCGGCGACGACGTCCGACGGATGGATTGGTCGGTGACCGCACGGACCACCCATCCGCACGTGCGGCAGATGATCGCCGACCGGGAACTGGAGACCTGGCTGGTGGTCGATGTCTCGGCCAGCCTGGACTTCGGCACGGCCAACTGCGAGAAGCGTGACCTGGCCGTCGCCGCGGCGGCGTCGATCGCGTTCCTCAACAGCGGTGGCGGCAACCGGATCGGCGCGATCATCTCCAACGGCGAGACGATGCGCCGCGTGCCCGCACTGTCGGGTCGGATGCACGAGCAGGAGTTGTTGCGGGCGATCGCCACCACGCCGCGCGCGCCGGTGGGCGTGCGCGGGGACCTGGCCGCGGCTATCGACGCGCTGCGCAGACCGGAACGGCGCCGCGGCATGGCGGTGATCATCAGCGACTTCCTCGGCCCGATCAACTGGATGCGTCCGCTGCGCGCCGTCGCCGGCCGGCACGAGGTGCTCGGTATCGAGATCCTCGACCCGCGCGACATCGAACTGCCCGACGTCGGTGATGTCGTGCTGCAGGACACCGAGACCGGCCGGACCCGCGAGTTCACCATCGACGAGCAGTTGCGCACCGACTTCGCCAAGGCCGCTGCCGCGCACCGGGCCGATGTCGCGCGCACCCTGCGCCGTTGCGACGCGCCGCTGCTGACCCTGCGCACCGACCGGGACTGGATCGCCGACGTGGTCCGCTTCGTGGCGAGTCGGCGCCGCGGCGCCCTCGCCGCGCGGTGATGAGGCCCACCATTGCTGATGACGATGACTGATAAACACGAAATGACAAGTGCCGTATGACTTTGCCGTTGCTCGGACCGATGTCGCTGTCGGGTTTCGAACACCCCTGGTTTTTTCTCTTCTTCATTGTCGTCCTCGGGCTGATCGCTCTTTACGTAATCGTGCAGCTGTCCCGCCAGAAGCGGATGCTGCGCTTTGCGAACATGGAGCTGCTGGAGAGCGTGGCCCCGAAGCGGCCCAGCCGCCTGCGCCACCTTCCCGCGGTGCTGATCTTCCTGTCGCTGGTGTCGTTCACCATCGCCATGACGGGCCCGACGCACGACGTGCGCATCCCGCGCAACCGGGCCGTGGTGATGCTCGTCGTCGACGTGTCCCAGTCGATGCGTGCCACCGACGTCGCCCCCAACCGGCTCGTCGCCGCGCAGGAGGCCGCCAAACAGTTCGCCGACCAGCTGACCCCCGGCATCAACCTCGGGTTGATCGCCTACGCGGGTACCGCGACGGTGCTGGTGTCGCCGACCACCAACCGGGAGGCGACCAAGACCGCGATCGACAAGCTGCAGCTGGCCGACCGCACCGCCACCGGCGAGGGCATCTTCACCGCACTGCAGGCCGTGGCCACCGTCGGCGCGGTCATCGGTGGCGGTGACGAACCGCCGCCGGCGCGCATCGTGTTGATGTCCGACGGCAAGGAGACCGTGCCGTCCAACCCGGACAACCCCAAGGGCGCCTACACCGCGGCGCGCACCGCCAAGGACCAGGGCGTGCCGATCTCCACGGTGTCGTTCGGCACACCCTACGGGTACGTCGAGATCAACGACCAACGCCAGCCGGTGCCCGTCGACGACGAGATGCTCAAGAAGATCGCCGACCTCTCCGGAGGGGACGCGTTCACCGCGTCCAGCCTGGAGCAGCTCAAACAGGTCTTCACCAACCTGCAGGAGCAAATCGGTTACGAGACCATCAAGGGCGACGCCAGCGTGGGCTGGTTGCGGGTCGGCTCACTGCTGCTGGCGCTGGCCGCGCTGGGAGCGCTGCTGATCAATCGGCGGCTGCCGAACTGAGTAAGGCGATTTCTTAAGAATGGTGGGCAACGGCTAAGTTGACGAACATGACTGTCGCTGAGAACCCCGCCGACACCGAAGCGCACTCCACGGGCGGCCGTCCCACGTTCGTGTCGCGTTCTGTGCTGGTGACCGGCGGTAACCGCGGCATCGGCCTGGCGATCGCCCAGCGGCTGGCCGCCGACGGCCACAAGGTCGCCGTCACCCACCGCGGCTCCGGCGCGCCGGAGGGCCTGTTCGGTGTCGAGTGCGACGTCACCGACAACGACGCCGTCGACCGCGCGTTCACCGCGGTCGAGGAACACCAGGGTCCGGTCGAGGTGCTGGTGTCCAACGCCGGCATCTCCAAGGACGCGTTCCTGATGCGGATGACCGAGGACAGGTTCACCGACGTCATCGACGCCAACCTCACCGGTGCGTTCCGGGTCACCCAGCGGGCATCGCGGACCATGCAGCGCAAGCGGTTTGGCCGGATCATCTACGTCGGGTCGGTGTCGGGCATGTGGGGCATCGGCAACCAGGCGAACTACGCGGCGTCCAAGGCCGGCCTGATCGGCATGGCGCGTTCGATCTCACGCGAGCTGTCGAAGGCCAACGTCACCGCGAACGTGGTGGCACCCGGTTACATCGACACCGAGATGACCCGCGCGCTCGACGAACGCATCCAGAAGGGCGCGCTGGATTTCATCCCGGCCAAGCGCGTCGGCACCGCCGCCGAGGTCGCCGGCGTGGTCAGCTTCCTGGCGTCTGAGGACGCGAGTTACATCGCCGGCGCGGTGATCCCCGTCGACGGCGGCATGGGAATGGGCCATTAGCGCGACCGTGACAACAGGGTCACCAGCCCCGACGGCACAGCGCATGAGAAGAGATAAGGACTTTTCACGATGACAGGGTTTCTCGAAGGCAAGCGCATCCTCGTCACGGGGATCATCACCGACTCCTCGATCGCGTTCTACATCGCCAAGGTCGCCCAGGAGGCCGGCGCCGAACTGGTGCTGACCGGCTTCGACCGGATGAAACTGATCCGTCGCATCGCCGACCGCCTGCCCAAGCCTGCGCCGCTGATCGAACTCGACGTGCAGAACTCCGAGCACCTGGACACGCTCGCCGACCGGGTCACCGCCGAGATCGGCGACGGCAACAAGCTCGACGGGGTGGTGCACTCCATCGGCTTCATGCCGCAGACCGGCATGGGCATCAACCCGTTCTTCGACGCCCCCTACGAGGATGTCGCCAAGGGCATCCACATCTCGGCCTACTCGTACGCGTCGCTGGCCAAGGCGGTGCTGCCGATCATGAACTCCGGCGGCGGCATCGTGGGCATGGACTTCGACCCGACGCGCGCGATGCCTGCTTACAACTGGATGACCGTCGCCAAGAGCGCTCTGGAGTCGGTCAACCGGTTCGTCGCCCGGGAAGCCGGCAAGGTCGGTGTGCGGTCCAATCTCGTTGCTGCAGGACCGATCCGGACGCTGGCGATGAGCGCCATCGTCGGAGGTGCGCTCGGCGAGGAAGCCGGCGCTCAGATGCAGCTGCTCGAGGAGGGCTGGGATCAGCGCGCGCCGCTGGGCTGGAACATGAAGGACCCGACACCGGTGGCCAAGACGGTGTGCGCATTGCTGTCCGACTGGCTCCCGGCCACCACCGGGACGGTCATCTTCGCCGACGGCGGCGCCAGCACCCAGTTGCTGTGACATCCCGTGACGTTTGACGCCCTGCTGCTGTTGTCGTTCGGGGGACCCGAGGGCCCCGAGCAGGTGATGCCGTTCCTGGAGAACGTGACCCGCGGGCGCGGCATCCCGCGGGAGCGGCTGGAATCGGTCGCCGAGCACTATCTGCACTTCGGTGGGGTCTCGCCGATCAACGGCATCAACCGGGACCTGATCACGGCGATCGAGGCCGAACTCGCGCGGCGCGGCGTGGCACTGCCGGTCTACTTCGGTAACCGCAACTGGGAACCGTACGTCGAAGACGCTGTTGCTGCGATGCGGGACAACGGTATTCGTCGTGCTGCGGTGTTCTCGACGTCGGCGTGGGGCGGCTATTCGGGGTGTACCCAGTACCAGGAGGACATCGCCCGCGGCCGTGCCGCTGCCGGGCCCGAGGCGCCTGAGCTCGTCAAGCTGCGTCAGTACTTCGACCATCCGCTGTTGATCGAGATGTTCGCCGACTCCATCAGGGCCGCCGCGGCGACCCTGCCCGCCCAGGTGCGCGACCAGGCTCGTCTGGTGTTCACCGCGCACTCGATCCCGCTGCGGGCGGCATCGCGTTGCGGGCCCGACCTTTACGAGCGTCAGGTGGGCCACACCGCAGCGTTGGTGGCGGCCGCCGCCGGATTCCCGGAGTACGACCAGGTATGGCAGTCGCGGTCGGGTCCGCCCCAGGTGCCGTGGCTGGAGCCCGACGTCGGCGATCACCTGAAGGCGCTGGCGGCCGACGGTGTCGCGGCGGTGATCGTCTGCCCGGTCGGTTTCGTCGCCGACCACATCGAGGTGGTCTGGGACCTGGACAACGAGCTCGCCGAACAGGCCGCCGAGGCCGGCGTCGCGTTCGCGCGGGCGTCGACACCCAACGCCCAGCCCCGCTTCGCGCAACTCGTGGTCGACCTGATCGACGAAGTACGCCTTGGCCTTCCGGCGCAGAGAGTCGGTGGGGGACTGGTGCCGGGTTACGGCAGCAGCGTCAACGGCGCGCTGTGTACGCCTGACTGTTCGGCCTGAGCCGCCCCGCAGGGCAGTCTTTCATCGCCGCTCGGAGCCGTCGGCGGCTGTCCACGCGTACGGCAGGAACTTGCCGTCGAACGTGACCACCACCCGGTCACCGTCGGGATGGGTCTTGCGCTCGACCTCGACGCTGAAGTTGATCGCGCTCATGATTCCGTCGCCGAACTGCTCACCGATGAGCTCCTTGATCGCGCCGCCATAGACCTGCAGCGCCTCGTAGAACCGGTAGATGGTCGGGTCGGTCGGTACCGCGGTCGGCAGCCCGCCCCGCATCGGCACCGCAGCCAGCACCGGGACTGCCGACTCGTCCAGCCCGAGGATGTCGGCGAGGAGCTTTCCGGACCGCTCCGGCACCGGGTGCTGCCCCAGCAGCGCCGCGATGGTCCACACCACCGGTCTGTCGATCGCGTCGGCGAGCTGCTGCCAGGTCAGGCCCTTGGCCACCCGGGCCGCCACGATCGCGGCGGTGACGTCATCGCGGGTCATGCGTTGGCCTTGACCGGGATGTCGAAGTCCGCTGCGCCGGCGGGCCGGTTCCATTCCCCGCCGGTGCGGGCGTGGGTGGCATACAGCGTGAGCCCGACGAACGCGAGGCCTCCCACGAGATTGCCGACGACGGTGGGGATCTCGTTCCAGATCAGGTAGTCGGCGACGGAGAAGTCGCCGCCGAGCATCAGTCCCGACGGGAAAAGGAACATGTTCACCACCGAGTGCTCGAAACCCATGTAGAAGAACAGCATGATCGGCATCCACATCGTGATGACCTTGCCGGACACCGACGTCGACATCATCGCCGCGACGACTCCGGTCGACACCATCCAGTTGCACAGCACCCCGCGTATGAACAGCGTCAGCATGCCTGCGGCACCGTGGTCGGCGTAGCCGACCGTGCGGCTGGACCCGATCTCACCGAGTCGCTGGCCGACCTCGTTGGGATCCACGGTGAATCCATAGGTCAGTGTGACGGCGATCATCACCGCGACGGTCAGGGCCCCCAGGAAGTTGCCGAGGAAGACCAGACCCCAGTTGCGCAGCATCGAGCCGACCGTGACGCCCCGCCGCTTGTCGAGCAACGCGAGCGGCACCAGCGTGAAGACCCCGGTGAGGAGGTCGAACCCCATCAGGTACAGCAGGCAGAAGCCGACCGGGAACAGCACCGCGCCGAGCAGCGCGTTGCCCGTCTGCACGGTGATGGTGACGGCGAACGCGGCGGCCAGAGCGAGAATCGCGCCGGCCATGTACGCGCGGATCACCGTGTCCCGGGTCGACATGAAGGCCTTGTTCTCGCCGGCGTCGATCATCTTGATGACGAACTGCGGCGGGTCCACGTAGGACATGACGTCGCTCTCCTTGAATTCTGTGCGGCGGCCGGCCCGCGAGGGCCGTGGCCCGGACTGCCGGTGCCCGCGTCATCGGTGACACCAGAGGCGTTTCTGCCGCGAACCAGCATCACCGGCCGCTGTGACCCCGGTGTGAACTCATTGACAGGATCGCGTCACAAAGACATCACCGTGGGGTGCGGACTGCCGTGAGGTCCGGTCCGTCGGCGCAGGTGCGCGTCGAAGGTGTCTTCCGTTCTCGCTGCAGCACAGCAGGATTGGCCAACAGGGTGGGCGCGCCGGCCCAGATGTGCGCCTGAGGGGCGGTGTGTCAGGGCCGCCAGGCGGAGTGCAGCACCGCGTCCACCGCGGCCAACCGGGCCGAGCGCACCACGGTGGCCAGCGGCCGCAGCGCGTCGCTGGCCAGCTGAACCTCGGACGAACTCTGCAGTCCGATCGGGATCAGTCCGGAACTGACGGTGATGATGGCGTCGATGTGCGCGGCGTTCTCCAGCACCCGCACCGCCCGGGTGGGGGCGTGGTCGGGGATGCGGTGCATGCGCGTGGCGTCGAGGACCTGCTCGACAAGCCGGCGCGGATCGGCGACCTCGCCGCCCGGGGCGCCGGCGCGCAGCGCGCCCAGCGCGTCGGCGGCTGAGCGCACCGCGTCACGCAACTGATACTCGGCCTCGCCGAGATCGAAATGACCCGCGGGCGGCGCCGACGAGAACGAGTACACCGTCCACGACAGCCCGCTCAGTTCCGCATCGAACTCGAAATCGTCGTCGGGATCATCGGGAAAGCTGTCCTGGTATTCGAAGTCGGGCACCAGCCCGATCGCTCCGTCGATCCCGTTGACCGTCACCGCCTCGCCGGCGGCGATGGCGTCGCGACCGAACTGCGTCCCCGGCGGCAGGCCGCGCACGTCGCCGGGAACGGGCAGCGTCAACGCGATCGTCGGTTGCGCATCGCTGCGGCCGGCGGCGGTGCGGATCGTCTGCAGCAACGACATCGAGGCGGCGTCATCGAGATCGGGCCACGACAGCCCCGTGCGTTCGGCGGCCACCGAATCGTAGGCCGTGACCGAATGCTTTGGCGTCCACTGGGATAACGCGTCAAGGACATCGTCGGGCGCCGCCGCGCCTGCCAACCAGGCGTTGGCCCATACCGAGAGTGAAACACTGGGGCACCACATGATGGCTGCAGTGTAGTTGTTAGCCGCTGATCCGGTAGGTTGCCGCGTTAGGCTGGCGTCATGCCTGTCCCGCTGATCTGGCTGATCGCAGCACTGGCGCTCGCCGGCGCCGAGGCGCTCACCGGCGACATGTTCCTGCTCATGCTCAGCGGTGGCGCTCTGGCCGCGGCCGGGTCCAGCTTCCTGCTCGACTGGCCGGTCTGGGCCGACGGCCTGGTGTTCCTGATCGTGTCGGTGCTGTTGCTGGTCGGGGTGCGCCCGGCGCTGCGTCGCCGTCTGGCGTCCGGCAAGGGTCTGCCCGAGCCGGTGAGGGCGCTGGAGGGCAAGAGCGCGCTGGTGCTCGACCGCGTCGCCCAGCACGAGGGTCAGGTGAAGCTCGAGGGCGAGGTGTGGACGGCCCGGCCGTACAACCAGGACGACGTCTACGAACCCGGCGATCACGTGACCGTCGTGCACATCGACGGCGCCACCGCAGTCGTCTCCAAGATCGTCTAGGGAAGGAGTTCCACGTGGATGGCGCTATCGCAGGACTGATTCTGCTGGCCGTGCTCGTCGTCTTCGCGGCGGTGGTCGTCGCGAAATCGGTCGCGTTGATCCCGCAGGCCGAGGCGGCCGTGATCGAGCGCCTCGGGCGTTACAGCAAGACGGTGTCCGGGCAGCTGACGCTGTTGGTGCCGTTCATCGACAAGATCCGCGCCCGGGTCGACCTGCGCGAGCGGGTGGTGTCGTTCCCGCCGCAGCCGGTGATCACCGAGGACAACCTCACGGTGAACATCGACACCGTCGTGTACTTCCAGGTGACCAATCCGCAGGCCGCGGTCTACCAGATCAGCAACTACATCGTCGGAGTCGAGCAGCTCACCACCACCACGCTGCGCAACGTCGTGGGCGGCATGACGCTGGAGCAGACCCTGACGTCGCGCGACTCGATCAACGGGCAGCTGCGCGGTGTGCTCGACGAGGCCACCAACCGGTGGGGACTGCGGGTGGCCCGCGTCGAGCTGCGCAGCATCGATCCGCCGCCGTCGATCCAGGACTCGATGGAGAAGCAGATGCGCGCAGACCGCGAGAAACGCGCGATGATCCTGACCGCCGAGGGCAGCCGGGAAGCGGCGATCAAGCAGGCCGAAGGCCAGAAGCAGGCGCAGATCCTCGCCGCCGAGGGCGCCAAGCAGGCCGCGATCCTGGCCGCTGAGGCCGATCGACAGTCCCGGATGCTGCGCGCCCAGGGCGAGCGGGCCGCCTCGTACCTGCAGGCGCAGGGGCAGGCCAAGGCCATCGAGAAGACGTTCGCGGCGATCAAGGCCGGCAGGCCGACACCGGAGTTGCTCGCTTACCAGTACCTGCAGACTCTGCCGGAGATGGCCAAGGGCGAGGCCAACAAGGTGTGGCTGGTGCCGAGCGACTTCGGTTCGGCCCTACAGGGATTCACCAAGCTGCTGGGCGCGCCGGGGTCCGACGGGGTGTTCCGCTACACGCCGTCGCCGGCCGACGACACGGCGCCGAAGTCCGACGACGAGGAAGTCGCCGACTGGTTCAACACCGAGACCGATCCCGCGATCGCGCAGGCCGTGGCCAAGGCCGAGGCCGAGGCGCGCACCCCGGTCCAGGGGCCCGGACTTCTGTCGGCTCCGGAGGCGCCCGGCCAGTTGGCTGCGCCGCGGCACGGGGCGCCGGAGCAGTGAGCGCGCTGACCTCGCCGCGCACCTACGTCGTGCTCGCCGCGGTGCAGGCCGCCGACGCGGCGGCGTGTGTCGGCCCGATCGCGCCGGTCAAGAAGGCGTTCGACGACGTCGGCCTGCCCGAGGAACTGCGCCCGTTGATTCCGGTGGTGAAGGCCGCCAGTGCGGTGGGGTTGCTGTCGGTGTTCCGCTGGCCGGCGCTGGCCCGGCTGACCACGTTCATGCTCACGGTCTACTTCACGCTCGCGGTCGGCTCCCACGTCCGGGCCAGGGACTGGAGCCCGGGTCTGGTCGCGGCGTCGTCGCTGCTCGCGATGTTCGGAGCGATGACGGTGAAAGGGCCGGACGTCAGGACGCCGTGATCGGTGTCTGGCTGCGCCGGTGGGTCCTGATCTCGTAGATCAGACCGGCCACGCCGAGCGCCGCGGTGCAGACCGACACCACCAGCAGCAGCGGGCTGACCCGTCCGGTCAGCGCGTCGCCGAAGATCACGATGGCCGATGTGCCCGGCAGCACGCCGGCCAAGGTGGCCAGCGTGTAAGGCACCACCCGCACCGATGACGCCCCCGCGGCGTAGTTGAGCACCGAGAACGGCACGGCCGGAATCATCCTGGTGGCGAGTACGACGGGCCAGCCCCGCTCCCGCAGCCGCCGGTCGACGGCGTCGACGCGGGGATGTGACACCCATCGGCTGACCTGCCAGCCCACGGTGCGGACCAGCAGCAGCGCGATGACCGCGCTGAGCGTGCTCGCGGCCACTGCGATCGGGATGCCCAGCACCGGGCCGAACAACAGTCCGGCGGCGAGTGTGAACGCGGTACGCGGAAACGGGAACACCGTGACCACGACGTGCGCGGCGAAGAACGCCAGCGGGAACCACGCTCCGACCGAGGTGGCCCAGTCCCGCAGCTGCAGCGCGGTCGGTAGCGGCACGAACAGCGCAACTGCGACGAGAATCACAATCCCGCCCAGGACCGCGGCGAGCTGTCCCCGCGGTGCCGTCTTCAGCGTGGCGACGACCGTGGCACCGACGGTACGAAGCGTGCTGACTACGGATTTCACGCTTACCAAGAGTACGGGGGCGTAGCTGATGCGATCGGCGACCGCTCCGGTGCCGTGCGCCACCGGCGCACGCTGGTGTGATGGCCATCATTTAGCCTGATGGCTGTGCAGAAACCC
The DNA here is from genome assembly GCF_025263565.1 of Mycobacterium sp. SMC-8. Classification (NCBI taxonomy): domain Bacteria; kingdom Bacillati; phylum Actinomycetota; class Actinomycetes; order Mycobacteriales; family Mycobacteriaceae; genus Mycobacterium; species Mycobacterium sp. SMC-8. Next base: position 4,407,656 of record NZ_CP079865.1, read on the forward strand.
AGCGCCGGCGCTGCCGGTGGAGTAATCGACGCCGATCTGGACCGGTGGCGCTCCGCTGTGGCGGGCGTTCTGGCGAAGTCTTTGAAGCGGGATCCCGCCGACCTGCCGGCCGAGCCCGAGCGTCTGCTCGATTCGGCCACCTACGACGGATTCCCGATCAAGCCGCTCTACACCGCTGCCGACGAACGTGCCGAGCCCGCCCTGCCGGGCCGGTGGCCGTTCGTGCGCGGCGGCGACGCCCTGCGGGACACCAAGTCCGGGTGGAAGGTCGCCGAGGCGTTCCCGGCCGAAGCCGGAAGCGTCGCCGAGGCCAACGGCGCCATCCTGCTGGCGCTGACCGAAGGTGTCAGCGCGCTGGTGCTGCGGGTCGGTGACACCGCCGGCGCGGTGGCGCCTGGGGACCTGGAGCGGTTGCTCGACGGGGTCTACCTGGACCTGGTGCCGGTTCTGGTGGAGGTCGCCGGCGACGGGTCGGCCTTCCGCGCCGCCGCCGATGCGCTGCTGGCGCTGCTCACCGGCCTCGACGGGGACCAGCGTTCGCGGCTGTCGATCGATCTCGGCGCGGACCCGCTGACGGCGCCGCTGGCCGGCCGCCCGGCGCCCGAGGCCGCCGACGTCGTGGCGATCGCCCGGAAGGCGCTGGAGTACGACACGCACGTGCGGGCGGTCACCGTCGACGGTCCGGCTTTGCACAACGCCGGCGCCAACGCCTCCTGGGAACTCGGTGCCTCCGTCGCCGCGGGCGTCGCCTACCTGCGGCTGTTGACCGACGCCGGGCTGTCGACGGCGCAGGCGCTCGGACAGATCAGCTTCCGTGTCGCCGCCGACGACGACCAGTTCATGACCATCGCGAAACTACGTGCTGCGCGCCAAGTCTGGGCCCGCGTCGCAGAGGTGGTCGGCGAACCCGAAGCCGGGGCGGCCACCCTGCACGCCACCACGTCGCTGCCGATGATGACCGCGCGGGACCCGTGGGTGAACATGCTGCGCACCACCGTGGCCGCGTTCGCCGCGGGAGTCGGGGGCGCCGACACGCTCGTGGTGCACCCCTTCGACGTCGCGATCGATGGTGGATTCCCCGGTACGGCACGCAGTTTCGCGCGCCGTATCGCCCGCAACACCCAGCTGCTGCTCCTCGAGGAATCCCACCTGGGGCAGGTGCTCGACCCGGCGGGCGGCTCCTGGTTCATCGAGGACCTCACGCGCAGCCTCGCCGAGCAGGCTTGGCAGAACTTCCAGGAGATCGAGGCCCGCGGCGGATTCGAGGCGGCGCGCGAGCACATCAGCGCCCGCATCGCCGAGGTCGCCGAGCGGCGCGCCGACGACATCGCGCACCGGCGCACCGCCGTCACCGGTGTCAACGAATTCCCCAATCTGGACGAAGTGCCGCTGCCCCAAGGGGATCCACTCCCGAACGTGCAGCGCTATGCGGCGGCCTTCGAGGCGCTGCGGCACCGTTCGGACGCCCATCTGGAGAAGACCGGTGCCCGGCCGAAGGCGATGCTGCTGCCCCTGGGGCCGTTGGCCGAGCACAACATCCGCACCACCTTCACCGCGAACCTGCTGGCCTCCGGCGGGATCGAGGCCGTCAACCCCGGCCCCCTGGACGCCGCTGCCGTCGGAGCCGCGGTCACGGAGGCCGGTGTCACCCAGATCGCGGTGATCTGCGGCACCGACGCCCGCTACGCCGGTGAGGTGTCGGCCGTCGTCGACGCTGCGCGCGCCGCCGGGGTGGCACACGTCCTGCTGGCGGGACCGGAAAAGGCGGTCGCCGAAGCCGATTCGAAGCCCGACGGCTACCTCACCGCGAAGATCGACGCGGTGAGCGCTCTGTCGGACCTGCTGACCCGATTGGGGGCATGACATGACCGTGCACGATGTCGCCGGCGAGCAGGCCGGCGCTGCCGGGGCGAACAGCATCCAGAGCTTCGCCGACGTCCCGCTGCAGGGGGACACCACGGTGAGCTCGCCGACCCCGTCGGACGTCGACGGCCAGGTGTCCGCGGCCGCGGCCGCACACGGGTACACCGCCGACCAGTTGGACTGGTCCACCCCGGAGGGCATCGACGTCAAGCCCGTCTACATCGGCGCCGACCGTGACTCGATCGTCGAGGCGGGTTACCCGCTGCACAGCCTGCCCGGCGAACCGCCGTTCGTGCGCGGCCCGTATCCGACGATGTACGTCAACCAGCCCTGGACCATCCGCCAGTACGCCGGGTTCTCGACGGCCGCGGAGTCCAACGCGTTCTACCGGCGCAACCTGGCCGCGGGACAGAAGGGTTTGTCGGTGGCGTTCGACCTCGCCACCCACCGCGGTTACGACTCCGATCACCCGCGCGTCGCCGGCGACGTCGGCATGGCGGGCGTGGCGATCGACTCGATCCTCGACATGCGCCAGCTCTTCGACGGTATCGACCTGTCCTCGGTGTCGGTGTCGATGACCATGAACGGAGCCGTGCTGCCCATCCTCGCGCTGTACGTGGTGGCCGCCGAGGAGCAGGGTGTGCCGCCGGAGAAGCTCGCCGGGACCATCCAGAACGACATCCTCAAAGAGTTCATGGTCCGCAACACCTACATCTATCCGCCGAAGCCGTCGATGCGGATCATCTCCGACATCTTCGGTTACACCAGCGCGAAAATGCCGAAGTTCAACAGCATTTCGATCTCCGGCTACCACATCCAGGAGGCGGGCGCGACGGCCGATCTGGAGCTCGGTTACACGCTGGCCGACGGTGTGGAGTACATCAAGGCCGGCCTGGACGCCGGGCTGGACATCGACAAGTTCGCGCCGCGGCTGTCGTTCTTCTGGGGCATCGGCATGAACTTCTTCATGGAGGTGGCCAAGCTGCGCGCCGGCCGGCTGCTGTGGAGCGAGATGGTGTCGCAGTTCGACCCCAAGAGCTCCAAATCGTTGTCGCTGCGCACCCATTCGCAGACCTCCGGCTGGTCGCTGACCGCCCAGGACGCGTTCAACAACGTGGCGCGCACCTGCGTGGAGGCGATGGCCGCCACCCAGGGGCACACGCAATCCCTGCACACCAACGCCCTCGACGAGGCGCTCGCGCTGCCCACCGACTTCTCGGCCCGCATCGCCCGCAACACCCAGCTGCTGCTGCAGCAGGAGTCGGGCACCACACGCCCGATCGACCCGTGGGCCGGTTCGTACTACGTCGAGTGGCTGACCTATCAGCTGGCGGAGAAGGCGCGCGGCCACATCCGCGAGATCGCCGAGCACGGCGGTATGGCGCAGGCCATCAACGAGGGCATCCCGAAGCTGCGCATCGAGGAGGCGGCCGCGCGCACCCAGGCGCGCATCGACTCCGGACAGCAGACCGTGATCGGCGTGAACCGCTACCAGGTCGACGAGGACCACGAGATCGAGGTTCTCAAGGTCGAGAACAGCCGGGTGCGGGCCGAGCAGATCGCGAAACTGGAAAAACTCCGCGCGGAAAGGGATGAGCGCGGGACACAATCCGCGCTGGCCGAGCTGACCCGGGCCGCCGCGGCGACCGGTACCGCCGGAGTGGATGGCCTGGGCAACAACCTGCTGGCGCTGGCGATCAACGCCGCGCGCGCCAAGGCCACCGTCGGCGAGATCTCGGATGCGCTGGAGAAGGTGTACGGCCGGCACCAAGCCGAGATCCGCACCATCGCAGGGGTTTATCGAGACGAGGTGGGTATGGCGAGCAACGTGAGCAGCGCGACCGAGCTCGTCGAGAAGTTCGCCGAGGCCGACGGCCGCCGGCCCCGCATCCTGGTCGCCAAGATGGGTCAGGACGGCCACGACCGCGGCCAGAAGGTCATCGCGACCGCGTTCGCCGACATCGGCTTCGACGTCGACGTCGGCTCGCTGTTCTCCACCCCTGAAGAGGTCGCCCGACAGGCGGCTGACAATGATGTCCACGTCGTCGGGGTGTCCTCGCTGGCGGCCGGTCACCTCACGTTGGTACCTGCGCTGCGCGACGCGCTGGCCGAGGTGGGCCGGCCCGACATCATGATCGTCGTCGGCGGGGTCATCCCCCCGGGTGACTTCGACGAGCTGTACGCCGCCGGCGCGACCGCGATCTTCCCGCCCGGCACCGTCATCGCCGATGCCGCAATCGGGCTGCTGAACAAGCTGGCCGAACGACTCGGGTACAGCTTGAGCTAGATGAATCAGCCGGTCCACGAGCTCGCCGACCTCGCAACCGCTCTGCGCAGCGGCGACCGCTCGGCCCTGGCGAGGGCGATCACGCTGGTCGAGTCGACCCGCCCCGACCACCGGCAGAAGGCACAGGAGCTGCTGCTGGAGCTCATGCCCGAAGCCGGCAGCGCGCTGCACGTGGGGATCACAGGCGTGCCCGGGGTCGGCAAGTCGACGACGATCGAAGCGCTCGGCATGCACCTCATCGAGCAGGGGCACCGGGTGGCGGTGCTTGCGGTCGACCCGTCCTCGACGCGGACCGGGGGATCGATCCTCGGTGACAAGACCCGGATGGCGAAGCTGGCGGTGCACCCGGACGCCTACATCCGGCCCTCACCGACGTCGGGAACCCTCGGTGGGGTTGCCAAGGCCACGCGCGAGACGATCGTGCTGCTCGAAGCCGCCGGCTACGACGTGATCCTGGTCGAGACGGTTGGAGTCGGGCAGTCCGAGGTGACCGTCGCCAACATGGTCGACACGTTCGTCTTCCTCACGCTGGCGCGCACCGGCGACCAGTTGCAGGGCATCAAGAAAGGGGTGCTCGAGCTCGCCGACATCGTGGTGGTCAACAAGGCCGACGGTGAGCACGCCGTCGAGGCCAAGGCCGCCGCGCGCGAACTCGCCGGGGCCATCAGGCTGATCTATCCCCGTGAAACGCTCTGGCGTCCACCGGTTCTGACGATGAGCGCGTTGACCGGCGCCGGGCTCGCGGAGCTCTGGCAGACGATTCTCAGACACCGTGACGTGCTCACCGGGGCCGGACAGTTCGAGGCCAGGCGGCGCACCCAGCAGGTGGAGTGGACATGGTCGATGGTCCGTGACACCGTGCTCGACCGAGTGCTGTCGAGTCCCGGGGTGCGCGCGATCCGCGGTGAGGTCGAGCGTCGGGTTCGCGACGGCGAGCTCACCCCGGCGCTGGCCGCGCAGCAGATCCTCGACGCGGTCGAACCGGCACCGAAAAGCTCCGGCTAACGAATAGGTAAACTCCCGTTAGTTTGCCGCGTGCCGGGGTAAATTTACCCTCGTGACGGGCGTAGACAACCCGGAGCGCGGTGCGGCGCTCTCTCACGGCCATGGTGCGGCTCTGCCCCGCGGCCTACAGGGCGCTGCCGACCCCAATTTCTCCTGCGCTGTGCGCGCGTTCGCGCAGCTTTTTCCGTGGCGCCGCCTCGGCGGCGGAGCGCTGTCGGTGTACCTCGACGGCGAGCCGGTGGTGGACGTGTGGACCGGGTGGGCCGACCGCAAAGGCACCCGGCGCTGGACCGCCGACACCGCACCGATGGTGTTCTCGGCGACCAAAGGGGTCGCGGCCACTGTCATCCATCGGCTGCACGACCGGGGCCTGATCGACTACGACGCGCCCGTCGCCGAGTATTGGCGGGAGTTCGGCGCAAACGGTAAGGCGACGATCACGGTGCGCGACGCCCTGCGTCACCGGGCGGGGCTGTCTCAGCTCAACGGTGTCGCCAAAGCCGACCTGCTCGATCATCTCGGGATGGAGGACAGGCTCGCCGCGGCGCCGCGAAGCTGGCTCCACGGCAAGCCTGCCTACCACGCGTTCACGTTCGGCTGGCTCCTTTCCGGACTTGCCCGTGCGGTTACCGGCAAAGGGATGCGGGAGCTGATCCGCACCGAAGTGGCCGCCCCGCTGAACACCGACGGACTCCATCTGGGCCGGCCGCCGGTGCAGGCCCCCACGCAACCCGCCCAGATCATCGGTCCGCAGACGCGGTTGCAGAATCCGGTGTTCAACCTGGTGGCTCCGCGCGTCGCGGCGTTGCCGTTCTCGGCCGCGTTCGGCGCGATGTACCTGCCCGGGGTCAAAGCGCTGGTGCAGGGAGACACCCCGCTGCTGGACAGCGAGATTCCCGCCGCCAACGGTGTCGCGACCGCGCGGGCGCTGGCCCGCATGTACGGCGCGATCGCCAACGGCGGACGGATCGACGGCACCCAGTACCTGTCCAGCGAGACCGCGGCCAAGCTCATCGGCAGGACGAGCCTGCGGCCTGACCACAGCATGATCATGCCGCTGTCGTTCCACCTGGGTTATCACGGTCTGCCCTTCCCCGGGATCCTGCCCGGGTTCGGTCATGTCGGGCTCGGCGGCTCGCTGGGATGGGCCGATCCGCAGACCGGGCTGTCCTTCGGCTACGTACACAACCGGCTGCTCACTCCGCTGGTCGTCAGCGATCAGGCCGGCTTCGTCACCACCGCGGCCCTGATCCGTCGCGGGGCCGCGCTGGCCCGCAAGAACGGCTACCGCCCGGTGCGCGAGTACGGCGCGCCGTTCACGGAGGTCACCTCCACCGCGGTATGACCGCCGGGCTCAGCGGTTCGCCGTGGTGAACCAGCGGGTCTTGATTCGCCACGAGTAGGCGGACGTCAACGCGAAACCAGCGCCGCAGGCGCAGGCGAACACCCAGACCAGCGTGGTGCCCTGGACGGTCTGCAGCTGGGGGACGAACGCGGTGGTGATGCGCACCACGCAGGCGCCGATCCCCATCGCCGACGCGAACAGGTAGACGTTGGCGACCTGCCGGGACCGCGGGTCGGTGCGCAGGACCATGAGCGCTCGGATGCCGTAGCCGAGCAGGTAGATCAGCATGCCGCAGAGCAGCAGCCAGTACACGTTGAGCCAGAAGTCGGTGGGCACGTCGAAGAAGTCCCGGCGGTAGACCGAGGCTCCGTTACCGAGCCAGAACGCGGCCAGCAGAAGCGGGATGCACACCGTCGCCGGACGCTCGATGTGCTGACGGAACCGTTGCTGCAGGGCGTGGTCCTGTTCCAGCCTGCCCAGAGTGTTGTAGACGACTGCCGACGCGGCGACGATGTAGCAATCGTGGCCGAGATAGTCCTCCAGGTTCCACTTCCCGGTCAGGGAGTACAACAGCGGGCCGAGGGTCTCCGAGGCCAGGGGCGACATCAACAACACCGCCATGCCCTGCAGCGCAATGTTGAGCGTCGCGGCGACCTCCCAGCGGCACGACCAGGTGACGCGGCGAATCCACAAGCTCCACGCGATGCACATCAATGTGATCGCGATGAGTGATGCCAGAGCCATAGGGAATCGCTTTCGAGCGGGCCGTTGTCAGCAAATTGTATGCGCTGAAAGGCCTAAAGGGGAGGAGCGTCCATCCGCGGTGTCAGTTCCGAGAGTCGCGTGCGGCGGGTTGTTTCCGCCTTGGTGGTGGTCCCCGGCAGGGTGCTCACCGCTGGGCCGACCGGGCCGGTCGCCTCGATGTACTGCCACACCTCCTGCCGGCTCATCAGGCCGAACTGAATCTGCAGGTCGGGGTAGCTAAGCGCGAAGCGGTCGGCGACCAGTCGCAGTTCCTCGGCCGAGGGGTAGTCGGCCTCTTTGATCCGCCGGTAATAGGTGCTGCTGGAGATGCCGAGCGCGTCAATGATGTCCTTGGCGTCGATCTCTCCGTCGAGGAGATAGTCGAGCAGGGCTTTCAGCTGTCTGCCGTTCTCATCAGTGCGGGGCATTTGTCCACCATAATGTGCGATCCCTCGTTTGGGCAGCCCCTCCCGGCAAATAGATAACACGCCCTTTATTGACATGGCCGTCACAGTTTTGGGAGCGGTCTCCCAAATTTGGGACATTCGCTGTACGGTTAGCCACATGGTCGCTCCATACATCTCGGACGAGGTCAAACAAGGGCCCGTCCACTCCGCGCCGGTAGCGCTGGAGGTGTTCGATCGCCCCGCGATCGACGTGCTGCCCGCTCGGTCACGCAAATTCGCCACCACGCCGTCGAGCGAACTGACCGAGGAACTCGACGGTGCGGCGGAATGGCTGGGCGTGCAGGTCGAGGAGATCTTGCTGGCCGCCCTCGCGCGCACCTTGGGCCGCACCCGCGGTGACGGGTCCGTCGCCGTCGACGTCACCGGCGGTCATCGCCGGCTCAACCACCGGGTCTCCATGTTGTGCGCGACGCAGATGCCGATGGCTCCGACCGAGATGCTGCAGGGCGCCCACAGCGCGCTGGCGGCGGCGCCTGGTCATCCGGTGGCGCAGTCCGAGGTGCTGCTCAACGTCGCCGACGGTGCGGACGACGGGCCGAGCGCCCGCGCGCTGGAACTCCGGGTCCAGCGGGTCTCCGGATTGCTGCACATCGACTGGTGGTACGACGAGTCCCGCCTCGACGAGTACTCCGTCCAAGAGATGGCCGAGCAGTTCCCGCTGGCCGTCATCGAGATCACCTCGGACGCAGCGGCGCCGCTGTAGACGCGCCCGCTAAACTGGGACGATCGGCGTCGATCCGGTCATCACCGGGGAGCCTTCGGAAGAACAGCGGGAGCCGCAGTGCTCACGCCCAGTAGAACCGAACGGGTGGGGCCCGTCATCGCCCTGACTTGAGTGGCGCACCTTGGTGGTGCGCAAGCGGGGTGGTACCGCGGCGCTCGCGCACCGGCGCGACGTTCGTCCCCGTGCCTGAAGTCGACATGGCACGAGGAGCACGACGTCCGTGACCGCATATCCGAAGCCCGCCGCCGGCGCCCCGAAGTTTCCGGAGCTGGAAGCCGAGGTGCTGAGCTACTGGGACAGCGACGACACGTTCCGGGCCAGCATCGCGCGCCGCGACGGCGCCCCAGAGTACGTCTTCTACGACGGCCCGCCCTTCGCCAACGGGCTGCCGCACTACGGGCATCTGCTGACCGGCTACGTCAAGGACATCGTGCCGCGCTACCAGACGATGCGCGGATACAAGGTGGAGCGCCGGTTCGGGTGGGATACCCACGGTCTGCCCGCCGAGCTGGAGGTACAGCGCCAGCTCGGCATCACCGACAAGGCCCAGATCGAAGAGATGGGCATCGAGAAGTTCAACGAGGCCTGCCGTGAGTCGGTGCTGAAGTACACCGACGAGTGGCGGGCCTATGTCACCCGGCAGGCCCGCTGGGTCGATTTCGACAACGACTACAAGACCCTCGACATCGGTTTCATGGAATCGGTGATCTGGGCCTTCAAGCAGTTGTGGGACAAGGGTCTGGCCTACGAGGGCAACCGGGTGCTCCCGTACTGCTGGAACGACGAGACGCCGCTGTCCAGCCACGAACTGCGCATGGACGACGACGTCTACCAGAATCGGCAGGACCCGGCCCTCACGGTGGGGTTCCGGATCACGTCGGGCGATCTCGCGGGCGCCTACCTTCTGATCTGGACGACGACGCCGTGGACGCTGCCGTCCAACCAGGCGGTCGCGGTCAATCCCGACGTCACCTATGTCGTCGTCGAGTCCGACGGCAAGCGATTCGTACTCGCCGAGGCACGGCTCGGCGCCTACGCACGCGAACTCGGCGAGGAGCCGACCGTCGTCGCCACGTACCACGGCCGCGAGCTTCTCGACGTGCACTACGCGCCGCCCTTCCCGTATTTCATGGACTCGCCGAACGCTTTTCGAGTACTGCCTGCAGAGTTCGTCAGTACCGAAGACGGCACCGGTCTGGTGCACATGTCGCCGGCATACGGCGAAGACGACATGGCGACAGCGCAGGCCGGCGGCATCGAGGCCGTCACGCCGGTGGACGCCAAGGGGCGCTTCGACGCGAGTGTGCCCGACTACGCCGGTCAACACGTGTTCGACGCGAACCCGCAGATCATCCGCGACCTGAAGAACGGCACCGGGGCGGCGGCGGTCAACGGTGCGGTGCTGCTGCGCCACGACACCTACGAACACTCCTACCCGCACTGCTGGCGCTGCCGGAACCCGCTGATCTACCGCGCGGTGTCGTCGTGGTTCATCAAGGTGACGCAGTTCCGGGAGCGCATGGTCGAGCTCAATCAGCAGATCACCTGGTATCCCGAACACGTCAAGGACGGGCAGTTCGGCAAGTGGCTGGCCGGCGCGCGCGACTGGTCGATCTCACGGAACCGCTACTGGGGCACGCCGATTCCGGTGTGGAAGTCCGACGATCCGGCCTATCCGCGAATCGATGTCTACGGCAGCCTCGACGAGCTCGAGCGTGATTTCGGGGTCCGGCCGGACAACCTGCACCGGCCCTTCATCGACGAGCTGACCCGGCCCAACCCCGACGATCCGACCGGGAAGTCGACGATGAGGCGCATCGAGGATGTGCTCGATGTGTGGTTCGACTCCGGGTCGATGCCTTTCGGGCAGGTGCACTACCCGTTCGAGAACCAGGACTGGTTCGACGGAGTCGATTCCGCCGACCCTGACAAGCGGGTTGTCGGGCATTTCCCCGGCGACTTCATCGTCGAGTACATCGGCCAGACCCGCGGCTGGTTCTACACGCTGCACGTCCTGGCCACCGCGCTGTTCGACCGCCCGGCGTTCCGCACGAGCGTGTCGCACGGCATCGTGCTCGGCAACGACGGCCAGAAGATGAGCAAGTCGCTGCGCAACTACCCGGACGTGTCCGAGGTGTTCGACCGCGACGGTTCCGACGCCATGCGCTGGTTCCTGATGGCCTCGCCGATCCTGCGGGGCGGCAACCTTATCGTCACCGAACAGGGCATCCGCGACGGTGTCCGCCAGGTACTGCTCCCGCTGTGGAACGCATATTCGTTCCTGGCGCTCTACGCGCCGGAGAAGGGCACCTGGCGCACGGACTCGACGCACGTGCTGGACCGCTACATCCTGGCCAAGCTCGCGGTGCTGCGCGACGATCTGACCGCCTCCCTTGACGTGTGCGACATCTCGCAGGCGTGTGACCAGCTGCGGCAGTTCACCGAGGCGCTGACGAACTGGTATGTGCGACGGTCGCGTTCGCGGTTCTGGGAAGAGGACCGCGACGCCATCGACACGCTGCACACCGTGCTCGAGGTGACGAGCCGGTTGGCCGCGCCGCTGCTTCCGCTGATCACCGAGGTGATCTGGCGCGGCCTGACCGGGGAACGGTCGGTGCACCTGACCGACTGGCCGGAAGCCGGCGCGGTGCCCGCCGATCCGCAACTGGTCGCCGACATGGACCTGGTGCGCGAGGTCGCCTCCGCGGGGTCGTCGCTGCGTAAGGCGAAGAAACTCCGCGTGCGTCTGCCGCTGCTGAAACTGACTGTGGCCGTGCAGGATCCGAAGAGGTTGGAACCCTACCGGGATCTCATCGCCGATGAGCTCAACGTGAAGTCCGTCGAACTCACCGATGACATCGCCGGCCACGGCCGCTTCGAGCTGACCGTCAACGCCCGGGTCGCCGGACCGCGCCTGGGCAAGGACGTGCAAGCGGCGATCAAGGCGGTCAAGGCGGGGGAGGCGGTCGTCAACGACGATGGCACGCTCACCGCGGGCCCGGCTGTGTTGCAGCCCGAGGAGTACAGCTCGAGGCTGGTCGCCGCGGATCCCGAGTTCACCGCCGCGCTGGCCGACGGAGCCGGGCTGGTGGTGCTCGACGGCACCATCACCCCGGAGCTGGAAGCCGAGGGCTGGGCCAAGGACCGGATCCGCGAGCTGCAGGAGCTGCGCAAGTCCACCGGACTTGACGTCTCCGACCGCATTTCGGTGGTGATCTCGGTGCCGGCCGAGAACGAGCAGTGGGCCCGGACCCACCGCGATCTCATCGCGGGTGAGATCCTGGCGACCAGTTTCGAGTTCGGCGATCCCGCCGACGCGACCGAGATCGGCGACGGCGTGCGGGTGGCGATCAGCAGAGCGTGACGGCCCGCGCGGCGGTGGGCCGGCGAGGGTCACCCCGCGCTGACGCGGGCGCTGCGACCGGAGAACGCCACCACGTCACCCGGATGCAGCTGCCTGCCGCGGCGCTGCTCGGTGTCGCCGTTGACGGTGACCAGGCCGTCGGCGATCACCGACTTGGCGTCGGCGCCCGAATCGATCAGCCCTGACAGCTTCAGGAACTGACCGAGCCGGATCGATGCGTCCCGGATCGCGACGTCGGCCGGCTCACTACTCGGGTGTGCCATACCGCCACGGTATCCGGCACCGCCTAGCATCGGCGGATGTGGCCGCCCGATGGGTCCTGCACCTGGACATGGATGCCTTCTTCGCTTCCGTGGAACAGCTGACCCGGCCCACGCTACGGGGCAGACCTGTGCTCGTCGGCGGGCTGGGCGGGCGCGGGGTGGTCGCGGGTGCCAGCTACGAGTCTCGGGTTTTCGGTGCCCGCTCGGCCATGCCGATGCACCAGGCCCGCCGGCTGGTCGGCGCCGCCGCCGTCGTGCTGCCACCCCGCGGAGTGGTCTACGGACTGGCCAGCCGCCGGGTGTTCGAGACCGTGCGGGCCAAAGTGCCTGTGCTCGAACAGCTGTCGTTCGACGAGGCGTTCGGCGAGCCGGCCGAGCTGGTGGGCGCCGCGCCGGCCGAGGTCGCCGCGTTCTGCGAGGAACTGCGAGCCGAGGTGGCCGAGGCCACCGGGCTGGTCGCCTCTGTGGGCGCCGGGTCGGGCAAGCAGCTGGCCAAGATCGCGTCGGGACTGGCCAAACCGAACGGCATCACGGTGGTGCCCCGCGACGAGGAGCGGGCGCTGCTCGACAGGCTGCCGGTGCGTCGGCTCTGGGGCATCGGGCCGGTGGCCGAGGAGAAGCTGCACCGGCTGGGTATCGAGACCGTCGGCGAGTTCGCCGCCCTCACCGACGCCGAGGTGGGCAACATCCTCGGCCCCACCGTGGGACCCGCGCTGCACCGGCTGGCGCGCGGTGTCGACGACCGGCCGGTCGCCGAGAACGCCCCGGCCAAACAGATCAGTGCGGAGTCGACCTTCCCCGAGGACCTCACCACGATGTCGCAGCTCGCCGACGCCGCGGGGCCGATCGGCGAGCACGCGCACCGGCGGCTGCTCAAGGACGGACGTGGGGCGCGCACCGTCACCGTCAAGCTCAAGAAATCCGACATGAGCATCCTGACAAGGTCGGCTACGTTGCCCTACGCCACCACCCACGCGGGCACCCTGATCGCAACAGCGCGGCGGCTGTTGCTCGACCCGGTGGAGATCGGGCCCATTCGTCTTATCGGCGTCGGCTTTTCGGGTCTCTCGGAGGTGCAGCAGGAGTCGTTGTTCCCCGACCTGGAGCTGATGGCCACCGAAGAGGTCGCCGGGGACGGCGCACCGCAACCGGCCGCGGATCTTGCCCCGGCCGCGCCGGCGTGGCGTGTCGGCGACGACGTCGCGCACCGCGACCTCGGGCACGGGTGGCTGCAGGGCGCCGGTCACGGGGTGATGACGGTGCGGTTCGAGACCCGAAGCAGCGGACCGGGACCGGCGCGCACGTTTCGCGCCGACGACCCCGACATCACGCGCGCGAACCCGGTGGACAGCCTGGACTGGCCGGAGTACGTCGAACAGCTCGCCCGCCGGGACAGCCCGTAGCGCTCAACCCCAGCGGGCGAAGACCGGTGCGGGGTCGGCCGCCGCGGCCAGCGACGCCATCAGCAGCACCCGGGCCTGCGGCGGCCGCAGCCGGGGCGCCACGAACGCGCCCGCGTCCACCAGAGCGCGCCCGGGCCCGTAACCGGGGCTAACCGCGCCGCCCGGGACACGGGTGGACACCGCGACGGCGAGCCCGCTGCGGCAGTGCCGGCGGACGCCCTCGATCAGGGCCGCGCCGGCGTTGCCCGCGCCGAGCCCCTGCAGCACGACGCCCCGGGCGCCGGCGGCCACGCACGCATCGAGTGCGACGGCGTCCGCGCCCGGGTACGCGGCGACGATGTCGACGCGCGGAGCGTCCGCGGCGCGCAAGGCGCCGAGATAAGGGCGGGTCTTTCCGCCGTCGACGCGATGCCCGGTGAAGCTCTGCAGGTCCGTGGTCGCGACCTTGCTCAGGCCGAGGGCGCCGAACACCTCACCGGCGAAGCTCACGACCACACCGCGTCCGCGGGACTCGGGTCGGGCCGCGACGGTCAACGCGTCACGCAGGTTGGCCGGACCGTCGGCGTCCGCCGCGTCGGCGCTGCGCTGCGCGCCGGTCAGCACCACGGGTGCGGCGCCGTCGTAGGTGAGCTCGAGCCAGAGCGCGGTCTCTTCCATCGTGTCGGTGCCGTGGGTGATGACGATGCCGGTCGCGCCGGCGCGGGCCGCCTCGTCGACCGCGGCGCCGATCCTGTCCCAGTCGGGCGGGGTGAGTTGCGAGCTGTCCACCGTCAGCGCATCGACGACCTCGACGTCCAAGCCGGCGGTCAAGTCTGCGCCGGACCGGGTCGGGCGCTTCACCCCCTCGGCGTCGGCGCTCGTCGAGATCGTGCCTCCGGTGGCGATGACAACCAGGCGACCCATGGGTGGGATTCTCGCCCATCACCGCTTTGCGATGATGGACGCGTGACAGACGAATCGTCGGGCCCGGTCGAACCCACGACCGGCGAGGAGTCGGCGGCGACGCCTGCGCCGCGCCGGCTGCGCCTGCTCTTCACCGTCGCCGGGGTGGTGCTCGTCCTGGACATCGTCACCAAGGTGCTCGCGGTCAAGCTGTTGACGCCGGGTCAGCCGGTGTCGATCATCGGCGACACGGTGACGTGGACGCTGGTGCGCAACTCGGGGGCGGCCTTCTCGATGGCGACCGGCTACACCTGGGTGCTGACCCTGGTGGCCACCGGGGTCGTCATCGGCATCATCTGGATGGGCCGGCGGCTGGTGTCGCCGTGGTGGGCGCTCGGGCTGGGTCTGATCCTCGGCGGCGCGATGGGCAACCTGGTCGACCGCTTCTTCCGCTCGCCCGGACCGCTGCGCGGCCACGTCGTGGACTTCCTGTCCATCGGGTGGTGGCCGGTGTTCAACGTCGCCGACCCGTCGGTGGTCGGCGGCGCGATCCTGCTGGTGGTGTTGTCGCTGTTCGGCTTCGATTTCGACACCATCGGACGGCGCCGGCCGGACGGCGGCGACGGCACCGTGGGGCCGCGCCCGCCGGAGGGCGGCGACGAGAACGGATGACGACGCGATCGATGCCGGTTCCCGAGGGGCTGGCGGGCATGCGGGTGGACGCCGGGCTGGCGCGCCTGCTCGGGTTGTCCCGGACGGCGGCCGCCGCGATCGCCGAGGAGGGCGGCGTCGAACTCGACGGAGCGCGGGCCGCCAAGTCCGACAAGCTGACCGCGGGTGCCTGGCTCGAGGTCACCCTGCCCGAGGCGCCCGCGCCGGTGGAGAACACCCCGGTCGATATCGAAGGCATGGAGATCCTGTACGCCGACGACGACATCGTCGCGGTCGACAAACCGCCGGGGGTCGCCGCGCATGCCACCGTCGGCTGGCACGGCCCCACCGTGCTCGGCGGGCTCGCCGCCGCCGGCTTCCGGATCAGCACCTCGGGCATTCACGAGCGGCAGGGCATCGTGCACCGTCTGGATGTCGGCACCTCCGGCGTCATGGTGGTGGCGCTGTCCGAGCGGGCGTACACCGTGCTCAAGCGCGCATTCAAGCAGCGCACCGTCGAGAAGCGTTACCACGCGCTGGTGCAGGGCCACCCGGATCCGTCCAGCGGCACCATCGACGCGCCGATCGGCCGGCACCGGGGCCACGACTGGAAGTTCGCGGTCGTCGAGGACGGCCGGCACAGCGTCACCCATTACGACACACTGGAAGCCCACCAGGCGGCCAGTCTGCTCGACATCGAGCTGGAGACCGGGCGCACCCATCAGATCCGGGTGCACTTCGCCGCGCTGCATCACCCCTGCTGCGGCGACGTGACCTACGGCGCCGACCCGACGCTGGCGAAAAGGCTTGGGCTGGAACGTCAGTGGCTACACGCCCGGTCGCTGGCGTTCGCGCATCCGGCCGACGGCAGACGGGTCGAGATCGCCAGTCCCTATCCGGCCGACCTGCAGCACGCGCTCGACGTGCTACGCGGTCAACACCGGTGAGGTCGGGTCTGCTCTTCGGCGCGGGGGCCTACATGATGTGGGGTCTGTTCCCGGCGTTCTTCCCGCTGCTCAAACCGGCCGGAGCAGTGGAGATCCTCGCGCACCGCATCATCTGGAGCTTCGCGCTGATGGTCGTCGTCGTCGCGGTGGTGCGACGGCTCGGCGACCTGAAACAGATCGACCGCCGCACCTGGCTTCTGCTGATCGCGGCGGCCGGGCTGATCTCGGCGAACTGGCTGATCTACGTGTACGCGGTGAACAACGGGCATGTCGTGGACGCGGCCCTCGGCTATTTCATCAACCCGCTGGTGGCCATCGCGCTCGGGATGGTGATCTTTCGCGAGAAGCTCAACCGCTGGCAGGTCGCCGCGCTGGCGGTCGCGGTGGTCGCGGTGGTGATCCTGACGGTGCAGGTGGGGCAACCGCCGCTGGTGGGCCTCGGTCTGGCGCTGTCGTTCGCGCTGTACGGCGCGGTCAAGAAGTCGGTGCGCACCGATCCGCGGGTGAGCGTCGGCCTGGAGGCCGCGATCGCGACACCGTTCGCCGTTGCGTACCTGGTGGTGTTGCAGAGCGGCGAGAACGGCACGCTCACCGGCCACGGCGCCGGCCACGTCGCACTGTTGATCCTGTCCGGAGTGCTGACCGCGCTGCCGTTGCTGCTGTTCGCGGCGGCGGCACAGCGTCTGGCGATGGTGACGCTGGGGCTGCTGTTCTATGTGACGCCGGCGATGCAGCTGTCATGGGGAGTGCTGGTCGGGGGCGAGCCGATGCCGCCGATGCGGTGGGTGGGTTTCGCCCTGATCTGGTTGGCGCTGGTGGTGTTCACCGCCGACGCGGTTCGCCGTACCCGCGCCGAGCGGCGGTCGTCTCAGCCCGCCCCGGTGTGAACTTTGCACATTTTGCCGTTGACCGTCTCTCAGCTATGTCATAGCGTTTGCCCGTGGAGGACGACACCCCGGCGGCGCCTGCGGTTCGCAAGCGCGGCCGCCCAGTGGGTGCCGATTCCGAGCAGACCCGCCGCTCGATCGTGCGCGCAGCCCGCGACCTGATCGCCGACCGGGGCTACCACGCTGCGACGTTCCAGCAGATCGCGGCACGGGCCGGGGTCAGCAGGCCGACGCTGCACTACTACTTCTCCACCCGCGAAGAGCTCTACGAGGTGCTGCTGGCCGACGCACGCGAGCAGCTGGAGCGCTGCGCCGCCGACGCGATGCGGGAGGTCTCGCTCCTCCCGCAGCTGGCGGCGTTCACCGCGGGAATGCAGCGACTGGGCGCCGCCCAGCCGGCACTGGTCAAGATGGTGATCACCGCCAGGATCGACCATCACCGCGGCACGCACCGCCACGACGCCGCGACCGCTGTCGTCACGGCCTCGCACGCGTTCTACGACGCTGTGGTCGTCGACGCGGTGCGCCGCGGCGAGCTGCCCCCCGACACCGACGCGCATGCGGTCGCCGACATGCTCGGCGCGCTGTTCTGGGGGCTGGCCTTCCATGCGGGGTTCGTCGCAGACGCCTACGGCGCACAGGACGCCGATCAGATTGCCAGGCAATTGTTTCTCGTGCTTGGCTGCGGATTGCTGAATCCGCAGAGGGCGGCAGCCGTCGACGCGTGATCGGAAGAACGCGAGACACGCAGCCCGACACGCCGGGCGCTGTCGGCGGGCGGTCCTAGACTGGCTTGCCTATGAGCGGCTCATTCGTGCATCTGCACAACCACACCGAGTACTCGATGCTCGACGGCGCCGCGAAGGTCAAGCCGATGCTCGCCGAGGCCCAGCGGCTGGAAATGCCGGCGATCGGCATGACCGACCACGGAAACATGTTCGGCGCCAGCGAGTTCTACAACGCCGCCACCGACGCCGGCATCAAGCCGATCATCGGTGTGGAGGCCTACATCGCCCCGGCGTCGAGGTTCGACACCAAGCGGGTGCTGTGGGGTGACCCCAGCCAGAAGAGCGACGACGTGTCGGGCAGCGGCTCGTACACGCACATGACGATGGTCGCCGAGAACGCCACCGGGCTGCGCAACCTGTTCAAACTGTCGTCGTTGGCCTCGTTCGAGGGGCAGCTGGGCAAGTGGTCGCGCATGGACGCCGAGATCATCGCCGAGCACGCCGAGGGCATCATCGCCACCACCGGCTGCCCGTCCGGCGAGGTCCAGACCCGGCTGCGGCTGGGGCACCGGCAGGAGGCGCTGGAGGCGGCCGCCAAGTGGCGGGAGATCTTCGGCCCGGAGAACTTCTTCCTCGAGCTGATGGATCACGGTCTGGAGATTGAACGGCGGGTTCGCGACGGCCTGCTGGAGATCGGGCAGAAGCTCGGCATCCCGCCGCTGGCCACCAACGACTGCCACTACGTCACCCGCGAAGCGTCGCGCAACCACGAAGCCCTGCTGTGCGTGCAGACCGGCAAGACGCTGTCGGACCCGACGCGGTTCAAGTTCGACGGCGACGGCTACTTCCTCAAGTCCGCGGCGGAGATGCGGGCGCTGTGGGACGACCAGGTGCCCGGCGCGTGCGACTCGACACTGCTGATCGCCGAGAGGGTGCAGTCCTACGCCGACGTGTGGACGCCGCGCGACCGGATGCCGATCTTCCCGGTGCCCGAGGGGCACGATCAGGCGTCCTGGCTGCACCACGAGGTGATGGCCGGCCTGGAACGGCGCTTCCCGGAGGCGGTGGGCCAGGAGTACATCGACCGCGCCGAGTACGAGATCAAGGTCATCTGCGACAAGGGCTTCCCGTCGTACTTCCTGATCGTCGCCGACCTGATCAACTATGCGCGCTCGGTCGACATCCGGGTCGGACCGGGCCGCGGTTCGGCGGCCGGGTCCCTGGTGGCCTACGCGCTGGGCATCACCAACATCGACCCGATCCCGCACGGGCTGCTGTTCGAGCGCTTCCTGAACCCGGAACGCCCGTCTGCCCCCGACATCGACATCGACTTCGACGACCGGCGGCGCGGTGAGATGCTGCGCTACGCGGCGAACAAGTGGGGCAGTGACCGCGTCGCCCAGGTCATCACCTTCGGCACCATCAAAACCAAAGCTGCACTGAAGGATTCAGCGCGCGTCAACTACGGCCAGCCGGGCTTCGCGATCGCCGACCGGATCACCAAGGCGCTGCCACCGCCGATCATGGCCAAGGACATCCCGCTGTCGGGTATCACCGACCCGACCCACGAGCGGTACAAGGAAGCCGCCGAGGTCCGCAGCCTGATCGACACCGACCCGGACGTGCGGACCATCTACGAGACCGCGCGCGGGCTGGAGGGGCTGGTCCGCAACGCGGGCGTGCACGCCTGCGCGGTGATCATGAGCTCCGAACCGCTCATCGACGCGATCCCGCTGTGGCGCCGCCCGCAGGACGGCGCGGTCATCACCGGCTGGGACTACCCGTCCTGCGAGGCCATCGGCCTGCTCAAGATGGACTTCCTCGGGCTGCGAAACCTGACGATCATCGGTGACTGCATCGAGAACATCAAGGCCAACCGCGGTACCGATGTCGACCTGGAGTCGCTGGCCCTCGACGACCCGAAGGCCTACGAACTGCTCGGCCGCGGCGACACGCTCGGGGTCTTCCAGCTCGACGGCGGACCGATGCGCGACCTGCTGCGCCGCATGCAGCCCACCGAGTTCAACGACATCGTCGCGGTGCTGGCGCTGTACCGCCCCGGCCCGATGGGCATGAACGCCCACAACGATTACGCCGACCGCAAGAACGGCCGCCAGCCCATCAAGCCGATCCATCCCGAACTCGAGGAACCGCTCAAAGAGATCCTGGCCGAGACCTACGGCCTGATCGTCTACCAAGAGCAGATCATGTTCATCGCCCAGAAGGTCGCCTCCTACACCATGGGTAAGGCCGACGCGCTGCGAAAAGCGATGGGTAAGAAGAAACTCGAAGTGCTCGAAGCCGAGTACAAGGGATTCCGTGAGGGCATGACCGCCAACGGTTTCAGCGAGGGCGCAGTCAAGGCGCTGTGGGACACCATCCTTCCGTTCGCCGGCTACGCGTTCAACAAGTCGCACGCCGCGGGGTACGGCCTGGTGTCCTACTGGACGGCCTATCTGAAGGCCAACTACCCGGCCGAGTACATGGCGGGCCTGCTCACCTCCGTCGGCGACGATAAGGACAAGGCCGCGGTCTACCTCGCGGACTGCCGCCGGCTGGGCATCACCGTGCTGCCGCCGGACGTCAACGAGTCGGTGCAGAACTTCGCCTCCGTCGGCGACGACATCCGTTTCGGCCTCGGCGCGGTTCGCAACGTCGGCGCGAACGTCGTTGCGTCCCTTGTCCACACGCGCGACGAGAAGGGTAAGTACACCGACTTCTCGGACTACCTGAACAAGATCGACATCGCCGCCTGCAACAAGAAGGTGACGGAATCGCTGATCAAGGCCGGCGCGTTCGATTCGCTGGGCCATCCGCGCAAAGGTCTGTTCCTGGTGCACACCGACGCGGTGGACTCGGTGCTCGGCACCAAGAAAGCCGAGGCCATGGGTCAGTTCGACCTGTTCGGCGGCGGCGACGGCGGCACCGGCTCCGACGCGGTGTTCACCATCAAGGTGCCCGACGAGGAGTGGGAGGACAAGCACAAGCTCGCCCTCGAGCGGGAGATGCTCGGCCTGTACGTGTCCGGCCACCCGCTCAACGGGATCGCACATCTGCTGGCCGCGCAGGTCGACACCCAGATCCCGGCCATCCTCGACGGCGACGTCGCCAACGACACCCAGGTCCGGGTCGGCGGCATCCTCGCCTCGGTGAACCGCCGGGTCAACAAGAACGGCCTGCCCTGGGCGTCGGCGCAGTTGGAAGATCTCACCGGCGGGATCGAGGTGCTGTTCTTCCCGCAGACCTACTCGATGTTCGGCGCCGAGATCGCCGACGACGTGGTGGTGCTCGTCGGGGCCAAGGTCGCGATCCGCGACGACCGCATCTCGCTGATCGCCAATGAGCTTGTGGTGCCGGACTTCTCCAGCGCGCAGGTCAACCGTCCGGTCGCGGTGAGTCTGCCGACGCGCCAGTGCACCGTCGACAAGGTGTCGGCGCTCAAGCAGGTGCTGGCGCGGCATCCCGGCACCGCGCAGGTTCACTTGCGGCTGATCAGCGGGGAGCGCATCACCACGCTGGAACTGGACCAGTCGCTGCGGGTCACACCGTCCTCGGCTCTGATGGGCGACCTCAAGGAACTGTTGGGCCCGGGCTGCCTCGGGGGGTAAGCCCGCCGGCGGCGCGCCGTTTCAACTCGTGGCCCCGGGGTATTCGCGGCGGATTGCCGACCGGAAAGGCTACGAGTATGGACGCATTGACCTTCCTCCGCGCGGATCACAAGAGCGTGCTGGGCATGCTGGAGGTGCTCGACGGCGCGTCCTCGGGATCCGCGGCCCAGATGAGCGGGCTGAAAACCATGGTGAAGAACCTTGTCATCTCCGAGTCGCAGCACGAGGCGATCGAGCAGCAGTTCTTCTGGCCGGTCGTCCGCGATGTGCTCGGGAACGACGGCGAGGAACTTGCCGACCGTGCGATCGAGCAGGAACAGGCGGGAAAGAACCTGCTGCAGCGACTCGAAGACGGCGCGCCCGGCGAGCATGACTACCACGAAGCCCTGCAGGAGTTCGTCAAGGCCGGCCGTGAGCACATCAGGTACGAGCAGGACGTGGTGTGGCCGAGGTTCCGGGCGGCGGTCAGCCGCGAGGACCTCGAGACGCTGGGCGAGAAGCTGGAGGCAGCGAAGAAGATCGCGCCGACACGGCCACACCCTGACACCCCGGGCAGCTCCACCGCGCAGAAGACGATGGGTCTCGGCGCCGCGGTCGTGGACCACGTGCGCGACGCGGTCAGTGGCCGTGACACCGAGAACCCACCCGACCCACAGACGCACTGACCTCGCAGCGAAGGCCGGCGCCGCTATTGCACGGCGCCGACCTTGCTCATGAATCAGGTTGCCGGACTGTGTTGTTCATGGGTGAAGGGCTTCTCGCTGCGCACGGCGGGCTGGCCCTGCGGACTCCGTTGCGCGCCCTTGTTCTTGCGTGTCTCCCCGCCGAGCCACTGCTCGGCCGGGTTCTCGACGTACTTCCATTCCATGCCTTGTGGCCACGGCCCCTGACCTTCGTTCCACGGCCCGCGCACCGATCCCTGGCCGTTGGACATGTTGAAGGCGACGTTCTGGAAGCGGTCGTCGCCGGGCAGTTGGCCCGGTGGGAAGTTGACCGGCAACTCGTTGAGCGCGGCGGTGAATTGCTGGTAGTGGGTGACCTCCCTGGTCATGAGGAAGGTCAACGTGTCCTGCACTCCCGGATCGTCGGTGAACTGCTTGAGGTATTCGTAGACGATCTTCGCCCGCGACTCCGCAGCCAGGTTGCTGCGCAGGTCGACGGTCGGGTCACCATTGGCGTTGACGAATGTGCCCTGCCAGGGGACGCCGGCGGAGTCCCTGACGTCGGGCCCGCCGCCGGTGAGCGTGAAGTACAGCGGGTTGACCGCGACGCTGTGGATGATGTCGTCGCGACCGTCACGGCTGGCCATTGCCGGCATCCAGTCGCAGCGCTCGTTGGCCATCTTCAGGTCGTCGTTGAGCCCGTCGAGGAGCATGGTGATCATCGATCCGACCATCTCCAGATGGCTGAACTCTTCGGTGGCGATGTCCATGAACAGGTCGTACATCTTCGGGTTCTTCTGCCGGAGGACGAAGGCCTGCGTGAAGTACTGCATCGCGGCTTTCAGTTCGCCGTTCGCGCCGCCGAATTGCTCCTGCAACAGTGTGGCGAAGCGGGGATCCGGCTTCTCGACGCGTACCTCGAACTGAAGGTCCTTGTTGTGAATGAACATAAAAGACTCCCGCGCTGATCGATTGACAGATCGGCGCCGAGTACCCGAGAGGGCGGGTGTTAAACAGATCACACCCGGCCGCAGCGAGGCGATCCGCTCGGGACCGTGCCTAGTGTCGCAGCGAGCAGGCCAGGCCCAGAGTCAGCCACAGCACGGTGGCGACGCCGGCGCCGCTGAGCACTGCGGGACCGGCGGACAACGTGACCCCGCCGACGACGACGAACGTCAGCAGTCCGAGCAGCAGGGCGAGCACCTTGTACGCGGGCCACGCGACGCCGGCGATCGAGAACGACGCGGCCGGACGGGCCACGACGGCTCGGAAGTGTTCGGCGGTCGTCATACGATTGACGATAGCTCGTATCAGAAGTTTCGGCCACCCGAAACGCTGGTTGAGGAGCGGCTTATTTTGTTAGCTCGGCTAGCGGATCGACGCGGCGCATTTTCCCCGGGACGGGGTGCGGTGGCACCATTATCCGGTGTCCGCAGAGCTGAGCAGCAGTCCCCGTATCGATCCCGCCGCGCCGTTGCGCGCCGTGGACATCGACGAGGCCGCCAAGCGAATTTCGGGCGTCGTGTCCCAGACGCCGCTGCAGCTCAGTGACCGACTGTCGGCGCTGACCGGGGCGCAGGTGTACCTCAAGCGCGAGGACCTGCAGGCGGTCCGCTCCTACAAGCTGCGCGGTGCCTACAACCTGCTCATGCAGCTGAGCGCCGAAGAGAAGGCCGCCGGTGTGGTGTGTTCCTCGGCCGGCAACCACGCGCAGGGCTTCGCGCTGGCCTGCCGGTCGATGGGGGTGCGCGGCCGCGTGTACGTCCCCGCCAAGACCCCGAAGCAGAAACGCAACCGGATCCTCTACCACGGCGGCGAGTTCATCGAGTTGATCGTCGGCGGCAAGACCTACGATCTCGCCGCCCAGGCGGCCCTCGACGACGTCGCGCGTACCGGCGCCACGCTGGTGCCGCCGTACGACGATCTACGCACGATGGCCGGTCAGGGCACGATCGCGGTGGAGATCCTCGATCAGCTCGGCGCCGAACCGGATCTGGTGGTCGTGCCGGTCGGCGGCGGTGGCTGCATCGGCGGCATCACCACCTATCTGGCCGAGTGCACCGCGACGACGTCGGTTCTCGGTGTCGAACCCGCCGGAGCGGCGTCGCTGGTCGCTGCGCTGGCCAAGGGTGAACCGGTCACGCTGCCGGAGGTCGACCAGTTCGTCGACGGCGCGGCCGTCGCGCGGATCGGCGCCCGACCCTTCCAGGCGCTGTCAGCCGCCGGCGACATGGTCTCGATCACCACGGTCGACGAGGGTGCGGTGTGCACCGCCATGCTCGATCTGTACCAGAACGAGGGGATCATCGCCGAACCCGCCGGCGCGCTGTCGGTGGCCGCGCTGATGGATGCCGACATTCAGCCGGGGTCCACGGTGGTGTGCCTGATCTCCGGCGGCAACAACGACGTGTCCCGCTACGGCGAGGTGCTGGAACGCTCGCTGGTTCATCTCGGTCTGAAGCACTACTTCCTGGTCGACTTCCCGCAGGAACCGGGCGCGCTGCGCAGGTTCCTCGACGAGGTGCTCGGACCGAACGACGACATCACCCTGTTCGAGTACGTCAAGCGCAACAACCGCGAGACCGGTGAGGCGCTGGTCGGCATCGAGATGGCCTCGGCATCAGACCTGGAGGGTCTGCTGGCGCGGATGAACGCCTCGGAATGCCACGTCGAACTCCTGGAACCGGGGTCGCCGACCTACCGTTACCTGACCTGACGCCGGAGCACTGCGACCGAGTGCCCCCCGATACGGGTGCGGCCGTCCTCGACCGCGGGTTCCTCCCAGGCCAGCACGACCTCGCCCGCCACCGGGACCTCGACGGGGTCCGCTCCGAGGTTGCACACCACCGCGAGCGCTCCGCGATGCATCACGAACCAGCGGGCGGCCTCGTCATAGTCGATATCCAGATGGTCCAGCCACGGGTCGGCCATGTCGGGTTCACGGTGCCGCAGCGCGATCAGTCCGCGGTAGAACTCCAGCAGGCGCGCGTGCTCGCCGGTGCCGCGCTCGTCCCACTTCAGCTTCGACCGCTCGAAGGTCGCCGGATCCTGAGGATCCGGGATTTCGTCGGCGTCCCAACCGTGTTCGGCGAACTCCCGCTTGCGGCCCTCGGCGGTCGCCCGCGCCAGCTCGGGCTCGGGATGCGAGCTGAAGAACTGGAACGGTGACGAAGACCCCCACTCCTCGCCCATGAAAAGCATTGCGGTGTAGGGGGATCCCAGCGCGAGGGCAGCCTTGACGGCCAGCTGTCCGGTGGTCAGGTTCTGCGACGGCCGGTCGCCGATCGCCCGGTTGCCCACCTGGTCGTGGGTGAGTGTGTAGGCCAGCAGGCGGGTGGCCGGGATCTCGGAGGTGTCGAGCGGCCGGCCGTGCCGGCGACGGCGGAACGACGAGAAGGTGCCGGCGTGGAAATACCCGTGCCGCAGCGTCTGGGCCAGTGTCTTCAGGCTGCCGAAGTCACCGTAGTAGCCCTGACGCTCGCCGGACACCGCGGTGTGGATCGCGTGGTGGATGTCGTCGTCCCACTGCGCGGTCATGCCCAGGCCGCCCCGGTCACGCGGGGTGATCAACCGCGGGTCGTTCATGTCGCTCTCGGCCACCAGCGACAGCGGCCGGCCGAGTTCAGCTGCCAGAGCGTCGGTTTCGGCTGACAGCTCCTCGAGGATGTGGATCGCGGTGGTGTCGACGAGCGCGTGCACGGCGTCCAGCCGCAGTCCGTCGGCGTGGAATTCGCGCATCCAGCGCAGCGCGCAGTCCAGAATGTAGCGCCTCACCTCGTCGGCCCCGGCGTCGGCGATGTTGATCGACTCGCCCCACGGGTTGGAGCCGCTCGACAGGTATGGCCCGAATTTCGGCAGGTAGTTGCCGGAGGGGCCGAGATGGTTGAACACCGCGTCGATCAGCACCCCCAGCCCGCGGGCATGGCAGGCGTCGATGAAGCGGATCAGGCCGTCAGGACCGCCGTAGGGCTCGTGCACCGCGTACCACAGCACGCCGTCGTAGCCCCAGCCGTGGGTGCCGCCGAAAGCGTTGACCGGCATGAGCTCGACGAAGTCGACACCGAGATCGACCAGGTGGTCCAGTCTGCTGATCGCCGAGTCGAAGGTGCCTTCGGGGGTGAAGGTGCCGACGTGCAACTCGTAGATCACCGCGCCTTCGATCGCGCGGCCCTGCCATCCGGCATCGCTGGGCGCGTCGGGAGCGGACCGCCACAGCTGTGAGCGTTCGTGCACCCCGTCGGGTTGCCGGGGGGAGCGAGGATCGGGCAGCACCTTGGGGTCGTCGTCGAGCACGAAGCCGTACCGCGCATCCTGGGCGGCGTCGACGACGGCGCGCCACCAACCGTCCTCGCCGCGGCGCATCGGGTGCAGCGTGCCGTCGACGTCGAGCTGCACCCGTTCGGGACGCGGCGCCCACACGCGGAATTCGTGGTCAGGCATCGTCACGCACCAGCAGAGCCACGGGAAGGGCGGTGAACAACGTCGCGGCGGGCACTGAGCCCCGGTGCGTTGCGCCGGTCAGGCGGTCGGTCCAGGTCCCGTCGGGAAGTGTCAGGGCGGTGTCGCCCCAACCGGTCTCCTCCAGGCGTGCCGTCCAGCGGCCGGCCGCAACCACGACGTCGTCGCCGCGCTGGAAGGAGACGACGTGCTCTGCGGCGCCGCCGTCGGCGAGCAACGGGCGGTACCGGCCGGACAGGAACGTTTCGGGGCGTTCGCGGCGCAGGCGCAGGGCCGCGCGCACCACCCGGATCTTCGGATGGTCTCCGGCGGCCAGCGCCTGACGCCGGGCGTCATAGTCCACCGGACGCCGGTTGTCCGGGTCGACGAGGCTGTCCTCCCACAGCTCGGTGCCCTGATAGACGTCCGGGATGCCGGGGGCGGTCAGCGCGATCAGCTTCTGGCCCAGGGCGTCGTTGCGGCCGTGGATGTCGAGGCGGGCCACCAGTGCACTCATCTCGAGCCCGATCGGACCGTCGATGACGGTGTCCAACCAGTCGTGTACGGCACGTTCGAACGATTCGTCGGGATCGTTCCACGACGTGTGCAGCGCTGCCTCGCGGATCGCCTTCTCCGTGTAACCGTGCAGGCGTTGCCGCAACGAGTCCGTGACGTTGCCGTCGGCGGGCCAGACTCCGAAGACGTTCTGCCACAGGAAAAGGCCGGTCACCGGGTCCGGCGGGGGAGCACTGCGCTGCCAGCCCTGCACGAGTTCGGACCACAGCGACGGCACCTGGGACAGCACCCCGATGCGGGCGCGGACGTCTTCGCCGCGTTTGGTGTCGTGGGTGGTCAGCGTCGTCATGGCCTGCGGCCACAGCGCGGCGCGCACCGAGGCGCGCTGGTGGAACTCGGCGACACTGACCCCGAAACGGTCCGGCTCGCCGCCGACCTCGTTGAGCGACACCAGCCGGGCGTCGCGGTAGAACAAGCAGTCCTCCATCGACTTCGCGGTGGCGGCGCCGCAGAGCTGCTGCAGCCGCACCTCGACCTCGCGATGGGGCAGTGCGGTGGCGAGCAGCGCCAGCGGCTCGGCCAGATCTGGTTGGGCGGAGGCGGTTTCGGCGATGGCCAGCGGCAGCACGCCCGACAGCGCCCGGTAGTCGGACCGGTAGACGCCGACGTGGCTGAGCAGCGCGGCGATCGACTCGGGCAGGCGGTCGTGGTCGCGGCCCACGGCGGCGGCGACGGTCCGGCGCAGCCGGGCGAGCTCACTGGCGAGCGTGACCGTGACGGCCTGCACCTTCAGTGCACGCGCGTGTGCGTGAGCCGCGGCGTGGTCCACCCCCGCAGACTCGACCAGTTCGGTCAGCGCCTGCGCCCCGGACGGGTCGATGAACACCCCGCCGCTCTCGCGCAATGCGTCGTAGCCGGTGGTCCCCGCGACGGGCAGCCCAGTGTCCAGCGCCTCGTCGACCGCGAGGATCTTCTCGATCACGATCCATGCCTGCGGTCCGGCCAGCTCCCGTAGCCAGTCGAGATAACCTGCGGGATCGGACAATCCATCCGGATGATCGATACGGATTCCGTCGACCACGCCTTCATCGAACCACCGCTTGACCTCGGCGTGCGTGGCGTCGAAGACCGCACGGTCCTCCTGGCGCAGTCCGGCCAGCGAGGTGATCGAGAAGAACCGACGGTAGCCGCACACGTTGTTGCGCCAGCCGGTCAGCTTGTAGTGCTGCCGGTCGTGTACCTGCGCACCCGTGCCGTTGCCGGTGCCCGGTGCGATCGGCCAGGTCCGGTCACCGAGGCGCAGCACGCCGCCGTCGACGGTCAGATCCGCGACGTCGTCGTCGGATCCGAGCACCGGCAACACGATTCGGCCGTCGGGGTCCAAGGTCCAGTCGATGTCGAAGTAGGAGCTGTACTGCGATTCGCGGCCGTGGGTCAGCAGATCCCACCACCACGCGTTCTGCTCGGGTACCTCCACGCCGACGTGGTTGGGCACGATGTCAACCACGACCCCGAGCCCTGCCGCACGCGCCCGCTGCACCAGGCGTTCGAACCCTTCGGCGCCACCGAGTTCGGCGGAGATCGTCGTCGGGTCGGTCACGTCGTATCCGTGGGTGGAGCCTTCTCCGGCCGTCAGGATCGGTGACAGGTACAGGTGGGAGACCCCGAGGTCGGCAAGGTAGTCGATGAGGTTCTCGGCGTCGGCGAAGGTGAACGCCTCGCCGCTGGCCGGTCCGCGCATCTGCAGCCGGTAGGTCGAGAGCACGGCCATGTCAGGCCGTCTTACGCAGGACGAGAAGCGAGCGCGGTTCCACCGAGACCGTCTGCCCGGCAACCACTTCCAGCGTGCTCACGCCCTGCGGGTCGGCGGTGTCGATCGCGCCGGCCCACTCGTTGGCGTAGTCGCCGCCGGGTACCACGAACTCCAGCGCCTGGTCGTGGGCGTTGAAGCACAGCAGGAATGAATCGTCGGCGACCCGCTCGCCACGCTCGTCGGGCGCCGGGATCGCGTCGCCGTTGAGGAACACCGACACGCACTGGAAGCCCGAGCCCCAGTCTTGCTGGGTCATCTCGGAGCCCGACGGGTTCAGCCACGCAATGTCGCGGATCTGTTCCCCGGTGCGCAGCGGTTTGCCCTCGAAGAACCGGCGGCGGCGGAACACCGGGTGGTCGGTGCGGAACTTGATCACCTTGCGGGTGAATTCCAGCAGGTCGGCGTTCTTCTCACACAGCGACCAGTCCATCCAGGACAGCTCGGAGTCCTGGCAGTACACATTGTTGTTGCCCTGCTGGGTGCGGCCCATCTCGTCGCCGTGCGCGAGCATCGGGGTGCCCTGCGACAACATCAGCGTGGCCAGGATGTTGCGCATCTGCTTACCGCGCAGCGCGAGGATCTCCGGGTCGTCGGTCGGGCCTTCGACTCCGCAGTTCCACGAGCGGTTGTGGCTCTCCCCGTCGCGGTTGTCCTCACCGTTGGCCTCGTTGTGCTTCTCGTTGTAGGACACGAGGTCGTTGAGGGTGAACCCGTCGTGGCAGGTGACGAAATTGATGCTGGCACTTGGCCGTCGGCCGGTGGCCTCGTACAGGTCTGACGACCCGGTCAGCCGGGACGCGAACTCTCCTAGGGTTGCGGGCTCTCCCCGCCAGTAATCACGCACAGTGTCGCGATACTTCCCGTTCCATTCGGTCCACAAACCTGGGAAATTACCGACCTGATAGCCGCCTTCGCCGACGTCCCACGGCTCGGCGATCAACTTGACCTGACTGATCACCGGGTCCTGCTGGATGATGTCGAAGAACGCCGAGAGGCGGTCGACGTCGTAGAATTCGCGGGCGAGCGTGGAGGCCAGGTCGAAGCGGAACCCGTCGACGTGCATGTCCAGCACCCAGTACCGCAGGGAATCCATGATCAACTGCAGGGTGTGCGGGTGCCGGGCGTTGAGGCTGTTACCGGTGCCGGTGAAGTCCTTGTAGTAGCGCAGGTCGCCGTCGAGCAGACGGTAGTACGCGGCATTGTCGATTCCGCGGAAGTTGACCGTCGGCCCGAGATGATTGCCTTCGGCGGTGTGGTTGTAGACCACGTCGAGGATCACCTCGATCCCGGCTTCGTGGAACGCGCGCACCATGGTCTTGAACTCGGCTACCGCACCGCCGGCGCTGCGGGTGGCGGCGTACTGGTTGTGCGGGGCGAAGAACCCGAAGGTGTTGTAACCCCAGTAGTTTCGCAGTCCGAGATCGAGCAGTCGGTGGTCATGCATGAACTGGTGCACCGGCATCAGTTCGATCGCGGTGACGTTCAGTGACTTCAGGTGGTCGATGATCGCCGGGTGGGCGAGGCCGGCGTAGGTGCCGCGCAGTTCGTCGGGAACCCCGGGATGTGTTTGCGTCATCCCCTTGACGTGCGCTTCGTAGATCACGGTCTCGTGGTAGGGGGTGCGCGGCGGCCGGTCCGAACCCCACTGGAAGAACGGGTTGATCACCACGCTGGTCATGGTGTGACCGAGTGAGTCGATGCGCGGGGGGACTCCGCCGCTGGCTGGGTCGTCGGCCTCCAGATCGAACGAGTACAGCGCCTGCGAGAACCGGAAGTCGCCGTGGAACGACTTGCCGTACGGGTCAAGCAGCAGCTTGCTCGGATCGCACCGGTGTCCGGCGCCGGGATCCCACGGGCCGTATACCCGGAACCCGTACCGCTGGCCCGGGGTGATGGTGGGCAGGTAGCAGTGCCAGACGTACCCGTCGACCTCGTCGAGGTTCACCCGCTCTTCGCTGCCGTCCTTGCCGATCAGGCACAGTTCGACCCGTTCGGCGACTTCCGAGAACAGCGAGAAGTTGGTTCCGGCACCGTCGTAGGTGGCGCCGAGCGGGTACGGGCTTCCGGGCCAGACCGCGTAGACAGACGAACCCTCGGCCGAGGCCATCAGTCGGACCACCATCCGGTGGCGGCGGCGATCTGGCGGCCGAGTTCGGCGGTCATCGTGCGCATGTACGTCGACGAGATGTGGTGCGCGTCGTGATACAGCAAGACGTTGCCCTCCACAGCCCGGCAGTAGTCGGCGCGACACACCGCATCGCTCATGTCGAGCGGCTTGAGCAGCGGAAAGCGTTTGACATAGTCCAGCGTCGGGTTGCGATCCGACAGTACTTCGGAGCGCTCGATGCCGCACGACACGGCGTCGCCGCCGTCGGCGAGGCAGTCCGACGGGAAGAACGGTTCACCGTCCCGCACCATCCACGGGGTGTCACGCATGGCCAGAACCGGAATCTTGTGTTGCGAGAACGCTTTCCAGATACCGAGATAGCTCGATGGCATCACGTCGCCCGGTTTGATGTTCCACGGCCGGGTGGACGTGGTGAACACGAAATCCGGCTTGTTGGCGATGATCTTCGGCAGCACCCGGTCGTTCCACTGGCGGCACTTGGGATAGGGATCGTTGTTGCCCATCACCAGGGGCATTTCCTCTGTCGTCAGCGGGCAGCCCATCTTCAAGTAGGTGACGACCTTGAAGTGGTGGGTACGCCCCAGCAGGTCCAGCGCGGTGATCCAGTGCTCGGCGTGCGAGCCGCCGGCCAACGCGATGGTCCGGGAGGCCGACGGGTCACCGTAGGTGCAGTTGATGACGCCGACGTTGTCGAAGTCGCTGATGCACCCGTCCAGGGTGGATTGCGGGATGTCGTTTTTGGCCTCCAGTGCCGTCGGACGCATCGGCAGGGTCGGCACGCGGGCGTTGTTGACCAGCGCCAGTGCTCCCGGGTAGTCCCGCAGCGGCAGCGCGGCCAGTTCCTCGCCGTGGGCGCGTAACACCGTGACGTGCTCACGCCAGGTGAACGACGTCGCCGTCAGAGCCACGCCGAGCAGTGCGACGGTGGAGCCCAGCACGATCGTCGGGCGGCGCAGCCGCGCCGTGAGCGGAACCTTGGTGATCGGCGCGGTGGCCGCCGCCGTACCGCGGGCGCGCAGGGGCTCCTCGACGAAGCGGGTGGTCAGCCACGCGAGCACACCCGAGACCGCCAGGATGCCTGCACCCTCAAGGAAGGTGACCCGCGTACCGCCCGTCTGGGCCAGGTAGAAGATCAGCAGCGGCCAGTGCCACAGGTACAGCGAGTAGGCCATCGCGCCCAGTGCCACGAACGGTTTCGAGGCCAGTAGTCGGTTCGGCGCCGGGATACGGCCCTTGGTGTGCGGATCGGCGTACCGGTTGGCGGCGGTGAGGATGAACAGCACGGTCGCCCCGACCGGCACCAGCGCCCACGGCCCAGGGAATTCGCGTACCCCGTCGATCAGCGCGCCGCAGGACAGGATCGCGCCGAGGGCGACGACCGCCAGCAGCGTGCGCAGCCACATCGGGCAGCGCACGTAGGGCACCACCGCACCGATCAGCGCCCCGAGTAGCAGTTCCCAGGCGCGCGCGAAGCTGTCGTAATAGGCCGTGGCCTGGTCGGCGGTGTGCGCGTGGATCGCGTAGACGAACGACGCGACGGTCAGCGCGATGAGCAGCACGACGAACGCGGCCCGCGCGTGCCGGCCGAACAGCCGCCGAAACACCCACGCCGACACCATGATCAGCGCAAGGAACGCGATGTAGAACTGGCCCTGCACAGACATCGACCAGATGTGCTGCAGCGGGCTGACCGTCTCGCCGGCGCGCAGGTAGTCCGAGGCCGTGCGGGCCAGCTCCCAGTTCTGGTAGTAGCCGAGGCTGGCCAGGCTCTGGTCGGCGAAGGTCTCCCACCGGGTGGAGGGCTGGATCAGGATGGTCAGCACCGCCGACACCGCCAGCACCACGACCAGGGCGGGCAGCAACCGCCGGACCAGCCGGGTGACCTCGGGCACCGGACGCAGCGACACCCCCGGCGTCAGCGCTCCGCGTAGCAGCCGGCCACCGAAGAAGAAGCCGGACAAGACGAGGAACACGTCGACGCCGCCTGAGACCCGTCCGAACCACACGTGGAACACCGCCACCAGGGCGATGGCGACCCCGCGCAGACCGTCCAGGTCGTGCCGGTAGAAGCCTGAGTTGCGGGTGCCCATGCCGGAGCCGCGCGCCGTGCGCGCAGCCTGATTCGGGCCCGGGGCGGTGGGGGGCGCCGGCCGGGCGGGGGCGAGGGTCATCATGGTCGACGGCTAATCTACCGAAGGTGCCTGCGTTGACGCCTATCGAGATCAGCGCCATTGACGCCGCTCACATCTGGCATCCGTACAGCCCCATCGGCGCCGACGCGCTCGCACCGGTGGTCGCGGTAGGCGCCCGCGGAGCGTGGTTGACGCTGGTCCATCAGGGCCGTGAGGTCCGGGTTCTCGACGCGATGGCCTCGTGGTGGACGGCGGTGCACGGGCACGGCCACCCCGTGCTGGATGCGGCGATCACCCGGCAACTCGCGACGATGAATCACGTGATGTTCGGGGGATTGACCCACGAACCCGCTGCGCGGCTGGCCCAACTGCTGGTCGACATCACCCCGGCGGCCCTGGAGACCGTCTTCTTCAGCGACTCCGGGTCGGTGTCGGTCGAGGTGGCGGTCAAGATGGCGCTGCAGTACTGGCGCAGTACCGGCCACGTCGGCAAGAGCCGGTTGATGACCTGGCGCGGCGGCTATCACGGTGACACCTTCACTCCGATGAGTGTGTGTGACCCGCAGGGCGGCATGCACGAGCTGTGGACGGGGCAGAACTCGCTGCTCGCCGACCAGGTGTTCGCTCCGCCGGTGCCCGCCGGCTACGACCCCGACTACGTCGACGCGTTCGCCGCGCAGCTCGCCGCCCACGCGCACGAGCTCGCGGCGGTCATCGTCGAACCCGTCGTGCAGGGCGCCGGTGGGATGCGGTTCCACGACCCCCGCTACCTGGCGGAGCTGCGCCGCCTGTGCGATGAGCACGGCGTACTGCTGATCTTCGACGAGATCGCCACCGGCTTCGGCAGGACCGGCGCGATGTTCGCCGCCGATCACGCGGGGGTGTGCCCGGACATCATGTGCGTGGGCAAGGCTCTGACCGGCGGATACCTGACGCTGGCCGCCACCCTGTGCACCCGCGACGTCGCCGAGACCATCAGCACCAACCCGCCGGGGGCGCTGATGCACGGCCCGACGTTCATGGCGAACGCGCTGGCCTGCGCGGTGAGCGTGGCGTCGGTGGAGTTGTTGCTGTCCACGGACTGGCAGGCGCAGGTGCGCGGTATAGAGGAAGGACTGCGCGAAGGTCTGGCGCCGGCGGCGGCGCTTGCCAACGTCGCCGGCGTCCGCGTACTCGGCGCGATCGGCGTGATCGAGCTCGACCGGCCGGTGGACCTGGCGGTAGCCACCCCGGTGGCGATCGAGCACGGAGTCTGGCTCCGGCCGTTCCGCAACCTGATCTACGTGATGCCGCCCTACATCTGCACCCCCGCGGAGATCGCGCAGATCACCTCGGCGATGGTCGAGGTCGCGCGTGCACTAACCTGAACGGTGTTCAACTGCCGGCCCGCCGGCGTGTTCAACTGCCGGCCCGCCGAGGAGCACCGTGACGCGCGTAGACCTTTCGCCGTTGGCCTGGCTCGACGAGGTCGAGGCGCAGCGGCGTGCCGCCGGACTGCGGCGCTCCCTTCGCACCCGCGCGCCGGTGGGCGCCGAACTGGACCTGGCCTCCAACGACTACCTCGGTCTCTCCCAGCACCCCCGCGTCATCGACGGCGGTGTCGCGGCGTTGCGCACCTGGGGCGCCGGTTCGACCGGCTCCCGCCTGGTGACCGGCAACACCGAGCTACACGAGGAGTTCGAGGACGCGCTCGCGAGGTTCGTCGGCGCCGAGTCCGCGCTGGTGTTCTCGGCCGGGTACACCGCCAACCTGGGTGCCGTCGTCGCCCTGTCGGGTCCCGGCTCGCTGCTCGTGTCCGACGCGTTGACGCACGCCTCACTGGTGGACGCCTGCCGGCTCTCACGGGCCCGCGTCGTGGTCACACCGCACAACGACGCCGCCGCCGTCGAGCAGGCGCTGGCCGACCGCTCCGAGGAGCGCGCCGTCGTGGTCACCGACTCGGTGTTCTCCGCCGACGGCGACCTCGCGCCGCTGCGCGCCCTGCACGCCGCCTGCCGCCGGTACGGCGCGCTGCTCATCGTGGACGAGGCGCACGGGCTCGGTGTGCGCGGGGCGGGCGGTCGCGGACTGATCGACGAGGTCGGATTGGCAGGTGCGCCCGATATCGTGATGACCACCACGCTGTCGAAGGCGCTGGGCAGTCAGGGCGGGGTGGTGCTGGGGCCCGCCGCGGTGCGCGCACATCTCGTCGACGCGGCCCGTCCCTTCATCTTCGACACCGGTCTGGCACCCGCCGCGGTCGGCGCCGCCCACGCCGCGCTGCAGGTGCTGATCGAGGAACCCTGGCGGGCCCAACGCGTCCTCGACCACGCCGCGACGCTCGCCACACTCTGTGGCGTGCCGGAGGTGCCCACCTCGGCCGTGGTGTCGGTGATCCTCGGCGAGCCAGAGGTCGCCTTCGGCGCGGCCGCGGCCTGTCTCGAACACGGGGTACGTGTCGGTTGCTTCCGCCCCCCGACGGTGCCCGCGGGTACCTCCCGGCTGCGGTTGACCGCGCGCGCATCGCTGACCGACGACGAGATGACCCTGGCTCGCGACGTCCTCACCCATGTGCTGGGCGCCCGGTGAGCGTCCTGGTCGTCACCGGAACCGGGACCGGCATCGGCAAGACGGTCGCCACCGCTGCGTTGGCGTGTCATGCGCGCCTGGCCGGTGTCGAGGTCGCGGTGTGTAAACCGGTGCAGACCGGCACCCAGGACGGCGACGACGACCTCGCCGAGGTGGCTCGACTCGCCGGGATCGGTGAACTGTATCCACTGGCGAAGTTCCCCGAACCTCTCGCGCCGCTGGCCGCCGCGCAGCGGGTCGGCGCCGAACTGCCCACCCGCTCTCAGATCCTGGACCTCGTCGCCGCCGCGGACGGTCCGGGCCGGCTCACCCTGGTCGAGGGCGCGGGCGGACTGCTGGTGGAGATCGGTGCCGACGGCACGACGCTGCGCGACGTCGCCGCCGACCTCGGCGCACCGGTGCTGACCGTCGTGGCGCCGGGTCTGGGCACGCTGAACCACACCGTCCTGACACTGGAAGCCTTGGCGCACCGGCAGATTCCGAGCGCCGGCCTGGTGATCGGCGCGTGGCCGGCCCAACCCGGTGTCGCCGAGATCGACAACCGCGACGCGCTGGCCCGTCTGGGCCCTGTCCGCGCGGCCTTGCCCGCCGGTGCCGGGTCGCTCGGACCCGCGGATTTCGAGCGTCTGAGCGCGGACGCATTCGACCGGAGCTGGGTCCAGAGCCTGGTGGCCTGATGGTGCACTCCGTCGAGCTGCTGTTCGACGCCGGGACCGAGGTCGCGGTGCGCGAAGTCTGGGATGAACTGGGCCGCAACGGGGTTCGCAGCTTGTCCGGGCACCGCTCGCCGACGAACCGGCCACATGTGACACTGACCGTCGCCACCAAGATCGACGCCGGCGCCGACGATGCGCTGCGCCCGCTGCTCCAGCAGTTCCCGCTGAGCTGTGTGATCGGTGCGCCGATGGTCTTCGGCGGCGGACGCTCCGTCACGCTGGTGCGCCTGCTGGTGCCGAGCCGGGAACTACTCGGCCTGCACGCCGAGGTTTACCGGGTATGCCTGCCGCACATCTCCGAAGGTGCACTGCCGCATTCCGATCCGGGCCGGTGGACACCCCACGTCACGCTGGCGCGTCGGGTACCCGTCGAGAGGCTACCCACAGTCTTCGCGCTGCGCCGTCTCTTCCGGGACATCGAGGCGACCGCGGTCGGGCTGCGGCACTGGAACGGTGACGACCGCGTGGAGCATCGCATCTGAGCGAGGGCCGGGCGGCAGCAGCGGCGTCGAGATCGGGTTGCGATGACGCAGAGCGACACGTGTCGGTGAGTCAGGAAGGCGGGTCCGCGTCGTACCGCGTCAGACCCGTTCCCGCGGCGGTATTCATCTCGATGCCGTCGAGGAGCAGGTGCAGGCCGAACCTGAATCGGGCGCTGGGATCCTCGGTCCACACGGTCTCGACCACATCGGCCCCGGCGGCATCCCACTGCAGGCGCGACTGCTCGTCGACGGTGAAGCCGAGCACGTAGTAGAGGACCGTGCGGGCGGCCAGCTCGGCGTGGTCGGCGCCCACGCCCGCCTCGGCCGTCGCCTCGGCCAGACGGCCCAGCAGGTGCGTCATGGCATCGGACCGGCCGGCCGCGAAGCTGGCCGACACCAGCTCCGCCCCGTCGGTGTGAGAGAGCAGGGCGTCGCGCAGCGCTGCGCAGGCGGTGCTGACGCGGGTGCGCCAGTCACCGCCGACCTCGCCGACAGGCTGCAGGATCCGGTCGGCCACCGCGCCGAGAAGCTGCTGCTTGTCGGCGAAGTGCCAGTAGAGCGCGCCGGGGGAGACATTGAGCTCACGGGCCAGCCGCCGCATCGACAGGTCGGCGATCCCGTAGTCGTCCAGCAGTGACGTCGCCGCGTCGACCACGTCCCGTTTGTGGAGCTGCACGGCGATACCCTAACCTGAACGGTGTTCAACTGTCGGCCCGGCCGACGTGTTCAACTGTCGGCCCGGCCGACGTGTTCACCATTCAGACGGAGGGCTTTCGGTGACCGACATTCTGGCAGTGGCACGTGAGCAGGTCCTGGAGCGCGGCGAAGGCCTCGATCAGGACCAGACGCTGCAGGTGCTCCAGCTGCCGGATGACCGACTCGACGACTTACTGGCTTTGGCCCACGAGGTGCGGATGGCGTGGTGCGGCCCCGACGTCGAGGTCGAGGGCATCATCAGCCTCAAGACCGGCGGCTGCCCCGAGGACTGCCACTTCTGTTCGCAGTCGGGCCTTTTCGCCTCGCCGGTGCGCAGCGCCTGGCTCGACATCCCGAGCCTGGTCGAAGCCGCCAAGCAGACCGCCAAGACCGGGGCCACCGAGTTCTGCATTGTCGCCGCCGTCCGCGGTCCCGATGAGCGGCTGCTCGCTCAGGTCGCCGCCGGCATCGAGGCGATCCGCAACGAGGTCGACATCCAGATCGCGTGCTCGCTGGGCATGCTCACTCAGGACCAGGTCGAGCGGCTCTCGGCAATGGGCGTGCACCGCTACAACCACAACCTCGAGACCGCGCGGTCGTTCTTCACCAACGTGGTGACCACCCACTCCTGGGAAGAGCGTTGGGACACACTGCAAATGGTGCGTGAAGCCGGCATGGAGGTGTGCTGCGGCGGCATCCTCGGCATGGGGGAGACCCTCGAACAGCGCGCCGAGTTCGCCGCCAACCTGGCCGAGCTCGACCCGCACGAGGTCCCGCTGAACTTCCTCAACCCGCGGCCGGGCACCCCGTTCGGTGACCTCGAGGTGCTGCCTGCCACCGAGGCGCTCAAGGCCGTCGCGGCGTTCCGGCTGGCGCTGCCGCGCACCATGCTGCGGTTCGCCGGTGGTCGCGAGATCACCCTGGGCGACCTCGGCGCCAAGCAGGGCATCCTGGGCGGCATCAACGCCGTCATCGTCGGCAATTACCTGACCACGCTCGGCCGGCCCGCCGAGGCCGATCTCCAGCTGCTCGACGACCTGCAGATGCCGATCAAGGCGCTCAACGCGACGCTGTAGTCCGACGGCACGGTAGAACCGATCAGGTGATGGTCACCGACAGCACAGAGCTCCCCGCGCCGGTCGGCGCGGGCGTGTTCAACGTCTACACCGGCGCCCAGGCGGGCAGCGCGGTCCCCACCGCGGCCCAGCTGGGCCTGGAGCCGCCGCGGTTCTGCGCCGCGTGCGGCCGCCGGATGATCGTTCAGGTTCGCCCCGACGGCTGGTGGGCCAAATGCTCGCGGCACGGGCTGGTGGACTCCACCGACCTGGACCGGTACCGGTGACCGGTCAGGCCGCCGCGCCGGCGGTCTCCCGTACCCGGGCGATGCTGACCGTCGTGGCGGGGCTCGCCGCGTCCGGGATCGTCGTCGGCGCGCTGTGGGCCTGGCTGGCACCGCCGATCCACGGGGTGATCGCGTTGACCCGCAGCGGCGACCGGATCAAGGCCGCGCTCGGTGCCGAGTCCGACCACTGGTTCACCTCGGCCGCCCTCGTGGTCGGCATGCTCTCGGTGCTCGCCGTCGTGGCGGCGGTGCTGGTGTGGCAGTGGCGGGCGCATCGCGGACCGGCCATGGTCGCGGCCCTGGCGGTCGGTGCTGTCGCCGCGGCGGCGACCACCACCGGCGTCGGCGCGCTGCTCGCGCATCTGCGCTACGGCGGCATCGACCTCGCCGCCGCGCCGGTCTCCGAGCAGCAGCGGGTGCACTACATCACCGAAGCTCCGGCGGTGTTCTTCGGCCACTCACCGCTGCAGATCGCGGTGACGCTGCTCTATCCCGCGGCGGTCGCCGCGATCGTGTACCTGCTGGCCGCGGTGGCCACCCCGCGCGACGATCTCGGAGCGTGGCCGCCGGTCGAATATCCCGTCGGAACTACTGGTCGAACCGGGACAGGGGCTGACGTTCCACCCGTCGTCCCAACATCACCTGCGCCGTGATCTTGCCGAGGGTCAGCATGCCGCGGTAGGTCGACGGGTTCAGCAGCGTCGGCCACTTGGTGCGCGAGATGTGCGTGCGCAACGGCCGCCCGGCGAAGCGATCACGCAACCAGCGCAGAGTCATCGGCGCCGACATCGGGTGCAGCAGCAGGTGTTCGCTGAGTGCGTCGCGATGGTAGGTGACGCTCGCGCCGCCCCTGGTGTAGGTCTCGGTCAGCTCGTCGATGTCGTCGACCGAGATGATCCGGTCGTGGACGGCCTGAACGATCAGCACCGGGACCTTCGGCGCCGCGGTGCCGAGTTTGATGCTGTCGAACACGTGCTGGACTTCGGGCGAGAGGAGGATCTCCTCGAGCGGACGGTCGATCATGTGGGCCATGTCCTTGCCGGCGAGGCTGAGCATGGCGTGGGCGGTGGTCATCTTCTCGATGCGGGCGAGCATCGCCTTGCCGTCCTCGGTGGCGTGCTGCTGGATAATGCGGTTCAGGTCGGGATAGATGTGGGTGAGCGCGGCCACCACCATGGCCGGCAGCCCCGAGTAGATGCTGCCGTTGAGGCGGCGGAACGCGTGTCCGAGGTCTCCGACCGGTGAGCCCAGGACGGCGCCGACCACGTTGAGGTCGGGGGCGTAGCTGTCCTGGACCTCGGCGGCCCACGCCGACGCCAGTCCGCCACCGGAGTAGCCCCACAGGCCCACAGGGG
Organism: Mycobacterium sp. SMC-8; assembly: GCF_025263565.1. Lineage (NCBI taxonomy): Bacteria > Bacillati > Actinomycetota > Actinomycetes > Mycobacteriales > Mycobacteriaceae > Mycobacterium > Mycobacterium sp. SMC-8. Next base: position 4,447,671 of record NZ_CP079865.1, read on the forward strand.
CGTCCTGGGACAGCCCCAACGGCGCGTGGTTGACGGCCGCGCGGACCCCGTCGAGCACGTGGTAGCCGGGCTCGAACGGGGCGCCCCACATGCCGGCGGTGCCCTCGTGGTCGGGAACCGACACCGCCCACCCCTCGGCGAGTGCGGCGGCGACGAGCAGGAACTCGAACTGCGCGACGGAGCCGATGGCCTTGGCGCCGCGCCGCAGCGCGTAGGACGGGAAACATCGTCCCGCCACGGCGTCGATGGCGCACTGGTAGGACACGATAGGCATGGGGCGTTCGGAGGTCCGCTCGGCCGGGGCCACCACGGTCGTCACCGTGGCCTGCGGCTCGCCGTTGAGGTCGGTGGTGCGGTAGAGCAGCTGGGTGGCGTGGAATTTCTGAGGTATCACCCCGAGAAACGCGAGCTCGACGTCGCGGGAACGCAGCACTGTGCCGGGCCGGGCGTGTTCGAAGCCCTGCGGGGGTTCGTAGAAAGGATCCTCGGCCGGGATCGTCGGCCGGGACCTGGGCTGGAGTGGTTCATGAATCGGTTGGCCGATCCATTCAGCGTCGGTCGACCGTGCCACATTGCCCACGTCCATTTAGGCATTCTTACTTAAGAAGGCCTTAAGAAGCCAGTCGACTCACCCGGGCGGACGCAACGCGGCGAACTCGTCGGTGACGCGGTATCGCGAGTCGGTGAACCGGTAGAGGGAGGCCGGGCGACCGCCGCTGCGCCCGGAGCGGGCCGTGGTGCCGGTGCGGGTGATCACCTGGCGGCGCTCCAGCACGCGTTGCAAGTTTGTCGCGTCGACCGGGTGCCCGAGTGCCGCGCTGTAGATGTCACGGAGCGTCGACAACGCGAACTCCGCTGGCGCCAAGGCGAATCCGATGTTCGTGTAGGACAGCTTGGCGATCAGCCGGTTGTGTGCGTGGGCCACCATCGGACCGTGGTCGAACGCCGTTGCGGGCAGATCGCTGACCGGGTGCCAGCGGGTGTCCGGCGGTAGCTCAGGTGTGGCGGGGGAGGGTACGAGGCCGAGGAACGTCGAGGCGATGGTGCGCGGCCCGGGGACGCGCTGCGGTTCGGAGAAGACGGCCAGCTGCTCCAGGTGGGCCAGCTCACGCAGATCCACCTTCTCGGCGAGCTGACGCCGAACCGAACTCGTCAGGTCCTCGTCCGGGCCGAGGCGGCCACCGGGTAACGCCCAGCGGCCCTTCTCCGGACCCAGGCCACGTTCCCACAGCAGCACGTGAAGTGCGGGTTTACCGCTGGTGGCCGGTGATTGACCTTGCCGCACCTGGAACACCGCGGCGAGTACCTCGTGCTCGGTGCTAGTATGAGCCATGTTTTCGATTGTAAGTCGAAAACCTCGATGACGTGAAGGAGTCAGCGATGACGGTGCTCGCTGGAAGGCTTGACGCGGAACTGACGGACCGCATCGTGGACGGCCCGGACGGTTTCTCGGGCGTCGACGGGGACGAGGCGTGGGCCGCCGAAGTGCGCCGTCTCCTCGATCTGCGGGGCGCGACGCTGCTGGCGCACAACTACCAGCTGCCCGCAATCCAGGACGTCGCCGACCACGTGGGCGATTCGCTCGCGCTGTCGCGGATCGCCGCGGAGGCCCCCGAGGACACCATCGTGTTCGCCGGCGTCCATTTCATGGCCGAGACGGCCAAGATCCTCTCGCCGGAGAAGACGGTCTTGATCCCGGATCAGCGGGCCGGGTGCTCGCTGGCCGACTCGATCACCGCCGAGGAACTGCGGGCGTGGAAGGCCGAGCACCCCGGTGCGGTGGTGGTGTCCTACGTCAACACCACCGCCGCGGTGAAGGCCGAGACCGACATCTGCTGCACGTCTTCGAACGCCGTAGAGGTCGTGGCCTCGATTCCCGAGGAGCGCGAGGTGCTGTTCTGCCCCGACCAGTTCCTCGGCGCGCACGTCCGGCGGATGACCGGCCGCAAGAACCTGCACGTGTGGGCCGGCGAATGCCATGTGCACGCCGGTATCAACGGTGACGAACTCGCCGACCAGGCGCGCAGCCATCCCGATGCCGAGCTGTTCGTCCATCCTGAATGTGGTTGCGCCACTTCGGCTCTCTACCTCGCCGGCGAGGGCGCCTTCCCCGAGGATCGGGTCAAGATCCTGTCCACCGGTGGCATGCTCGACGCCGCCCGCGAGACCGGGGCCCGCCAGGTGCTGGTGGCCACCGAGGTCGGCATGCTGCACCAGTTGCGGCGCGCCGCACCCGACGTCGACTTCAAGGCCGTCAACGACCGTGCGTCGTGCCGGTACATGAAGATGATCACCCCCGCTGCGATGCTGCGCTGCCTGGTCGAGGGGGCCGACGAGGTCCATGTCGATCTCGACACCGCCCGGCTGGCGCGCGCCAGTGTGCAACGGATGATCGAGATCGGGCAGCCCGGCGGCGGGGAATGACCGCGCCGGGGTGCGGCGGGGCAGGCGTGTGGCGCCAGCGCGCCGACGTCGTCATCGTCGGCACCGGGGTTGCCGGGCTCGCCGCCGCACTGGCGGCGCACCGCCGCGGCCGCAAGGTTGTGCTCCTGAGCAAGGCCGGTGAGACAGCCACCTTCTACGCCCAGGGCGGGATCGCGGTCGTCCTCCCCGACGCCCTGCGGGCAGACGGCGACTCGGTCGACGCCCACGTGGCCGACACGCTGGCCGCCGGCGCCGGGCTGTGTGATCCCGAAACGGTCCGCTCGATCGTCGCCGACGGCTCTCGCGCGGTCTCCGACCTGGTGGATGCCGGCGCCCGTTTCGACGAGACGACCCCCGGGCGGTGGGCGCTGACCCGCGAGGGCGGCCACACCCGGCGGCGCATCATCCACTCGGGAGGCGACGCCACGGGTGCCGAGGTGCAGCGTGCGCTCGACTACGCGGCCTCGACACTGGACATCCGTCGCAACCACGTCGCGTTGGACCTGGTGGTCGACGACAACGCGGTGGCCGGGGTGTCGGTGCTCAGCCCCGACGGGTTCGGCGTCGTGTACGCGCCGTCGGTGATTCTTGCGACGGGCGGTCTGGGGCACCTGTACTCGGCCACCACGAACCCCGACGGCTCGACCGGTGACGGCGTCGCGCTCGCCCTGTGGGCCGGCGTGCCGGTCGCCGACCTCGAGTTCATCCAGTTCCATCCGACCATGCTCTACACCGGCCCGGGCGGTGGTCGGCGTCCGCTGATCACCGAGGCCCTGCGCGGCGAAGGGGCGAAACTGATTGACGCCCGGGGGCGTTCAGTGACAGCAGGGGTGCACCCGATGGGGGACCTGGCGCCGCGTGACGTGGTGACGGCGGCAATCGAGGCGCGGTTGTCCGAGACTGGAAATCCGTGTGTCTATCTCGACGCGCGGGAGGTGGCCGATGTCACGACGCGGTTCCCGACCGTCTACCGGGCGTGCCTGCAGGCGGGAGTCGATCCGGTCCGGCAGCCGATCCCGGTGGTGCCCGGTGCCCATTACAGCTGCGGCGGCGTGGTCACCGACGTGCAGGGGCGCACGCAACTCCCAGGGCTCTTCGCCGCCGGCGAGGTCGCTCGCACCGGCATGCACGGCGCCAATCGGCTCGCCTCCAACAGCCTGCTGGAGGGGTTGGTCGTCGGCGGGCGCGCCGGTCAGGCGGCGGCCACCCACGCCGAGGCGGTCGGGCCCAGCCGGGTGATGGATCCCGCCCCGGCCATCCGGCCCGTCCTGGCGCGCGCCGAGCTGCAGCGGGTGATGACCCGGCACGCGTCGGTGGTGCGCCACGGTGACGGGCTGAGGGAGCTGATCCGCCGGCTCGATACGGCGACGCCGCGCGCGCTTCGGTCGCGGGCGGACTTCGAGGACGCGGCGTTGACCGCGGTCGCCGGCGCGGTGGCGGCCTCGGCCCTGGCGCGCGCCGAAACCCTTGGCTGCCACCACCGTTCGGACTTCCCCGACCCGGATCCGGAGGCGGTCGCCTCGGTAGGCGGGGCGGCCCGGGCCGCGGTGGCGGTGGGATGCCGATGACGCTCACCGACACCGAGCTCACCGAGGCTCGCGCCGTGATCGTGCGCGCGCTCGACGAGGACCTGCGCTACGGACCCGACGTGACGACACTGGCCACCGTGCCCGGCGAGGCGCGCACCACCGCGTCGATGGTGCCCCGCGAACCTGGTGTGGTTGCCGGCCTCGACCTGGCGCTGCTGGTGCTCGACGAAGTGCTCGGCGCCGGCGGGTACCAGGTAAAACACCGGGTCACCGACGGCACCCGGCTGGACTCCGGCGAGGTCGCGCTCGCCGTGGAGGGGCCCACGCAGGGCCTGCTCACAGCGGAGCGCACGATGCTGAACCTGGTGTGCCATCTGTCCGGCGTCGCGACCGCCACGGCGGCCTGGGTCGAGGCGGTGTCCGGCACCAGAGCGCAGATCCGCGACACCCGCAAGACGCTGCCCGGCCTGCGGGCGCTGCAGAAGTATGCGGTACGGGTGGGCGGCGGCACCAATCACCGGCTGGGCCTGGGGGACGCCGCGTTGATCAAGGACAATCACGTCGCCGCCGCCGGTTCGGTCGTCGCTGCGCTGCGCCAAGTACGTTCGGCGGCACCGGATCTGCCGTGTGAGGTGGAGGTGGACTCGCTGGAGCAGCTCGACGAGGTGCTCGCCGAGGATGTGGAACTGGTGCTGCTCGACAATTTCCCGGTGTGGCAGACACAGATCGCGGTGCAGCGCCGTGACGCACGCTCACCGCGCACCAAGCTGGAGTCCTCGGGCGGTCTGGCCTTGGAGAACGCCGCCGACTACGCCGGCACCGGCGTGGATTATCTGGCGGTCGGCGCGCTGACCCACTCGGTGCGGGTGCTCGATCTCGGGTTGGATCTGTAGACCATGAAGGTGTCGCCGGCCGTCGCGATGTTCGCACTCACCACTGCGGTGCTGGCTCTGGGGGTCGCGGTGTGGGCACTGCTGCGCACCGTCGACTCCGGTCCCGACTACACCGACCAGCAGCGCGCCGAGGCCACGGCGGGGATCTGCGCGGCGTTCCACACCGTGCGTACCGGCGTCGCGACCAACACCAACGTCGAAGCGCCGGACGACATCGCCGGTGCGCTGGCGGCCGCGGCCAACGCCCGGGTGTCGCTGTTCGACGGCGGGCAGTACCTGCTGGCGCGGCTGGACCCGGCGACCCCCGGTGACCTGGCTGGGGAGGTGCGCCGGTTCGCCGACCAGTTGATGGACATCGGCGCCGCGGCCACCGCAGGTGTGCCGAACGACGATCCGGCGCAGGCGGCGCGGCTGCAGGACGCCGAGGCGGCCAGCACCGCGATCAGCGGCCGCTGCCGATAGCGGTCAGGCCGGCGCCGGCCCGCGCCGCAGCAGCGACAGCACCACGGCGGCGCCGGCGAACAGCCCGGAGAACAACCGGTTGAGCAGGGTCTGCTGACGCGGGGTGCGCAGCCAGGCCAGCAGGCGCACGGCCAGTCCGCTGTAGAGGCCCATCACCACCATGTCGACGGCGACCATCGTCACGCCGATCGCGATGTACTGCGGCAGCAGCGGCGCGGTCGGCACCACAAACTGCGGCATGACGGCGAGAAAGAACAGCAGACCCTTCGGGTTGGTCGCGTTGACCAAAAAGCCCCGCACCAGCAGCGACCTGCGTCCGCCCGGGACCGCTCGGTCCACCTGCGCGCTCAGGTCGACGGCCGCACTGCGCCACTGCCGCACCGCCAGATAGATCAGGTATGCGACCCCGATCCACTTGATGACGGTGAAGGCGAGGACCGAGTTGGCCACCGCCGCGCCGAGGCCGATCGCGACCAGGGTCAGCTGCAGCATCAGGCCCACCTCGAGGCCGGCGATGCTCCAATAGCCCCGCTTGACGCCGTGCGCCATGCCGGTGGCCATCGACTGAACAGCCCCGGCACCCGGCGACACTGCGATCGCGACCGCCGCGCCGACGAACGCCAGCCACATCTGCCACGTCATGGGATCGAGTGTGGCAGGTCCGGTCAAGCGATATCGGCGACGAAAACCCCCGACCGTTTCGCCAGCATCTGCGCCACCCGCGGCAGCGACGGATCCTCGGTGCCGGCCGGCAACACCCGCGGCCGGACCAGGTGCAGTGTGCTGCGGCCGATCTGGATGTCGGCCTCGCCGGCAGCCAGCACGTTTTTGACCCAGTTCGTCTTGCCGTGCGCCAGCCCGATCGCGAGCACCGAGCCCTTGCGGTACGGCGTGACGATCGTCTCGTAGTCCGTACCCGAGGTGCGGCCTCGGTGCTTGATCACACCGAGTCCCGGCATCCTCTTCGACAGCGGCCGCAACAACGGGTTGATGTACTTGATCTGCAGTTTCTCGAACCACGGCGGGAAGATCATCGGCACGCCGGGCGCGTTGTTCGGGTGGGTGTTCCTGGGTGTCCGCTCGGACATGACGCCTCCGATACCGATTTGTGCAGCTCTGGGACAATGGTCAGCGTGAATGTATCGCCAGGGCTCCTGCGGCGCATCGATCTGCGCGGCACGACATTGTCGGCGGCCCGCCTGCGCTCGGCACTGCCGCGCGGCGGTGTCGACGTCGACACCGTCGTCCCCAAGGTCAGGCCCATCGTCGACGCGGTCGCCGCGCGCGGAACCGACGCCGCACTCGAATACGGCGCCTCCTTCGACGGCGTCCGTCCCGATCGGGTGCGGGTGCCGCAGGACAAACTCGCCACGGCGCTCGCCGTGCTCGATTCCGATGTCCGTGCCGCGCTGGAGGTCGCGATCGAGCGGGCCCGCGCCGTGCACGCCGATCAGCGCCGCACCGACACCACGACCACACTCGCCCCGGGCGCCACCGTGACCGAGCGCTGGGTACCGGTCGAACGGGTCGGGCTCTACGTGCCCGGCGGCAACGCCGTCTATCCGTCCAGCGTAGTGATGAACGTCGTCCCGGCGCAGACCGCGGGGGTGGACTCCCTGGTGATCGCGAGCCCACCCCAGGCGGGGAACACCGAGCCGTTCACGGGGCTGCCGCACCCGACGATCCTGGCAGCGGCCGCGCTGCTCGGCGTCGAGGAGGTGTGGGCCGTCGGCGGCGCCCAGGCCGTCGCGCTGCTGGCCTACGGCGGCACGGACACCGACGGGCAGACCGAACTGGCGCCGGTGGACATGATCACCGGGCCCGGCAACATCTACGTCACCGCCGCCAAGCGCATCTGCCGTTCACAGGTCGGTATCGACGCCGAAGCCGGCCCCACCGAGATCGCGATCCTGGCCGATCACACCGCCGATCCGGTGCACGTTGCGGCGGACCTGATCAGCCAGGCCGAACACGACGAGATGGCCGCCAGCGTGCTGGTCACCGACAGCACTGGGCTGGCCGATGCCACCGACCGTGAGTTGGCGGTGCAGCTGGAGACCACCGTGCACCGCCGACGGGTCACCGCGGCGCTGAGCGGGCAGCAGTCGGCGATCGTGTTGGTCGACGACCTCGACGCCGGGGTGCGCGCCGTGAACGCCTACGCCGCCGAGCACCTCGAGATCCAGACCGTCGAGGCCGCCGGCGTCGCAAGCAGAATCCGTTCTGCCGGCGCGATCTTCGTCGGGCCGTACGCACCGGTAAGTCTGGGTGACTACTGCGCCGGGTCGAACCATGTGCTGCCCACCGCCGGCTGCGCGCGGCATTCCAGCGGACTGTCGGTGCAGACGTTCCTGCGCGGCATCCACGTCGTGGACTACACCGAGGCGGCGCTCAAAGACGTGTCCGGTCACGTGATCACGCTGGCGCAGGCTGAGAACCTGCCGAGCCACGGCGAAGCCGTGCGGCGGAGGTTCGAACGGTGACGAATCCGGTCCCCGGCGCAGCGATCTCCCTCGACGATCTGCCGCTGCGCGACGACCTGCGCGGGAAGTCGCCCTACGGCGCTCCGCAACTGGCGGTTCCGGTGCGGCTGAACACCAACGAGAACCCGCACCCGCCGACGCAGGCCCTGGTCGACGACGTGGCCGAGTCGGTGCGGGCGGTGGCAGCCGAACTGCACCGCTATCCCGACCGCGACGCCCTCGCCCTGCGCACCGACCTCGCCGCCTACCTGACCGCCAAGACCGGCAACCCGGTCGGCGTCGAGAACGTTTGGGCCGCAAATGGTTCCAACGAGATCCTGCAGCAGCTGCTGCAGGCCTTCGGTGGGCCGGGCCGCAGCGCGATCGGTTTCGTGCCGTCGTACTCGATGCACCCGATCATCTCCGACGGCACCCAAACCCGGTGGCTGGTGGCCCACCGCGGCGATGACTTCGGCCTCGACGCCGCGACCGCCGCGACCGCGATCAAGGAGCACCACCCCGACGTCGTGTTCGTCACCAGCCCCAACAACCCGTCTGGACAGAGTGTTTCGCTCGAGGACCTGGTGCTGTTACTCGACGAGATGACCGGCGGCATCATGATCGTCGACGAGGCCTACGGCGAATTCTCCTCGCAGCCCAGCGCGATCCGGCTGATCGAGTCCTATCCGACCAAGCTTGTCGTCAGCCGCACCATGAGCAAGGCGTTCGCGTTCGCCGGCGGCCGGCTCGGCTACCTGGTGGCCGCCCCGGCCGTGATCGACGCGATGCTGCTGGTGCGCCTGCCGTATCATCTGTCGTCGATCACCCAGGCCGCCGCGCGCGCAGCGCTGCGCCACGCCGACGACACCCTGGGCAGTGTCGCGGCGCTGATCGCGGAACGCGAACGGGTGTCCGAGGCGTTGACGGGCATGGGTTTCCGGGTGATTCCCAGCGACGCGAACTTCGTGCTCTTCGGTGAGTTCGCCGACACCCATGCCACCTGGCAGCGGTATCTGGATGACGGCGTACTGATCCGCGACGTCGGCATCCCCGGATACCTGCGCACCACCATCGGCCTGGCCGAAGAAAACGATGCGCTGCTGGCCGTCAGCGCCCGAATAGGAGCACCGTGAGCGAACCGATTCGTCCCGCCCGACGCGCAAGAGTCGAGCGCAAGACCAAAGAGTCCGACATCGTCGTCGAGCTCGACCTCGACGGCACCGGGCAGGTCAGCGTCGACACCGGCGTCCCGTTCTTCGACCATATGCTCACCTCACTGGGCAGCCACGCCAGCTTCGACCTGACGATCAAGGCGGTCGGCGACATCGAGATCGAGGGCCACCACACCATCGAGGACACCGCGATCGTGCTCGGTCAGGCGCTCGCGCAGGCGCTGGGCGACAAGAGGGGCATCCGCCGCTTCGGTGATGCGTTCATTCCGATGGATGAATGCCTGGCCCACGCGGCGGTCGACGTGTCGGGCCGCCCGTACTTCGTGCACACCGGTGAGCCCGACTACATGGTGCAGTTCACCATCGCCGGTTCGGCCGCGCCGTACCACACGGTGGTGAACCGGCACGTCTTCGAATCGCTGGCCTACAACGCCCGCATCGCGCTGCACGTGCGCACCCTCTACGGCCGCGACCCGCACCACATCACCGAGGCCGAGTACAAGGCCGTTGCCCGCGCACTTCGTCAGGCTGTCGAGTACGACCCGCGTGTCACCGGCGTGCCGTCAACCAAAGGCAGCCTGTGACAAAGAACCTCGTCGTCCTGGACTACGGTTCGGGCAATTTGCGCTCCGCGCAGCGCGCGTTGGAACGGGTCGGCGCGCAGGTTGAGGTCACCGCTGATCCCGACGCGGCCGCCAACGCCGACGGCCTGGTGGTGCCCGGCGTCGGCGCGTTCGGGGCATGCATGACGGGGCTGCGCGGGATCGGCGGCGAGAAGATCATCGCCGACCGGGTGTCGGCCGGTCGTCCGGTGCTCGGGGTGTGCGTGGGCATGCAGATCCTGTTCGCCCGCGGTGTGGAGTTCGGAGTGGAGTCGCGCGGGTGCGGGCAGTGGCCCGGCTCGGTGATCCGGCTGGACGCGCCGGTGATCCCGCACATGGGCTGGAACGTCGTCGACGCCCCCGCGGGCAGCGTGCTGTTCAAGGGCATGGACGCCGACACGCGCTTCTACTTCGTGCACTCCTATGCCGCCCAGCAGTGGGAGGGCGATCCCAGCGCGCTGGTGACCTGGGCCACCCACCATGTGCCGTTCCTGGCCGCGGTCGAGGACGGTCCGCTCTCTGCTACGCAGTTCCACCCGGAGAAGAGCGGGGACGCCGGCGCCGAATTACTGTCGAACTGGGTCGGGGCGCTAAGTTGACCGTCGTGAAAAGCGCCGGGGCGAATTCCTCCGCTCGACTGATCCTGCTGCCCGCCGTCGACGTGGTCGAGGGCCGCGCTGTCCGGTTGGTGCAGGGGCAGGCCGGCAGCGAGACCGAGTACGGCTCGGCGCTCGATGCGGCGCTGACGTGGCAGCGCGACGGCGCTGAGTGGATCCATCTGGTCGATCTCGATGCGGCGTTCGGCCGCGGCTCCAACCGCGAACTGCTCGCCGAGGTGGTCGGTCAGCTCGATGTCGCCGTGGAATTGTCCGGCGGGATCCGCGACGACGACTCCCTCGCCGCCGCGTTGGCCACCGGCTGTGCCCGGGTCAACCTGGGCACCGCCGCGCTGGAGAACCCGCAGTGGTGCGCGAAGGTGGTCGCCGAGCACGGCGAGAAGGTCGCGGTCGGCCTCGACGTCAAGATCGACAACGGTCAGTACCGGCTGCGCGGCCGCGGTTGGGAGACCGACGGCGGTGACTTGTGGACGGTGCTGGAACGTCTTGACCTCCAGGGGTGCTCCCGCTTCGTCGTCACCGACGTAACCAAGGACGGCACCCTCAACGGGCCCAACCTGGAGCTGCTGGCCCAGGTCTGCGAACGCACCGACGCGCCGGTGATCGCGTCCGGCGGGGTGTCCAGCCTGGACGACCTGCGCGCCATCGCGACGTTGGCAGACCGGGGCGTCGAAGGCGCGATCGTCGGAAAGGCGCTCTACGCCGGGCGATTCACGCTGCCACAGGCTCTCGACACGGTCCGCGCGTGAGCCCCGGGCCACAGCAGCTCGCTGACCTACTGGACACCGCCGCTGGCGTGCTCGACGCCGCCTCGGCCCAGTTCGTTGCCGGGCACCGCGCCGATTCGGCGGTGGCCAAGAAGGGCAACGACTTCGCCACCGAGATCGACCTGGCGATCGAGCGCCGAGTGGTCGCCGAGCTCACCCGGCTCACCGGGATCGGGGTGCACGGCGAGGAATTCGGCGGCGAGTCGGTGGAGGCCGAATCCGTGTGGGTGCTCGACCCGGTCGACGGCACCTTCAACTACGCGGCTGGATCCCCGATGGCTGCCATCCTGTTGAGCCTGCTGTCAAAGGGCGAGCCTGTGCTCGGCCTGACGTGGCTGCCGTTCATGGGTCAGCGCTACACCGCCATCGCCGGTCAGCCCGTGCACTGCAACGGCGATGCGCTGGACCGGCTCGTACCGGTTGCGCTGGCCGAATCGATGGTGGGCACAGGAACTTTCAATATCGACTCGCGCGGACGCTACCCGGGCCGCTACCGGATCAAGGTGCTGGAGAATTTGAGCCGGGAGTGTTCCCGGATGCGGATGCACGGCGCCACCGGCGTCGACTTCGCTTATGTCGCCACTGGAATCCTCGGTGGTGCGGTCAGTTTCGGTCACCACATCTGGGACCACGCGGCCGGCGTCGCGCTGGTGCGCGCCGCGGGCGGCATCGTGACCGATCTGACGGGGGAGGAATGGACGGCGTCCTCGCCGTCGGCGCTGGCCGCCGCGCCGGGTGTGCACGAAGAGATCCTGGCGCTCGTCCGCGCCGCCGGCGACCCGCAGGACTACCTGTGAAGCCGGCAAGCGACGTCGCGACCCGGGTGATCCCGTGCCTGGACGTCGACGACGGCCGGGTGGTCAAGGGCGTCAACTTCGCCAACCTGCGTGACGCCGGCGACCCGGTCGAACTCGCCGCCGCCTACGACGCCGAAGGCGCCGATGAGTTGACGTTCCTCGATGTCACCGCGTCGTCGTCGGGACGTTCGACGATGCTCGATGTGGTGCGGCGCACCGCCGAGCAGGTGTTCATCCCGCTCACCGTCGGCGGCGGCGTGCGTTCGGTCGCCGATGTCGACGTGCTGTTGCGCGCCGGCGCCGACAAGGTGTCGGTGAACACCGCGGCGATCGCCCGTCCCGAGCTGCTCTCGGAGCTGTCGCGGCAGTTCGGATCGCAGTGCATCGTGCTGTCGGTCGACGCGCGCACCGTGCCGGAGGGGCAGGAAGGGAGTGTGCCCACACCGTCGGGCTGGGAGGTCACCACACACGGCGGCAGGCGCGGCACCGGCCTCGACGCCGTTGAATGGGCCGCGCTCGGGGCCGAACTCGGCGTGGGAGAGATCCTGCTCAATTCGATGGACGCCGACGGCACCAAGGCCGGGTTCGATCTGAAGATGCTGCGCGCGGTACGCGGGGCCGTCACGGTGCCGGTCATCGCCAGCGGCGGGGCCGGTGCCGTGGAGCATTTCGCTCCTGCGGTGTTCGCCGGCGCCGACGCGGTGCTGGCCGCGAGCGTGTTCCACTTCCGGGATCTGACCATCGGTGAGGTGAAGGCGGCGATGAAAGCCGAAGGGATCACCGTGCGATGAGCGCTTGCGCGAAGAGCCGAGGGCCGCGATGAGCGCTCTGGACCCCTCCATCGCGTCGCGGCTCAAGCGAAACGCCGACGGGCTGTTCACCGCGGTGGTGCAGGAACGCGCGACCGGGCAGGTGCTGATGGTCGCCTGGATGAACGACGACGCGTTGGCCCGGACGTTGGAAACCCGTGAGGCGACGTACTTCTCGCGTTCGCGTGGTGAGCAGTGGGTGAAGGGCCTGACCTCCGGGCACACCCAGCACGTGCATTCGGTGCGACTGGACTGCGACGGCGACACCGTGCTGCTCGAAGTCGATCAGGTCGGCTCGGCGTGCCACACCGGTGATCACACCTGCTTCGACGCAGACCTGCTGCTGGCACCTGAGGCCTAGAGGATCCGGGTCGCTTTCGCTCTGGCGGTCCAGCGGCCCTCGTCGTAGCCGACCGACACAGGATGGGCGAACGCCTCCGACACGGTGTCGGTGGTGATGGTCTGGCGGGCGGGCCCACGGGCCACCGCGCGTCCCTCCGCGATCAACAGCGCATGCGTGGTCGTGGTGGGGAGCTCCTCGAGATGGTGTGTGACGAGGATCGACGCGACCTCGGGGTGGGTCTGGTCGAGCGCGTCGAGGGTTTCCAGCAGCTGTTCGCGCGCGGCGACGTCGAGCCCGGTGGAGGGTTCGTCGAGCAGCAGCAACCGCGGTTCGGCGATCAGCGCCCGGGCGATCAGCGTGCGGCCCCGTTCCCCCTGGGACAGGGTGGGCCACACGTCATCGGCTTTGTGGGACAACCCGACCGACGAGATCATCGCCTCCGCGCGGGCGTTCTCCTTCACCGTCGGACTCCACCGCATCGGGGTGTCGATCGTGGCGGTGATGCCGGTCATCACCACCTCGCGGACGGTCAGCGAGTACTGCAGCTGATGGCGCGGGTTCACATGTCCGATGTGGTGACGCAGCTGGGCCAGATCCACCCGGCCCATCTGGTCACCGAGAATGCGCACCGTCCCCGACGTCGGAAACGTCACGGCCGCAGAGAAACCCAGCAGCGTGCTCTTGCCGGCGCCGTTGGGTCCCAGCAGCGCCCAGTGCTCACCGGTGTTCACGGTCAGCGAGATGCCGTCGAGGATCTGCTTGCCGTTGCGCCGGAAGGTCACATCGACGAGCTCCAGCACCGGTGTCATGACCGGTTGCGCAGCGCCTCGAGGGCCTTGTCGGCGTGGGTGTCCATGCTGAACTCGCTGGCGATGACTTCCAGCACGGTACGGTCGGTGTCGATCACGAACGTGGTGCGCTTGACCGGCATGAACTTGCCGAGCAGCCCGCGCTTGACGCCGAACCGTGTGGCGACGGCGCCGTCGTCGTCCGACAGCAGCGGGTAGTCGAACTTCTGCTGCTCGGCGAACGCGGCCTGCTTGGCGACCGGGTCGGCGCTGATGCCCACCCGGCTGGCGCCGACGGCGGCGAACTCGGCTGCCAGATCCCGAAAGTGGCACGCCTCCTTGGTGCATCCCGGTGTCATCGCGGCCGGGTAGAAGAACAGCACCACCGGACCGTCGGCGAGCAGCCCGCTCAGCGTTCTCGGCGCGCCGGTCTGGTCGGGCAGCTCGAAGTCGTCGACCCGATCGCCCGGTTTGAGGGGATTCATGTTCTCAACCGTACTTCTGGGACAATCTCTGCGTGCAGACGACCGCCACCCTGAGCGCGACGACCACGCGTGAGGACTTCCGGGCGCTGGCCGCCGAGCACCGGGTGGTCCCGGTGACCCGCAAGGTGCTCGCCGACAGCGAGACGCCGCTTTCGGCGTACCGCAAACTCGCCGCCAACCGGCCCGGCACGTTCCTCCTCGAGTCCGCCGAGAACGGGCGGTCGTGGTCGCGGTGGTCGTTCATCGGCGCCGGTGCGCCGTCGGCGCTGACGGTCCGCGACGGCGAGGCCGTGTGGCTGGGCGCCGTCCCGCAGGACGCGCCGTCGGGCGGTGACCCGCTGCAGGCGCTGCGCGCGACGCTGACACTGCTGGAGACCGCGCCGCTGCCGGGTCTGCCGCCGCTGTCGTCGGGCCTGGTCGGGTTCTTCGCTTATGACATGGTGCGCCGTCTGGAGCGGCTGCCGGAGTTGACCGTCGACGACCTCGGGCTGCCCGACATGATGCTGCTGCTGGCTACCGACATCGCCGCGGTGGATCATCATGAGGGCACGATCACGCTGGTGGCCAATGCGGTGAACTGGAACGGCACCGACGAACGCGTCGACTGGGCCTATGACGACGCCGTGACCCGGCTGGACGTGATGACCGCGGCACTGGCCGAACCCCTGTCGTCGACCGTCGCGACCTTCGGCCGGCCGGCGCCCGTGCACCGGGCCCAGCGCACCGTCGAGGAATACACCGCGATCGTCGACAAGCTCGTCGGCGACATCGAGGCCGGCGAGGCGTTCCAGGTGGTGCCGTCGCAGCGGTTCGAGATGGACACCTCCGCCGACCCCCTCGACGTGTACCGGATGCTGCGGGTCACCAATCCCAGCCCGTACATGTATCTGCTCAACGTTCCCGATGAGCTTGGGGGACTGGACTTTTCGATCGTGGGGTCGAGTCCGGAAGCGCTGGTCACCGTCAAGGACGGCCGCGCCACCACTCACCCGATCGCCGGCACACGCTGGCGCGGCGACACCGAGGAGGAAGACCTCCTGCTGGAGAAGGAGCTGCTCTCCGACGACAAGGAGCGCTCCGAGCACCTGATGCTCGTCGATCTCGGCCGCAACGATCTGGGGCGGGTCTGCCTGCCGGGCACGGTCAAGGTGGAGGATTACAGCCACATCGAGCGCTACAGCCACGTCATGCACCTGGTCTCGACGGTCACCGGGTTACTGGCCGACGGCAAGACCGCGCTGGACGCGGTGACCGCCTGCTTCCCGGCCGGGACGCTGTCCGGCGCACCCAAGGTACGGGCGATGGAGCTCATCGAGGAGGTCGAGAAGACCCGGCGCGGCCTGTACGGCGGGGTGCTCGGCTACCTCGACTTCGCCGGCAACGCCGACTTCGCGATCGCGATCCGCACCGCGCTGATGCGCGGCGGCACCGCCTACGTGCAGGCCGGTGGTGGCGTCGTCGCCGACTCCAACGGGCCCTACGAGTACAACGAGGCCTCCAACAAGGCCCGTGCGGTGCTGGCGGCGATCGCGGCGGCCGAGACGTTGAGCGAGCCGTGACGCGCATCGCGCAGTTGCTCCTGGTGCTCGCCGCGGCGGGCCTGTGGGGGGCGTCCCGGCTGACATGGGTGCAGATCACCTCCTTCGACGGCTTGGGGCAGCCGAAGGCCACCGACCTGGCCGGGTCGACGTGGTCGACGGCGCTGATCCCGCTGGCCCTGCTGGTGCTCGCCGCTGCCGTCGCGGCGCTCGCCGTACGCGGCTGGGCGCTGAGGGTGCTGGCCGTGCTGGTGGCGGCAGCGAGCGCGGGAATGGGATACCTGGCGATCAGCCTGTGGGTCATGGCCGACGACGCGGCGCGGGCGGCGCGGCTGGCCGAGGTGCCGGTGGCCGACCTGCTCGATACCGAGCGGCACTACACCGGCGCCGTGATCACGCTGGTCGCCGCGGTGCTGTCGCTGTCCGGCGCGGTGCTGCTGATGCGCTCGGCGACCCACCGGCGCGCCGAGGCGGTGCGCTACTCACGCCGCCCGGCCCAGCCCGAGGATGGTGACGCGGACATGTCGGAGCGGATGATGTGGGACGCGCTCGACGAGGGCCGCGACCCGACCAATCCGGACAACCAGGGGCGGTGACGAAGCATGGCTCGGTTGCGACTACCCTTCATAACGAATCGAACGGCCGTCAGGGGAAGGGAAACGACGCCTATGGGTTCGGCGACCGTGCTCGACTCCATCATCGAGGGGGTGCGCGCTGACGTTGCCGCTCGCGAAGCCGTCGTCAGCTTGGACGAGGTGAAGGAGCGAGCCCAGCGCGCTCCGGCTCCGCTTGACGTGATGGCGGCGCTGCGTTCCCCCGGTATCGCGGTGATCGCAGAGGTCAAACGTGCCAGCCCGTCGCGCGGCGAGCTGGCCCAGATCGGCGATCCCGCCGAACTCGCCCGCGCCTACGAGGACGGCGGTGCGCGGGTCATCAGCGTGCTGACCGAGCAGCGGCGCTTCAACGGGTCGCTCGACGACCTCGACGCGGTGCGGGCCGCGGTGTCGATTCCCGTACTGCGCAAGGACTTTATCGTCCGTCCCTACCAGATCCACGAGGCCCGGGCCCACGGTGCGGACATGTTGCTGTTGATCGTCGCGGCGCTGGAGCAACCTGTGCTGGAGTCGCTCCTGGAGCGCACCGAGTCCCTGGGCATGACCGCCCTGGTGGAGGTGCACACCGAGGAGGAGGCCGACCGCGCGCTGCAGGCCGGGGCCTCGGTGATCGGGGTGAACGCCCGCAACCTCAAGACCCTGGAGGTCGACCGGGACTGCTTTGCCCGGATCGCCCCTGGATTGCCGAGCAAGGTGATCCGCGTCGCCGAGTCGGGAGTGCGGGGCACCGCCGACCTGCTCGCCTACGCCGGTGCCGGCGCCGACGCGGTGCTGGTCGGGGAGGGCCTGGTCACCAGCGGGGATCCGCGCAGTGCTGTTGCCGACCTGGTGACTGCCGGTACCCATCCGTCGTGCCCGAAGCCAGCGCGTTAAGTGGTTGATTTCGCCGGGCCGGAACTGCCGCGCGCCAGCGCCGCGGTCGCCGAGCCCACGTCCCACGACCCCGACGAACGAGGGCACTTCGGTGTCTATGGCGGCAGGTACGTTCCTGAGGCACTGATGGCCGTCATCGAGGAGGTGACCGCCGCCTACGAGAAGGCCCGCGGTGACCAGGCATTCCTCGATGAACTCGACAGGCTGCAACGCCACTACACCGGGCGGCCCTCGCCGGTGTACGAGGCCGAGCGGCTCAGCGAGCACGCCGGTGGAGCGCGCATCTTCCTGAAGCGGGAAGACCTCAACCACACCGGATCCCACAAGATCAACAACGTGCTGGGGCAGGCCCTGCTGGCCAAGCAGATGGGCAAGACCCGGGTCATCGCCGAAACCGGCGCCGGCCAGCACGGCGTGGCCACCGCGACGGCGTGCGCCTTGATGGGACTGGAATGCGTCATCTACATGGGTGCGGTGGACACCGCGCGGCAGGCGCTCAACGTGGCACGGATGCGGCTGCTCGGCGCGTCGGTGGTCGCGGTGGAGTCGGGTTCCAAGACGCTGAAGGACGCGATCAACGAGACGTTCCGTGACTGGGTCACCAACGCGGACAACACCTACTACTGCTTTGGGACGGCCGCCGGACCCCACCCCTTCCCGATGATGGTGCGCGACTTCCAGCGGGTGATCGGTCTCGAGGCTCGCGCCCAGATGCTCGACCAGGCCGGCCGGCTGCCTGACGCGGTGGCCGCGTGCGTGGGCGGCGGGTCCAATGCGATCGGCATCTTCCACGCGTTCATCGACGACCCCTGTGTGCAGCTGTACGGCTTCGAAGCCGCCGGAGACGGTGTCGAAACGGGTAGGCACGCCGCGACATTCACCGGCGGCTCACCGGGAGCCTTCCAGGGTTCGTACTCCTACCTGTTGCAGGACGAGGACGGCCAGACCATCGAATCCCACTCGATTTCAGCCGGTCTGGACTATCCCGGCGTCGGGCCCGAGCATGCGTTGCTCAAGGATTTGGGACGCGCGCAGTACCGCCCCGTCACCGACACCGAGGCGATGGACGCACTCTCGCTGCTGAGCCGCACCGAGGGGATCATCCCGGCGATAGAGTCCGCGCATGCGGTGGCCGGGACGCTGAAGCTGGGCCAAGAGCTGGGATCCGGGTCGATCATTCTGGTCAATCTGTCCGGTCGCGGCGACAAAGACGTCGAGACGGCCGCCAAGTGGTTCGGTCTGATGGAGGACGGGACGGCATGAGTCGCCTGGCCGGGTTGTTCGAATCCTGCCGCGCCGACGGCCGGTCGGCGCTGATCGGTTATCTACCGACAGGTTTCCCCGACGTCGATTCGTCGATCGCGGCGATGGTCGCTCTGGTCGAATCAGGTTGTGACATCGTCGAAGTCGGTGTCGCGTATTCCGACCCGGGGATGGACGGGCCCACGATCGCCGCGGCGACGGAGGTGGCGCTGCGCGGCGGTGTGCGGGTGTACGACGCGCTGCGTGCGGTCGAGGCGATCAGCGACGCGGGCGGTCGCGCCGTGGTGATGACCTACTGGAACCCGGTGCTGCGCAAGGGCGTTGATACGTTCGCCCGCGACCTGGCCTCGGCAGGCGGGCTCGGCATGATCACGCCGGACCTGATCCCGGACGAGGCGGGGGAGTGGTTGGCGGCTTCGGAGGCCCACGACCTGGATCGGATTTTCCTGGTGGCGCCGTCATCGACGCCGGAGCGGCTGGCCACGACCGTGCACGCGTCGCGCGGGTTCGTCTACGCCGCCTCGACGATGGGCGTCACCGGCGCTCGGGATGCGGTGTCGAACGCCGCGCCGGAGCTGGTGCGCCGGGTCAAGGCCGTGGCCGACATTCCGGTGGGCGTCGGGCTGGGGGTGCGCTCACGCGAGCAGGCGGCCGAGATCGGCGCTTACGCCGACGGGGTGATCGTCGGTTCAGCCCTGGTGTCGGCCCTCAAGGAGGGCATCCCGGCGGTGCGGGCGCTCACCGAAGAGCTCGCTGACGGTGTGCGACAGAGGATCACTGCGTGACGACAACGGTCCTGGCGTTCATCCCCAGTCCGTCTCAGGGGGTCTGGCATCTAGGGCCGTTCCCCGTCCGCGCGTACGCGCTGTTCATCATCGCCGGCATCATCGCCGCGCTCGTGATCGGCGACCGGCGATGGGTGGCCCGCGGCGGTGAACCCGGCGTCGTCTACGACGTGGCGTTGTGGGCGGTGCCGTTCGGCCTGATCGGCGGACGCCTCTACCACGTGATGACCGACTGGCGAACGTACTTCGGTGAAGACGGTGTGGGCGCCATGGCCGCGCTGCGGATCTGGGACGGTGGTCTCGGTATCTGGGGTGCGGTGGCGCTCGGCGGTGTCGGCGCGTGGATCGCGTGCCGACGACGGGGCATACCGCTGCCCGCGTTCGGTGACGCGATCGCGCCGGGAATCGTTTTGGCACAGGGGATCGGGCGCCTCGGCAATTACTTCAACCAGGAACTGTACGGCCGTGAGACCACGCTGCCGTGGGGACTGGAGATCTACGAGCGGGTGAACGCGGCCGGCGTGCCGGATTCGCTCAACGGGGTGTCGACCGGTGAGCTGGTCCAGGTCGTGCATCCCACCTTCCTGTACGAGTTGCTGTGGAACCTGCTTGTGTTCGCGGTGCTGATCGTCGTCGACCGCCGGTTCAAGATCGGCCACGGTCGGCTGTTCGCGCTGTATGTGGCGGGGTACTGCGTCGGCCGGTTCTGGATCGAGCTGATGCGCAGCGACACCGCGACCGAACTGGCCGGCATCCGGATCAATTCGTTTACCTCGACGTTCATCTTCATCGGTGCCGTCGTGTACATCATGGTCGCGCCGAAGGGTCGTGAAGACCCGGCCACACTGCGCGGCCACGCCGCCGCCGAGGCCGGCGTCGAGGACCGGGCGAAGGATCTGGCTGTCGCCTCGGCCGTCGGGATCGTCGCCGCGGCGAAGGTCGCCGACGAGGACGAGGCCACGGCGTCGGCGCAGGAGGACGCAGAGTTGGAAGCCTTGGTCGCCGAGTTGGAAGCCGCCGAGCCGGAGGATCGGAGCGCCGCCGCGTCCGCGGGTCTCGGGGCGGTGGAGGGCGATGAGGTCGCCGAGGCTGTCGCGGAGGCGCCGGAGGCTCATGCGGCTGCCGTCGAGGGTGAGGCGGAGGCCGAGCTGTTGGCGGCCCGGGCTGACTCCGACAGTTCGGAAGCAGCTGAAGAAGGTCTCGAGGGTGTCGACGCCGTGGAGGTCGCCGAGGTCGATGTCGACTCGGTGATGGAGCCTCATGAGGCGGCTGAGGGTGAGGCGCAGGCTGACGAGTCGATCGTCGAGATCGAGGGTGAGTCACAGGCCGAGGCCGAGGCTGAGACCGTCGGTGTGGGTTCGGTGGAGTCCGATGAGGTGGCTGGGGCTGTCGCCCAGGCGTCGGAGGCTCATGAGGCCGCGGTTGTGGGTGTGGCCGATGCTGAGGCGTTGGTCGATGAGGCTGAGGCCGAGGCTGAGGCGTGGGTCGATGAGGCTGAGGCCGATGCTGAGGCGTTGGTTGAGGATGAGGCCGACGCTGAGGGTGGCGGTGTAGCCGAGCTGGTTTCCGAGGAGACTGAGCCGGAGGCCGAGGCTGAGGCGTGGGTCGATGAGGCTGAGGCCGATGCTGAGGCGTTGGTCGAGGATGAGGCCGACGCTGAGGGTGGCGGTGTAGCCGAGCAGGTTTCCGAGGAGACTGAGCCGGAGGCCGAGGCTGAGGCGTGGGTCGATGCGGCTGAGGCCGATGCTGAGGCGTTGGTCGAGGATGAGGCCGACGCTGAGGGTGGCGGTGTAGCCGAGCTGGTTTCCGAGGAGACTGAGCCGGAGGCCGAGGCTGAGGCGTGGGTCGATGAGGCTGAGGCCGATGCCGAGGCGTTGGTCGAGGATGAGGCCGACGCTGAGGGTGGCGGTGCAGCCGACCAGGTTTCCGAGCAGGCTGAGTCACAGGCCGAGGCCGATGCTGAGACCGTCGGTGTGGGTTCGGTGGAGTCCGATGAGGTGGCTGGGGCTGTCGCCCAGGCGTCGGAAGCTCATGAGGCCGCGGTTGTGGCTGAGGCCGATGCTGAGGCGTTGGTCGAGGATGAGGCCGACGCTGAGGGTGGCGGTGTAGCCGAGCTGGTTTCCGAGGAGACTGAGCCGGAGGCCGAGGCTGAGGCGTGGGTCGATGAGGCTGAGGCCGATGCCGAGGCGTTGGTCGAGGATGAGGCCGACGCTGAGGGTGGCGGTGTAGCCGAGCTGGTTTCCGAGGAGACTGAGCCGGAGGCCGAGGCTGAGACCGTCGGTGTGGGTTCGGTGGAGTCCGATGAGGTGGCTGGGGCTGTGGCCCAGGCGTCGGAAGCTCATGAGGCTGCGGTCGAGGGTGAGGCCGATGCTCAGGGTGCCGGTGTAGCCGAGCAGGTTTCCGATATGGGCGAAGTCGCAGAAGGCGACACCGAAACCGGACTTGCTGGGGAACCGGAGGACGCCGAGACCCAGGCCGAGGCCAGCGCCGAAGTGGCTGAAGGCGACGCCGAGTCGGTCCCGCAACCGGCGGATTCTTTTGGAGCAGAAGCGAAGCCAGAATCCACCCCCGACGAGCCGGAGGTCGCGCGGCGCCCTTCTCCCGCCCAATCGTTCGCCGGCACAGTCCGATCCGAGGTTGCGGGCCGAGTCCGTGAGTGGATTCGGCGTCGCCGCGATCGCTGACCGTCCGTCGGCGGTGCCACGGTAACCGGGCCGGGAAACCCGAAGGCCGCAAAATTCAGATGGTCACGCGGTAGCGTCGTAAGTTGCTGGCAGGGTCGCCGACCTGCCCGACGATCGGCGAACCCCTGGCGAGGTGGTGACGGGAGACAACCATGAAGCGCTGTATCGTCGGAGCATCGGCTGCCCTGCTGATACCCGTCGGGCTCATCGCCTCAGCACCGCCCGCCGGTGCCGGTTGTCTGTACGGAGGACCCGTTATCAGCAAGTGCGATGGACCTGTCCAATCCGACGGCACCTGGCAACGCTGCGTGGCAGTGGCCCGCTTGGTGCCCAGCGGTTTCAGTTCGCATCTGGTGCCCGAGAAGCACTGCGGCCTGATGGGTCCCGGCCATTACACCCCGGATCTGGCGTTCGCCGACCCACCGACGCACATCAACGACTGAACGGCGGCCCAGCCTATTCGCCAGCCGGTCCGGTCGCGACCGAAACCGTTGTCCTGGTGTGATTCGCGATGGCGGTGACACCCACCCAGCACCACCACCCCCATCTCCAGATCCCGTGGTCAGCGGGGTCACATCCGGACCTGATCGGAGTAGACTGATCGCTGCGATCGGAGCAGGTCATGACCACAAAATTGCCTCTTGAGCTGGCGTGGATTCTGGCGTTGGGCATCGGGGTGCTGTTGTCCGCTTCTCAGGCGAACGCGATACCGCAGTGCGTCAACACAGCCCCAAACACCACGCAGTGCCAAACCAACGGTAGTTCGCAGATCACCACGCAACCCGGCCCCTGGACGTACAACTACGGTTGGCCCGGATGGGGCTGGGGGTTCGGTTGGCCCGTGTTCGGGTTCGGTTTCGGCTGACGCACCCGCACGTCGGGCCGCGTAAGTCGGCCCGACGGTGGAGCGCGCCCGCGGGCGGCAACGCCCGCACCGCCACCTGCTGAGAGGTGGTGGGCTCTGGCATGCTGGTGTGATGACCGAGCCCCCGTACAGCGGTAACGACAGCGGAAATCCGCACACACCACCACCGTCGCAGCCGGGCTATGCGACACCGGGACCGCAGTACGCACCCCCTCCCGGAGGCTATCCGCCGCCCGTGGGCGGTTATTCGGCCGGATACCCCGACCCTGCCGCACCGTGGGGCCGCCACCCGATCACCGGCGAACCGCTGTCGGACAAATCCAAGGTAGTAGGCGGGCTGCTGCAGCTGCTCGGCCTTGTCGGGCTGGTCGGCATCGGCCGCATCTATCTGGGCTACACGAAGCTTGGCGTCATCCAGCTCGTCGTGGGGCTACTCACGTGCGGCATCGTCGCCATCATCTGGGGCATCGTCGACGCAGTCCTCATCCTCACCGACAAGGTGCGCGATCCGGAGGGGCGTCCGCTGCGCGATGGGACCTAGCTCCACCTCACCCACCCGTCACCGACTGCTGGTCGGGCTCGGCGCCGCGACCGCGGCCGCCGGCGCGCTCGCCTACATCGGCATCGGTGACCCGCACAGCCCGACGTTTGTGTTTCCGCCGTGCCCGTTCCAAGCTCTGACCGGGTGGAACTGTCCGGCCTGCGGTGGGCTGCGCATGACCCACGATCTGCTGCACGGTGATCTGGCAGCGGCGTTCGTCGACAACGCCTTCATCCTCATCGGTGCGCCGCTGCTCCTGGCCTGGGTTCTGCTGCGCCGTCGCCACGGCAGGCCCGCCTTCACCATGCCCACCTACGTGGTCGTCATCACAGCGGTCCTGGCGTGGACGGTGGTCCGCAATCTGCCTGGATTCCCGCTGGTCCCGACGGTTCTCGACGGGTAGCTCTGCTGCGGCGCTGATACACTCGACCGACGGGCCGGTGCAGTCCCTGATTCGAATTCAGGACTGGAGGCCGGTGTCCATGCTCTATTCGGCTTTGCCCGAACCCCAAGGTTTGTACGACCCCGACAACGAGGTGGATTCCTGCGGGGTGGCCATGGTGGCCGACATCCAGGGCCGCCGTTCACACTCGATCGTCGCGGACGGTCTGATCGCGTTGGAACACCTTGAGCACCGCGGCGCTGCAGGCGCCGAAGCCAGCAGCGGCGACGGTGCCGGCATCCTGATCCAGCTACCCGTCGAGCTGCTGCGTGAGGTCGCCGACTTCCCGCTGCCAGAACCCGCCGCCGACGGGGCCAACACCTTCGCCGCAGGCATGTGTTTTCTGCCGCAGGACCACAGCGCCCGCGAAAGCGCCCGCGAGACCGTCGAAGCCATCGCCGCCGACGAGGGCCTCGAGGTGCTCGGCTGGCGCGAGGTGCCCGTCGATCCTGCCGGAGCCGAGCTGGGTTCCACGGCGGTCAACTGCATGCCGCACATGGCGCAGCTGTTCGTCACCGCGCCCGCCCGTGGCGGGGTCCGGCCGGCCGGGCTCGAACTCGACCGGCTGGTGTATCCGGTGCGCAAACGCGCTGAACGTGACGGCGTGTACTTTCCGTCACTGTCCAGCCGCACCATGGTCTACAAAGGGATGCTGACCACACTGCAGCTGCCGCAGTTCTTTTCCGACCTCCGCGACCAACGCTGTGTCAGCGCGATCGCCATCGTGCACAGCCGCTTCTCCACCAACACGTTCCCGTCCTGGCCGCTGGCCCACCCGTTCCGCTTCGTCGCCCACAACGGTGAGATCAACACCGTGCGCGGGAACCGCAACCGCATGCACGCCCGCGAAGCCAAGCTCGCCAGCGCCACCATCCCCGGCGACCTGAGCAGGCTGTCGCCGATCTGCACGCCCGGCGCCTCCGACTCCGCGTCTTTCGACGACGTCCTGGAGCTGCTCCACCTCGGCGGCCGCAGCCTGCCCCATGCCGTGCTGATGATGATCCCTGAAGCGTGGGAGAACACCACCACGATGGAACCGCCCGAGCGTGCCTTCTGGCAGTTCCACGCATCCCTGATGGAGCCTTGGGACGGGCCCGCCTGTGTCACCTTCACCGATGGCACGCTCGTCGGAGCAGTATTGGACCGCAACGGATTACGGCCCGGACGGTGGTGGCGGACCATCGACGACCGCATCATCCTGGCCAGTGAGGCCGGTGTGCTCGACGTGCCGTCGGCCGAGATCGTCGCCAAGGGCCGGCTGCAGCCCGGCAAGATGTTCCTGATCGACACCGCCGCGGGGCGCATCGTCTCCGACGATGAGATCAAAGAAGAACTCGCCGCCGCCGAACCCTACGGCGAATGGCTGCATGCCGGTCTGCTGGATCTGAAGACGCTGCCCGACCGCGCCCGGGTGCATCCCAACCACGAATCGGTGGTCCGCCGGCAGGTCAGTTTCGGCTACACCGAGGAGGATCTGCGAATTCTGTTGACCCCGATGGCCGCCTCGGGCGCCGAGCCGCTGGGGTCGATGGGCACCGACACGCCCGCCGCTGTGCTGTCGCAGCGGTCGAAGCTGCTCTACGACTACTTCGTCGAACTGTTCGCCCAGGTGACCAACCCGCCGCTGGACGCGATCCGCGAGGAGATCGTGACATCGATGGCCCGAGTGATGGGGCCCGAGCAGAACCTGCTGGAACCGTCGGCAGCGTCCTGCCGCCAGATCCGGCTCAGCTGGCCGGTTCTGGACAACGACGAGCTCAACAAGATCGTCCACATCAACGACGACGGTGAACATCCCGGCCTGCGCACCGCGGTGCTGCGGGCGCTCTACGACGTCGAACGCGGCGGTGAGGGGCTGGCCGACGCGCTGGAGGACCTGCGCCTGCGCGCCAGCGACGCCATCGCCAAGGGCGCACGCACACTGGTGATTTCAGACCGGGACTCCGACCACACCAAGGCGCCGATCCCGTCGCTGCTGGCGGTGTCGGCCGTGCACCACCACCTTGTGCGCACCAAGGAACGCACCACCGTCGCGCTGGTCGTCGAGACCGGTGACGCCCGCGAGGTCCATCACATCGCGATGCTGATCGGCTTCGGCGCGGCCGCGGTCAACCCGTATCTGGCGTTCGAGTCCATCGAGGATCTCATCCGCGAAGGTGAGCTCACCGGGATCGAACCGGTCACCGCGGTGCGCAACTATCTCAAAGCGCTCGGCAAGGGTGTGATGAAGGTGATGAGCAAGATGGGCATCTCGACGGTCGCCTCCTATACCGCCGCACAGGCGTTCGAAGCCATCGGTATCGACAAGAACGTCATCGACGAGTACTTCACCGGCACGCCCACCCAGCTCGGCGGCGTCGGTCTCGACGTCATCGCCGAGGAGGTGAAGCTGCGGCACCGCCGCGCCTACCCGGAGAACCCGACCGAGCGGGTGCACCGGCGGTTGGAGGTCGGCGGTGAGTACGCGTTCCGCCGCGAGGGCGAGCTGCATCTGTTCAGCCCGGAAGTGGTTTTCCTGCTTCAGCATTCGACGCGCACCGGCCGCTACGAGGTGTTCGAGAAGTACTCCGCCGAGGTAGACCGGCTGGCCCGCGAGGGGGGAGCACTGCGCGGCCTGTTCGAATTCAAGAAGGGGATGCGGCCCGAGGTCCCGCTCGAAGAGGTGGAATCCGTCGACTCCATCGTCACCCGCTTCAACACCGGTGCGATGAGCTACGGGTCGATCTCGGCCGAGGCCCACGAGACGATGGCCGTGGCGATGAACAACCTCGGTGGCCGGTCCAATTCCGGCGAGGGCGGCGAGGACGCCGAGAGGCTCTACGACCCGAACCGGCGCAGTGCCGTCAAGCAGGTCGCATCGGGCCGGTTCGGTGTCACCAGCGACTACCTGGTCAACGCGACCGACATCCAGATAAAGATGGCGCAGGGTGCCAAACCCGGTGAGGGCGGCCAGCTTCCGGGATACAAGGTGTATCCGAACATCGCCAAGACCCGGCACTCGACGCCCGGCGTGGGGCTGATCTCCCCGCCGCCGCACCACGACATCTACTCGATCGAGGACCTTGCGCAGCTGATCCACGACCTCAAGAACGCCAACGCCGACGCGCGCATCCACGTCAAGCTGGTGAGCTCGGTCGGCGTCGGGACGGTCGCCGCCGGTGTGTCCAAGGCGCACGCGGACGTGGTGCTGATCTCCGGCTACGACGGCGGCACCGGTGCTGCGCCGTTGACCAGCCTCAAACACGCCGGTGCGCCTTGGGAGATCGGCTTGGCCGACACTCAGCAGACCCTGATGCTCAACGGTCTGCGCGACCGCATCACCGTCCAGTGCGACGGCGGCATGCGCACCGCCCGCGACGTCATGGTCGCGATGCTGCTCGGCGCCGAGGAGTACGGGTTCGCCACCGCGCCGTTGGTGGTGTCGGGATGCATCATGATGCGGGTCTGCCACCTCGACACCTGCCCGGTCGGGGTCGCGACGCAGAACCCCGAACTACGGAAGCGATATACCGGCAAGCCCGAATTCGTGGAGAACTTCTTCCGGTTCATCGCCGAGGACATCCGTCGGTATCTGGCCGAGCTCGGTTTCCGCAGTGTCGACGAGGCGGTCGGGCACGCCGAGATGCTCGACACCGCCGAAGGCGTCGCCCACTGGAAGAGCAAGGGTTTGGACCTGTCGCCGATCTTCGCGGTGCCCGCCGACGCTCACACCGGCCGGCCCGCCGCCCGGCGCCGGGTCCGCGACCAGTACCACGCACTCGATCAGGCCCTGGACCAGACCCTGATCCAACTGGCCGAAGGCGCCCTCGAGGACGCGCACCCGGTGCGCCTGGAATTGCCCGTCCGCAACGTCAACCGGACCGTCGGAACCCTGCTGGGCAGCGAGATCACCCGACGTTACGGTGCCCAGGGACTGCCCGAGGACACCGTGCACATCACCCTGACCGGGTCCGCGGGACAGTCCCTGGGCGCGTTCCTGCCGCCCGGGGTCACACTGGAGCTCGTCGGGGACGCCAACGACTACGTCGGCAAAGGTCTTTCGGGCGGCAAGATCATCGTCAAACCGCAGGACGACGTGCTGTTCCTGCCGGAGGACAACGTGATCGCCGGCAACACGCTGCTGTTCGGGGCGACGTCCGGTGAGCTGTACCTGCGCGGCCGGGTGGGGGAGCGCTTCGCGGCACGGAACTCGGGTGCGCTGACCGTCGTCGAGGGCGTCGGCGACCACGCCTGCGAGTACATGACCGGCGGCCGGGTGGTGGTGCTGGGCAAGGTGGGCCGCAACATGGCGGCGGGCATGTCGGGCGGCATTGCGTTCGTGCTCGGCCTCGACCCGAAGCGGGTCAACACCGACATGGTGGAGCTGCAGCGGCTCGAACCGGAGGATCTCGCGTGGCTGCACGATGTCGTCAACCGGCACGCGCGGTACACCGGCAGCGCCGTCGCGACCTCGTTGCTGTCCGATTGGCCCAGGCGCAGCGCCCAATTCACCAAGATCATGCCGCGCGATTATCAGCGCGTGCTGCAAGCGACCCGGATGGCGAAGGCCGAGGGTCGCGATGTCGACTCTGCGATCATGGAGGCCAGCCGTGGCTGATCCGCACGGATTTCTCGAAGTCGCCAAGGTGGAGGCCGCCAAGCGGCCGGTCGACGAACGGGTCGGGGACTGGCGCGAGGTCTACGAACGTCAGGATCCGCACCAGCGCGCCGGCGAGGTGTCCCAGCAGGCCCGGCGCTGCATGGACTGCGGAATTCCGTTCTGCCACTCCGGAACTGCCGGCTGTCCGCTCGGGAACCTGATCCCCGAGTGGAACGACCTGGTGCGCCGCGGCCGGTGGGACGCAGCCAGCGACCGGCTGCATGCGACCAACAACTTCCCGGAGTTCACCGGCCGGCTGTGTCCGGCTCCGTGCGAGGCCGCCTGCGTGCTGTCGATATCCGAGGAGCACACCGGCGGCAGCGTCACGATCAAACGCATCGAGCAGACCATCGCCGACCAGGCCTGGATGGACGGCATGGTCGAGCCTCAACCCGCGGCGATCTCCACCGGAAAGAAGGTGGCGGTCGTCGGGTCCGGTCCGGCCGGACTGGCTGCCGCACAACAGCTCACCCGGGCCGGTCACGACGTCACCGTGTACGAGCGCGACGACCGCATCGGCGGGTTGATGCGCTACGGCATCCCCGAATACAAGCTGGAGAAGTCCACGCTGAACCAACGGCTGGCCCAGATGCGCGCGGAGGGGACCCGTTTCGTCACCGAATGCGAAGTGGGAGTGGACCTTCCGGTGGAACAGCTGAGGGCCCAGCATGACGCTGTCGTGCTCGCGGTCGGCGCGCTGCGGGCCCGGGACAACGACGTCGAGGGGCGCGGCCTCCACGGTGTGCATCTGGCGATGGAGCACCTGGTCCCGGCCAACCGGGAGTGTGAGGGCGACGGACCGAGCCAGATCAGCGCCGAGGGCAGGCATGTGGTCATCATCGGCGGCGGTGACACCGGGGCCGATTGCCTCGGCACCGCGCATCGGCAGGGCGCCACGTCGGTGACTCAGCTGGACTACAACCCCGAACCGCCCGAGTATCGCGACGAGTCGCGGTCGCCGTGGCCGACGTGGCCGATCGTGCTGCGCACCCGGTTGTCTCCGGCGCATGCCGAGGGCGGGCACCGGCGCTACGAGGTGGCGGTGCAGCGGTTCCTCGGCGACGATCGCGGCAACCTGCGAGCGATCGAGATCGCCGAGGTGAAGGTCGAGCGCGACGAGACGGGACGCCGGCACATCGTTCCGGTCGGCGACGCCTTGGAGATACCGTGCGACCTCGCGTTGCTGGCCATCGGGTTCGACGGGGTCGAGCGCATGACGCTGCTCGACGAACTCGGTCTGTCGCTGAACCGGCGCGGCACCCTCTCGTGCGGATCGGACTGGCAGACCGACGCACCCGGGGTGTTCGTCTGCGGCGACGCCCATCGCGGCGCGTCGCTGATCGTGTGGGCGATCGCCGAAGGTCGCAGTGCGGCGCACGCCGTGGACGCCTATCTGATGGGTGACTCGGATCTCCCGGCGCCGGTCCGGCCCGGTGCGCTGCCGCTGGCCGTCATCTGAATCGATCAACGACTATGCTCGGTAGCCGTGAATAGACGCGGGAAGATCGTCTGTACGTTGGGTCCGGCCACCGCCTCCGACGAGGCCGTCAGGCAACTCGTCGAGTCCGGGATGGACGTCGCCCGGCTCAATTTCAGCCACGGTGAGTACTCCGATCACGAAGCGAACTACAAGCGTGTCCGTGCCGCGTCCGACGCCACCGGGCGGGCCGTCGGAATCCTCGCCGACCTGCAGGGGCCGAAGATCCGGCTCGGCAGGTTCGCCGACGGACCCACCGTGTGGGCCAACGGCGAGACCGTCCGGATCACCACCGAGGACTTCCTCGGCAACCACGACCGGGTCTCCACCACCTACAAGCGGCTGGCCCAGGACGCCCGCCCCGGCGACCGGGTCCTCGTCGACGACGGCAACGTCGGTCTGGTCGTCGAGCACATCGACGGCACCGACGTGGTCTGCACCGTCACCGAGGGCGGCAAAGTCAGCAACAACAAGGGCATGTCCCTGCCCGGCATGAACGTCTCGGCGCCCGCGCTGTCGGAGAAGGACATCGACGATCTCGAGTTCGCGCTGCGCCTGGGCGTCGACCTGGTCGCGCTGTCGTTCGTGCGCTCGCCCGCCGACGTCGAACTGGTCCACGAGGTGATGGACCGTGTCGGCCGGCGGGTCCCGGTGATCGCGAAACTGGAGAAGCCCGAGGCCATCGACAACCTCGAAGCCATCGTGCTGGCGTTCGACGCGATCATGGTCGCCCGCGGTGACCTCGGCGTGGAGCTGCCGCTGGAGGAAGTTCCGCTGGTCCAGAAGCGCGCGATCCAGATGGCGAGGGAGAACGCCAAACCCGTCATCGTGGCCACGCAGATGCTGGAGTCGATGATCGAGAACTCACGGCCCACCCGGGCGGAGGCGTCCGACGTCGCCAACGCGGTGCTCGACGGCGCCGACGCGGTGATGCTGTCGGGGGAGACCTCGGTGGGTAAGTTCCCGTTCGAGACGGTGCGCACCATGGCGCGCATCATCTCCGCGGTCGAGGAGAACTCGGTGGCGGCGCCGCCGCTGACCCACGTGCCCCGCACCAAGCGAGGGGTGATCTCCTACGCCGCGCGCGACATCGGTGAACGCCTGGACGCGAAGGCACTCGTCGCCTTCACCCAGTCCGGCGACACCGTGCGCCGGCTGGCCCGGCTGCACACGCCGCTGCCGGTGCTGGCGTTCACCGCGCTGCCCGAGGTGCGCAGCCAGTTGGCGCTGACCTGGGGCACCGAGACGTTCATCGTCCCGCACATCGACACCACCGACGGAATGATCCGCCAGGTCGACCAGTCGATGCTCAACCTCGGCCGCTACAAGCGGGGCGACCTGGTGGTCATCGTCGCGGGTGCGCCGCCCGGCACAGTAGGCTCCACGAATCTGATCCACGTCCACCGCATCGGGGAGGACGACGTCTAGCCGCCGAGGGAGTGTCTGTGTCGCCACATGCCGACTTCGAGGAGCTGCTGGCGATACTCCACCTGGACCGGCTTGATGACGACACCTTCGTCGGCGTCCACCCGAGCAAGAACCCGGTCCGAACCTTCGGCGGGCAGATGATGGCGCAGGCGTTCGTGGCCGCCAGCCGCAGCCTGAACCATCCCACGCCCCCGAGCGCGCTGTCGGTGCACTTCATCGCTGGTGGTGATCCGGAGCAGGATCTGGAGTTCCGGGTGGTGCGGTTGCGCGACGAGCGGCGTTTCGCAAACCGCCGCGTCGACGTGATGCAGAAGGGCGAGCTGCTGACCACCGCGATGGTGTCCTACCTGGCCGGCGGAAAGGGTCTCGAACACGGCGTGGAGCCGCCGCCACCGACCGACCCGCTGTCGGTGCCGCCCATCGACGATCTGTTGCGCGGTTACGAGCAGGTGGTTCCGCATTTCGCCAACGCGTTGCGTCCCATCGAATGGCGGTACACCAACGACCCCGCCTGGATCATGCGGGACAAGGGTGACAAGCTCACCCACAACCGGGTGTGGATGAAGGCCCAGGGGGTACTGCCCGACGACCCCGTGCTGCACGCCGCGGCGATGGTGTACTCATCCGACACCACGGTGCTCGACTCGATCATCACCACCCACGGATTGTCGTGGGGACACGACCGGATCTTCGCGGTCACCACCAACCATTCGGTGTGGTTTCACCGGCCGGTGCGGTTCGACGACTGGGTGCTGTACTCGACGACCTCCCCGGTGGCCGCGGAGTCCCGGGGGCTGGGCAGCGGCCACTTCTTCGACCGTTCGGGTCAGCCGCTGGCCACGGTCGTGCAGGAAGGCATTGTCAAGTACTTCCCCGGGCGGGCTACGGCGTCGGAGTGACGGTGACGGAGAAGGACTCCTCGACCCGCTCGGTGAACTCGTCGGCACACCGCTGCACGGCCTCCTGATCGGACCCGGCCCGCTGCAGGCAGTCGACGTAGTCGCCGCCACCGAGGTCGTTGAACAGCGCGACCCCCAACGTCGCATAGATCACGACCAGGACGAGCCCGGCGACGATCGACACGGCGCCCAGCACGATGCCGGCCAGGGCGACGCCGCCGTTGGTGGCCTCACCTCGCTTGACCCGGCCCCGGGCGACGAAGCCGAGCACGATCGCAGCGATGCCGAGCAGCACGCCGCCGGCGACCGTCCAGCACAGCAGCAGACCGACGATGGCCAGCACCAGCGCCGCGGTGCCCAGACCGTTCTTCGGGGCCGCCGGCGTCGGCGGGTACCCGCCGTATCCGCCATAGCCGCCGTACCCACCGTAGGGCTGCGGCGGATAGCCGCCGGGGTAGCTGCCGGGCGGAGGAGGCGGCGGTTCGCTCATGCCGGTGAGATTACCGTCACAGGGACGTCCCGGGGCAGATGATGAGTGGCGACGACGACCGTGCGGCCGGAGTCGAACATCGCCCCCGGCGTGAGGATGTCGGTCAGCATCCGGTCGGCGTCGGCCGCGTCGAGGTGCTCGGTCGGTTCGTCGAGAAGGATCGTCGGGGCGGTGGACACCAGCGCTCGGGCAAGCAGCAACCGCCGGCGCTGCCCGGCCGAGACCGCGGCGGCGCCGCCGACGAGTACTGTCGACAGCCCCTCAGGCAACCCGTCGAGCCACGCACTCAAACCGACGCGCCGCAACGCATCCCGCAGCTCATCGTCGGTCGCGTCCCCGCGTGCCACGAGCAGGTTGTCGCGCACCGTGGTGGAGAACAGGTGGGCATCTTCGGCGAAGAACACCCCCGGTGTCTGCATCAGCAGGGTGGTCTTGCCGCTGCCGCTCGGCCCGACCACCGCGACGCGCTCGCCGGGCTTCAGGCGCAACGGGGCGACGACGGGCCTGCTGCGGTCGCCGTCTGCGGGTTCGGTGAGAGCGAGCAGACGCCGGGCGGCGATGCGCCCCCGGGTCAACGCCACGGCGGCGCCCGGCAACGCTGCGGTCGCCTCGAACGCCGCCAACGGCACCAGCATCAGGATCGCGAGGGTGGTGGGCGCGACGGTGCCCGCCAATGAGATTCCGGCGAACAGAGCCCCCAGCACGCTGACCCCGACGGCGGCGGTCGGTGCGGCCGCGGCGACGGCCGCCGGTGCCGCGGCCCGGTCGACCGCCCGGCCCCAGCGGCGCTGTTCGGCGCCCGCCTCGGCGATCACGTCGGCGAGTCGGCCGCTGACCCGCAGTTCGGGGGCGTGTTCGAGGGCCAGCATCACCGCGTTGTCGCGCTGTGAATGATGTTCGGTGGCAACGCTTTCCGCAGCTGAAGCGGCGCGGGCGGCCAGTGCCGGCGCCACCGCGCCAGCGATGAGGAGGCAGACCGTCAGCACCGCGGCCGTCGCCGGCGAGATGACGGCGATCACCGCGACGGCGGCCGCCCCCAGAACGGTGGCGACGCCGATCGGGACGACAGCCCGCACCACGACGTCGGACATCTCGTCCACCCCCGCACCGACGCGGGACACCAGTTCGCCGCTGCTGCGCCGCATCACGACGTTCTCCGAGCCGTCGGCCAGCCTGGTGAACAACCGTGCCCGGGCGGTGCCTGCCGCCCGCAGCGCGGTGTCGTGTGAGGCCAGCCGCTCGCAGTACCCCAGCACGCCGCGCGAGATGCCCAGGGCCCTCACGGTGACCGCGGCGACGGTCAGGTGCAGCACCGGCGGCATCTCCCAGGCCCGGGTGATCAGCCACGCCGACACCGCGGTCAACGCCAGCGCGCTGCCGAGTGACAAGGCCCCCAGCAGCACGGCCAGCGCGATTCGTGGCGCCCGCGGGGCCAGCAGAGGCCACGCCTGGACGAGGGGGTCAGGACCGGACACGGTCACCGCCCATGTCCACCACCACATCGCCGATCGCCAGGACGGAGGCGCGATGTCCGACCACGATCACCGTGGCCCCGCCGGCGGCGCGACGCGCGATCGCCTCCAGCACCCGCGCTTCGGTGGGTCCGTCGAGGTGGGCGGTGGGTTCGTCGAACAGAACCAGCGGCGCCCCGGATCCGAGTACCCGGGCCAGTCCGAGTCGCTGCCGCTGCCCGAGCGACAGCCCGACCCCGCCGCGCCCCACCACGGTGTCGAGACCGGCGGGCAGCGTGGCGAGCACCTCGTCCAAACAAGCGTCCCGGCAAGCGGCTTCGAGATCATTCAGCGGGCCGAACAGCTCCAGGTTCTGCCGCACGGTGCCCGGGATCAGCACGGGTCTCTGCGCCAGCCATCCCACCTGCGACCACCACTGCCGCGTATCCAGGTCACCCACGTCGAGGCCGTTGATCTGGATCCGCCCGGCCGTCGGGCGGTCCAGGCCGAGGATCGCCTGTAGCAGCGTGGATTTGCCGATGCCGTTCGGACCGGTCAGTACCGTCACGCGGCCGGGCTGTGCCGTCATCGCCGGGACGTCGACCTCGACGGTGACCGCAGCACCCGGCACCGGCGCGTCTCCGGCAGGCGGCTGCCGGGCGGCGTCGATGAACCGGAACGCCGCCTGCACCGCCGTCTTGCCGTCCTGGGAGGCGTGGAATGCGGCTCCGACCCGGCGCAGCGGCCAGAACACCTCCGGGGCGAGCAGCAGCGCGGTCAGCCCGGCGGTCAAGGTCATCTCACCGAACACCAACCGCATGCCGACCCCGACCGCGACCAGCGCCACCCCGAGCGTGGCCAGCAATTCCAGCACCAGCGCGGACAAGAACGCGATGCGCATCGTGGCCATCGCCGAACGGCGGTGCGCGGCACCCAGTTCGGCGATCCGCTCCGCGGCCCCTTCTGCTCTGCCCAGCGCCCGCAGGGTGGGCAGGCCCGCCACCAGGTCCAGTAGCCGAGACTGCAACGTCGACATCGCCGTCAGCGCCGCTGCCGACCGGTCCGCCGTGGCCAGACCGACTAGGATCATGAACACCGGAATGAGCGGCAGCGCGATCAGCACGATCACGGCGGATTTCCAGTCGTAGAGCGCGATGACCACCGCGGTGGCCGGGGTCAGCACCGCGGCCAGGAACAGCGAGGGCAGGTAGGCGATGAAGTACGCCCGCAACCCGTCGAGTCCCCGGGTGATCACCACCGCGGCGTCGTCGCGGTGGGTGGCGAGCTCGCGCGGCGTCAGCGAGGTGGCCGCCGTCAACACCTGTTCGCTCAGGTCGGCGATGACGGCGCTGGCCCCGTGCTGGGCGAGCCGGCCCTGCTGCCACTGCACCAGGGTGCGAGCCGTCCACAGCGCCGCCAGGGTCGTGATCTGGGCGGCGAGCGCGTCGACGCTGCGGGAGGCCGGGTCGGTGATCACCCGGGCGACCACATCGGCAAGGACGACCGCCGAGGCGATCGTGCACGCCGCGATGAGCACGCCGCAGACCGTGGTGACGGCCAGGAATCGGCGCGTCGCCGTCGAGGCTCGCCACAGTCGCGGGTCGATCGGGGCGCGGGTGGGATCGGTCAGGACGGCCGCCTCGACAGTCCGATGGATTCCGGAATGGCCTCGGCGGTGACGCGTTTGCGGAACACCCAGTAAGACCAGGCCTGGTAACCCAGCACCAGCGGCAGCAGGGTCAGCGACGCCCACGACATGATCTTGAGCGTGTACGGCGTCGAGGACCCGTTGTAGATCGTCACGTTCCAGTCCGGGTTCAGTGTCGACGGCAGCAGATTGGGATACATCGAGCCGAAGATGAGCACTGCCACCGCGGCGATCACGATCACCATGGACACGAATGCGAGCCCCTCACGGCGCTGTCCCCACATCAGGGCCACCGCGGTCAGCAACGCGAGCACCGCGACAGCGAGCGCCCACCAGGTCCAGGTGCGGCCGTAGGCCAGCTGGGTCCACAAGCCGAAGCCGCCGGCGAGCGCGATCGTCGGCACCGACATGATGCGGCCCACGCGGAAGGCGTCCTCGCGCAGGGCGCCCGCGGTGCGCAGCGCGAGGTAGACCGAGCCGTAGAACACGAACAGCGTCGCCGTCGCAAATCCGCCCAGCAAGGTGTACGGGCTGAGCACGTCACCGATGCCGGCATGGGCCTGGCCGTCGGCGTCGATCGGCAAGCCGCGCAACAGAATCGCGAATGCGACACCCCACAGGAACGCGGGTAGCCATGAGCCGAGCGCGATCCCGACGTCGGCCCAGCGCCGCCACTGCGGATCGTTGATCTTGCCGCGCCATTCGATGCCGACGATCCGCAGGATCATGCCGAACAAAATCGCCAGCAGTGGCAGGTACAGCGCCGAGAACAGCGTCGCGTACCAGTTGGGGAACGCGGCGAACATCGCTGCGCCCGCGGTGATCAGCCACACCTCGTTGGCGTCCCAGACCGGGCCGATGGTGTTGAGGACCGCGCGGCGCCGGTTGTCGGGATCGCCGGGCCCCATGGTGCCCATCGGGGCCATCAGCATGCCGACGCCGAAGTCGAAACCCTCGAGCACCAGAAAGCCGAGGAACAGCACGGCGATCAGGACAAACCACAGTTCCTGGAGTCCCATGACAATCTCCTAGTAGGCGAACGACAGGGGTGCGACGTCGTTCTCGTCGGGCGGTGCCGGAGGCGCCGGTTCGGAGTCGTGTTCCTGCGGGCCTTCGGTCACGTATCGCCGCAACAGGTAGAACCACACCACCGCCAGCGCGCCGTACAGCAGCGTGAACACCGCCAGCGAGAACATCACGGTGCCTGCCGCGTGGTTGGACACGCCCTCCTGCACGGTCATCCGGACCATCGGGTCACCCGTGGGATTGGGGACCACCACCCAGGGCTGCCGGCCCAT
The DNA here is from genome assembly GCF_025263565.1 of Mycobacterium sp. SMC-8. NCBI lineage: Bacteria > Bacillati > Actinomycetota > Actinomycetes > Mycobacteriales > Mycobacteriaceae > Mycobacterium > Mycobacterium sp. SMC-8. Next base: position 4,484,756 of record NZ_CP079865.1, read on the forward strand.
CTCCGTGAAGATCCAGCCGGCCGAGCTGGCCAGGAACGGCGTTGGAAGGGTCAGCAGTCCGAAGGTTCCGTACCAGCGCTGGTCGGGGATCCGTCCCCGGCGGGTCAGCCAAAGGCTCACCAGCGCGAACGCCACCGGCACCAGCAGCAATCCGATCATCGCGCGGAATGACCAGTAGGTCACGAACAGATTGGGGCGGTAGTTGCCGGGGCCGAACTTCTGCTCGGCCGCGCGTTGCAGATCCTCGACGCCCTGCAGCGTCACACCGGAGAACTTGCCCTCGGCCAGGAAGGGCAGCACATAGGGAACCTCGATGAGGTGGATGACGCTGTCGCAGTTGTTGTGCGTCCCCACGGTCAGGATCGAGAAGTCGGGGTCGGTTGCGGTGTAGCACAAGGATTCCGCCGACGCCATCTTCATCGGCTGCTGGTCGAACATGAGCTTGCCCTGGATGTCGCCGGTGAAGAACAAGCCCGCGGCGGCGATCAGTGCGACCAGACTGCCCAGGATCGTGGCGGGGCGGTACATGGTCCTGGCTTCGACGTCTTCACCGCCGCGCCGCTGTGCGCGCACCATCAGCCACGCGCAGATGCCGGCGACGAACGCCCCGGCGGTCAGCAGTGCCGCGGTGATGGCGTGCAGCGAGGCCCAGATGGCGGTGTTGTTGGTCAGCAACGCCACGAAATCGACGAGTTCGGCCCGCCCGGTCTCCGGGTTGTAGCGCGCGCCGACCGGATGCTGCATGAAGGAGTTCGCCGCGATGATGAAGTAGGCCGAGGCGTTGACGCCGAACGCGACGATCCAGATGCAGGCCAGATGGACCAGGCGCGGCAACCGGTTCCAGCCGAAGATCCACAGGCCGATGAACGTGGACTCGAAGAAGAACGCGATCAGGCCTTCGAAGGCGAGCGGGGCGCCGAAGATGTCACCGACGAAGCGGGAGTACTCGCTCCAGTTCATCCCGAATTGGAACTCCTGCACGATGCCGGTCGCCACACCTATCGCGAAGTTGATCAGGAACAGCTTGCCGAAGAAGCGCGTCAGCCGGTACCAGGCGGTGTTGCCCGTGACGTGCCAAACCGTCTGCATGACGGCGATCAGCGGCGCCAGCCCGATGGTCAGCGGGACGAAGATGAAGTGATAGACGGTGGTGATTCCGAACTGCCACCGCGACACATCCAATGCGTCCATGCGCCACTCCCAGGCTCTACAAGTCCGATCTACGACAAAGTGTAGTAGAGGTCGGGCGTCGCATGGCTAGGACTTTCGTCTCATTCCGGCGCGGACGTGACGACCGGATCTCTGGTCGGCGCGAGGTTCTTACTGGCCGAGCGGATGCCGAAGGCCGACACCACCTCGAACACGCCGAGCACGATCAGCCAGATGCCGACGACCATCGCCAACGTGGCCAACGAGTCAAAGGGCGAGGCGAGCATGATCACGCCGGCGATGAGGCTGACCACGCCGATGAAGATCTCCCACCCCCGACCGGGCAGGGTCGGGTCACTGATGGCCGACACCGCGGTGGCCACCCCGCGGAAGATGAACCCGATACCGATCCAGATGGCCAGCAGCAGGATTGATTCCTGCAGGCTCCGGAAGCACAGCACGGCCAGGATCAGGGCGGCCGCGCCGCTGAGGAATAGCAGTACCCGTCCGCCGGCGGACACGTGGAGGCTGAACGCGAAGACCACCTGCGAGACGCCTGCGATCAACAGATAGGCGCCGAAGAAGATCGCGGCCACCACCACGGTGATGGCCGGCCAGACGAGCACCATGACGCCCAGCGCGACGGCGAGAAGGCCGGACACCAGCGCCGACTTCCACAGGTGCTGCAACATGCTTGGGGGAGCAGCGGTTTCCATGCGTGCAGTGTGACACACGGGCGACATGCCTACCCTGTTTTCGCAGTACGGCTGTGATGTCTCCATCGTGTCGTTAATGTCCTGTTACCGGCGCTGCGCGCCGGATCATCGGTCGTTAACGTTCCTGGCTGGGAATGCCTGGTTCTGAGGGGACTCAGGCGGAAACGCGGACGACCCGAAGAAGAAAGTAGAGGCAAACCTGTGTTGGGTGGAATCCAAGACCGCCGGACCAAGATCTGGCGCATCGCGGCCATCTTCGCTGCGACCGGCGCCCTGGCCCTGTCGGGCTGTTCGAGCAGCTCGGAGGAACCTAGCGACGAGGGATCCCCGACCGCGGCCGCGCCCGCGGAGAAGGTCGAGGCGATCGCGAACACCGTGCCGGAGGCCATCAAGTCGACCGGGACACTCGTCGTCGGCGTGAACATTCCGTACGCGCCGAACGAGTTCAAGGACGAGAGCGGCAAGATCGTCGGCTTCGACGTCGACCTGATGAACGCCATCGCCGGCACCCTGGGTCTCACCCCGGACTACCGGGAGGCCGACTTCGCCAAGATCATCCCGTCGATCCAGGGCGGCACCTTCAACGTCGGCATGTCGTCGTTCACCGACAGCAAGGAGCGCGAGCAGCAGGTCGACTTCGTCACCTACTTCTCGGCCGGCACGCTGTGGGCGCAACCCGCCGGCGGCGACATCGACCCGGAGAACGCGTGCGGCAAGAAGGTCGCGGTGCAGGCGACGACGGTCCAGGAGACCGAAGAGCTGCCCGCGCGCAGCAAGAAGTGCACCGACGAGGGCAAGCCCGCGATCGAGGTCATCCCGTTCGACAGCCAGGACGCCGCCACGAACGCGGTGGTGCTCGGCCAGGCGGACGCCATGTCGGCCGATTCCCCGGTGACGCTCTACGCGATCAAGCAGACCAACGGCAAGCTCGAACAGGCCGGCGAGACCTTCGACTCGGCGCCCTACGGGTGGCCGGTCGCGAAGGGTTCCCCGTTGGCGCAGTCGCTGCTGCAGGCGCTCGAGCATCTGATCGAGAACGGAAAGTACAAGGAGATCGCCGCCAACTGGGGGCTCGAAGAGGGCATGATCGACAAGCCGGTGATCAACGGCGCGGTCTCCTAGGAGACGTTGACAGCGATGAGTGATGCCGGCACGCCGCCACAGTCGATCGACGCCGTCCCGCTGCGCCATCCGTGGCGGTGGCTGGCGGCGGCCGTCATCCTCGTCATGGTCGGGCTGTTCCTGTACGGGGCGGCGACCAACCCGGCCTACGGCTGGTCGACGTTCAGGGAGTACTTCTTCCACGAACGCATCCTGCTCGGCGTCTTCAACACGCTGCAGCTGACCATCTACTCGATGATCATCGGCATCGTGCTGGGCGTCGTTCTCACCGTGATGCGACTGTCTGACAACCCGGTGCTCAGTTCCGTGGCGTGGGTCTTTCTCTGGATTTTCCGCGGCACGCCGATCTACGTGCAGCTGGCGTTCTGGGGCCTGTTCCCCACGATCTACCGGAACATTCAGCTCGGCGTACCGTTCGGCCCGTCGTTCTTCCACATTGAGCTACAAGACCTTTCGATTCCGTTTGTGCTCGCGGTGATCGGACTGGGCCTCAACGAAGCCGCCTATATGGCCGAGATCGTGCGTGCCGGGATCATGTCGGTCCCCGAAGGTCAGATGGAAGCGTCGACGGCGCTGGGCATGTCGTGGGGCAAGGCCATGCGCCGAACCGTCCTGCCGCAGGCGATGCGCGTGATCATCCCGCCGACCGGCAACGAGCTGATCAGCCTGTTGAAAACGACGTCACTGGTCACCGCCGTGCCCTACGCCTTCGACCTGTACAGCATCGCCACCCGCGAGATCGCCGCCCGGATCTTCGAGCCGGTGCCGCTGCTCCTGGTCGCCGCTGCGTGGTACCTGGTGATTACGAGCATCCTGATGGTGGGCCAGTTCTACCTGGAGCGGTACTTCTCCAGGGGAGCCTCGCGCAAGCTGACCGCAAAACAGCTTGAGGCTCTCGCGTTGGCACAACTGCCTCCGGTGAAATAGAGGACGGGTATGACGGCAGATGCAATCAGTGCGACGCCGATGGTCAAGGCGGAGTTGGTGTGCAAGGACTTCGGTGCGCTCAAGGTGCTCAAGGGCATCACACTGGATGTGCACAAGGGGCAGGTGCTTGTCCTGGTCGGCCCCTCCGGATCCGGTAAGTCAACGTTCCTGCGGTGCATCAATCACCTCGAGACCGTCAGCGCCGGCCGACTCTACGTTGACGGATCGCTGGTCGGCTACAACGAGCGCGGCGGCAAACTGCACGAGATGAAGCCTCGCGACGTGGCGCGGCAGCGCCGCGACGTGGGCATGGTGTTCCAGCATTTCAACCTCTTCCCGCACCGGACCGCGCTGGGCAACGTCGTCGAGGCGCCCATCCAGGTCAAGGGGGTCGGGAAAAAGGAGGCCACCGAGCGGGGCCGGGAACTGCTGGCGCAGGTCGGTCTGGCCGACAAGGCCGAAGCGTATCCGGCGCAGCTTTCGGGCGGTCAACAGCAGCGCGTGGCGATCGCCAGGGCGCTGGCGATGAATCCGAAGCTGATGCTGTTCGACGAACCGACCTCGGCGCTGGATCCCGAACTGGTCGGTGAGGTGCTGGGCGTCATGAAGAAGCTGGCGTCCGAAGGCATGACGATGATCGTGGTGACCCACGAGATGGGCTTCGCCCGCGAGGTCGCCGACCAACTGGTGTTCATGGACGGCGGTGTGGTGGTGGAGCGCGGAGATCCGCGTGAGGTGATGGCCAACCCTCAACACGAACGGACGAAGGCGTTTCTCTCCAAAGTGATGTGACGCCCGATCCGGCCACGCCGTTGTGGCGGGCCGCCCAGGTGTTCCGGCTGCTCAGCTGCGTGTACGCGTTGGGCTTCCAGCTCGCGGTCAACGACGATCTCGAACATCCCGCGGCCGGCTGGGTGCTGTTCGTACTGCTGATCACCTGGAGTGCGGCCTGCGCGGTCGCCTATCTTCGTGGTTTCGGGCGGCGCCGCGCCTGGGTGCTGGCCGAGATCGCTGTCGTTGTCGCCCTGATGCTGTCCACGGAGCTGATCGCCTCCGACCAATGGGTACTGGACAACCAGTCGTGGCCGACCACGTTGTGGGCCACCAACGCCACGATCTCGGCGGCCATCCTGTCCGGACCGGTCGCCGGAATGATCGCAGGGGTGGCGGTGGTCGCGGCCAGCGCCGCGCTGAAGGGGTACGTCAGCATCGACGTCGGCCGCAACGCCACCATCGTGATCGAGTTGGCGGTCGGACTCGCGGTCGGTCTGGCCGCCCAGACGGCCCGCCGTGCGCACGCCGAACTGGAACGGGCCGCCCGGTTGTCGGCGTCGTTGCAGGAGAGGGAACGACTGTCCAGGCAGGTTCACGACGGGGCGATCCAGGTGCTGGCGTTGGTGGCCCGCCGCGGGCGTGAGATCGGGGGAGACACCGCCGCACTGGCCGAGCTGGCCGGCGAGCAGGAGCGGGCGTTGCGCCGGCTGGTCAGCACCGCCGAGCCCGCATCGCGCGACAGCCCGGCGTCCGACCTCGCCGCGATGCTGCGGCGCTGGGCATCGGATCGGGTGTCGGTCAGCGTGCCCGCCGATCCCGTGTTGCTCGACGCCGCCGTCGCCGACGAGTTGTGCGCCGCGATCGGCAACGCGCTCGACAACGTGGACCAGCATGCTGGAGCCGGGGCGCACGCGTATGTTCTTGTCGAGGACCTGGGCGACACGGTGACCGTCAGCGTCCGCGACGACGGCGTGGGCATACCGGAAGGGCGGCTGGCCGAAGCGGTCGCCGAAGGTCGTATGGGTGTCGCGAATTCAATTGTGGGAAGGATGAATTCGTTGGGCGGTCAGGCTGTGCTGAACACCGGCCCGGGGTTGGGTGTGGAGTGGGAGCTGACTGTGCCGCGTACCCCGGACGCATCGCGATGACCGGTCAGCCCATCTCGGTGATGGTGGTCGACGACCACCCGATCTGGCGTGACGCGGTGGCACGGGACCTGGCTGACGAGGGTTTCGACGTGGTGGCCACGGCGGACGGCGTGGCCTCGGCGAAGCGCCGCGCCGCAGTGGTGAAACCCGCTGTGGTGCTGATGGACATGCGGCTGGGTGACGGGGACGGCGCCCAGGCGACCGCCGAGGTCCTCGCGGTGTCCCCGGCGTCCCGGGTGCTGGTGTTGTCCGCCTCCGATGAGCGCGACGACGTGCTGGAAGCCGTCAAGGCGGGCGCGACGGGATACCTGGTCAAAAGCGCTTCCAAGCAGGTGCTGACCGACGCGGTGCGCGCCACCGCGTCGGGTCGGGCAGTGTTCACCCCCGGCCTGGCGGGTCTGGTGTTGGGGGAGTTTCGGCGCATCGAGCGCGACACCCCGGCCGGGCCCACGTTGACCGAGCGCGAGATCGAGATTCTGCGCCATGTCGCCAAGGGGCTCACGGCCAAGCAGATCGCGTCGCGACTGTCCCTGAGTCATCGCACAGTCGAGAACCACGTCCAGGCCACGTTCCGCAAACTGCAGGTCGGCAACCGCGTCGAGCTGGCCCGCTACGCGATGGAGCACGGTCTGGACGAGTAGTTGTACTCATCCGCCGGGGCGTGCCCGTTGTGACGATGGCGGTATGACGCAACCGCACACCGCCGTCATCACCCGGCTCTCCGCGGACTTCGCCGCGATCTCACGGCAATTGGCCAGGGTCTCTGCCGATCTGGCCGAACTGGACCGGATCCTGGCCGACCGCCCGGTACCTGTGCCACCGTCAGCGGCCCCGGCCCCGGCCCCGCCGCCGTACTGGCCGCAGTATGCCCCGGCGCCGCAGCGACCTTGGCCACCGCCGGTGCCTCCCGCTGGACCCGCCGCGCCCAGAAAGCCCATGGAACGTTCGGAGGGCTGGATCGGCAAGCTGCTGGCTGTCGCCGGGGTGGCGGTCACGCTGATCGGTGTCGTGCTGCTGCTGGTGCTTGCCGCCCAGGCCGGAATCCTGCGCCCCGAGTTCCGGGTCGGCGCCGGTGCCGTCCTGGCCGCGGGCCTGGTTGCGGCGGGATGGTGGCAGGACAGCCGGCCCGGGGGACGGGTGGGCGCGATCGCCCTGGTTGCCACCGGGGTGGCTGCGGCCTACATCGACGTCATCGCTGTCACGGCGATCTATGACTGGATGCCTGCAGCCATCGGGCTGATCGTTGCATCCGCGGTCGCGGCCGGCGGTCTCGCCGTGGCGCGGCGCTGGGATTCCCAGCACCTGGGCCTGCTCGTGCTGGTGCCGCTGATCGGACTGGCCCCGATCGTGACCGACGGAATCTCGCTGCTGCTGGTCGGATTCATGCTGACGCTGGCGGCGGTGTCGTTGCCCGTCCAGCTGGGCAGGGACTGGCTGTGGCTGCACGCCGCACGCATCGCCGCCGCGGTGCTGCCGCTGCTGGCGGCCCTGGCGGCCCGGCACATCGCCGGCCGGCATGATCTCTGGCTCGCCGGCGCGTGCGGAATCGCCGCCGCGATCGCGCTGACCGCGGCGCTGATCCTGTTGCCCGGCACCAGGAATCGCGCCGCGCTGGCGCTGCTGACCGCGGCCGGTCTGCTGCCCGTGCTCTGCGTGGGGTTGGCGGTGGACCGCATCGTCGCGGCATTGATGGCCGCGGCACTGGCCGCGGCGCTGCTGGCCGTCGTGCTCGTCGCCGACCGTTTGCCCGGGGTGTCGGGTGTGGTGCGGCAGGTGTTCGCGGCGACGTCGGCGATCGCCGCGCTGATCGCCGTGACCGCCGCGTTCGACGGCCGCGTCGCCGGGCCCGTGCTGCTGGCGATGGCGGTGGTGGTGGCGGTGGCCGCACGGCGCGACACCGTCGCCCGCTGGGCGGCGATCGGCTTCGCGACCATCGGCGCCTGCGCGCACCTGAGCTATTCGCCGCCGGACATGTTGCTCGAGGCCACCCGGATCAGCACCGGCACCGGCGTCTCCACCCTGGTGTCCAGCCTCCTGCTGGCGGCCGCCGCGGTCGCGATCGTCTGGGCCTGGGATCCCACCGAGAGCGCATTGTGGCTGGGGGCCGCAGCGGTGGTCATCTACGCGGTCACGTCGTTCACGGTGACCGCCGGGGTGCTGATCTCCGACGGGGACGGGGGTTTCTTCGCCGGGCATATGGCCGCAACCATCTGCTGGATCGCGATGGCGGCGGCAGCGTTCGGCCTTGCCGCCCGCCTGCCGCGGGAGGCCCGGTCGGTCCCGATCAGCGGGGGATTGGGCCTGGTTGCCGCGGCCATGGCCAAGCTCTTCCTGTTCGACCTGGGCACGTTGGACGGGATGTTCCGGGTGGGGGTGTTCATCGCCGCCGGGCTCACCCTGCTCGGGATGGGCGCCGGGTACGCACGGTTGCTGGACAGGCAGGACAAGGAGGCTGTGACGAGGAACACCCGCTAAACTGGACTCAGTCTAAAGAAGGAGTGGTTGTCATGAGCATGAGCATCACGAAGAACGCACGCAGGACCGAAGCCGAGGTCGTCAATGTCCAGGCCTCCCCGGAGCTCGGCGCCGCACTTCAGCAGGTGTTGGTCGATCTGATCGAACTCCATCTGCAGGGTAAGCAGGCGCACTGGAACGTCGTCGGCACCAACTTCCGCGATCTGCACCTGCAGCTCGACGAGGTCGTCGACTTCGCGCGGGTGGCCAGCGACACCGTCGCCGAGCGGATGCGCGCCTTGGACGCGGTGCCCGACGGCAGGTCGGACACCGTCGCGGCGACGACGTCGCTGCCGGAGTTTCCCGCCTACGAGCACAGCACCGGTGACGTCGTCGACTTGATCACCGTCCGTGTCTACGCGGTGGTGGACACCCTCAGGTCGGTGCACGACACCGTCGACGCCGAGGATCCGAGCACCGCCGACATCCTGCACCAGCTGATCGACGGGCTGGAGAAGCTGGCCTGGCTGGTCAAGTCGGAGAACCGGAAGGTGTGACACCCTCCGCGGAGCGGGGAAGTCGGCCACCCTCCGCCGAGCGGGCGCATCTGCCAGAGTCGGCCCGATGCCCCACCAGGTACCAGGTGTGCATCGGGCCTTTGCCCTTGATGTCGACGACGCCGCGTTCCTCGAGGACGAACTCGTGGCGTAGTCGCTCCTGCACCGTGTCCGGCACCTGAATTCGGCCTTCGACGTCGGTGGTCTCCATCCGCGACGCGACGTTGACCGCGTCACCCCAGACGTCGTAGAAGAACTTCTTCGCCCCGACGACGCCGGCGACCACCGGTCCGCTGGCCATGCCGATCCGCAGCGGGACGTCGCGTCCCTGCGGGTCCTTCAGGTCGGCGACCGCGTCGGCCATGTCCAGGGCGAGGTCGGCCAGCGCCTGAAGGTGGTCCGGCCGGGGAGTGGGCACCCCGGCCACCACCATGTACGAGTCGCCGCTGGTCTTGACCTTCTCCAGGCCGTGCCGGTCGACGAGCGCGTCCAGGTCGGTGTACAGCCGGTCCAGGAAACGCACCAGGTCGGCCGGCGCGGTCTCGCTGGCACGCGCGGTGTAGCCGGCGATGTCGGCGAACAGGATCGACGCGTCGTCGTACCCGTCGGCGATGACCGTGCGCGTGGGTTCCTTGAGCCGCTCGGCGATGGTCTCGGGAAGAATGTTGGCCAGCAGCTGTTCTGAGCGGTCGTACTCGGCCTCCATGGCGGCCTCGGCCCGCTCGATCTCGCGCAGGGTGTACCAGATCGTGGCCACGATCATCACCGCCGACCCCACCACCGAGCTGACGAAGCCGACGGTCAGCGTCCAGGACGGCCCGAGCCCCCGGTCGTGGGGCACGGTCAGTTCCAGCGCGATCGTCAGGGCCACACCGACCGCGGCGATGGCCGAGGCCAGCGCGATCCGCTCGATGCCGAGGATCAGCACCACCAGCGAGGACGCGACCAGGAAGTAGAACTGCAGTCCCGAGCCGGTACCGACGGTGTAGCAGAAGAAGCCGACCGAGGTGTAGGCGAAGACCACGAACGTCAGCGGGGCTACGAGTGGCCCGAGCGGACACAGCCGTGGGATCGCCAAAAACACTACGCCGCAACAGATGTTGATCGCGCCCACCCACCACAGCGCGCCGCCGAGGATCAACTGGAAGATTCCGAAACTGATCGACACGGCCGCGGCGATCCAGCTGGCGATCACCAGCACGCGCAGCCGCCGGGCCACACGGTCGTCGCGGTGCCGGCTCGGTGACCAGGGACGGCGGCCCAGCGTCACCTCGGGCACACAGACCGGCCGTAGGTTCCGCACCCGCAAAGGTTATCGCCGCGACGCCTGTCGACCTGGCGGAATAGGCGGATCGTCAGAGGCGCGAGTGCGCCGACCAGGTGGTGCCCTCGGTGAGATTCGAACTCACACTGTACGGGTTTTGAATCCGTTTCCTCTGCCAGTTGGGATACGAGGGCGCGCGGCCTACCACCATAGAGGATGGCCCCGCGCTCGCTCATCCCGCCTGCGCCGTTCACAATGTTGTCCATGTCTTCTGCTCCCGCGTCGCCGTCCGACTCCGTCGTCACGCCGCGCCGAGTCCTCGTGGCCGAGGACGAGGCCCTCATCCGGCTCGACCTGGCGGAAATGCTGCGCGAGGAGGGCTACGAGATCGTCGGTGAGGCCGGCGACGGTCAAGAGGCCGTCGAGCTGGCCGAGGCGCTGCGCCCGGATCTGGTGATCATGGACGTCAAGATGCCGCGCCGCGACGGTATCGACGCCGCCTCGGAGATCGCCAGCAAGCGCATCGCCCCGATCGTGATCCTGACCGCGTTCAGCCAGCGTGAACTCGTCGAACGCGCCCGCGACGCCGGGGCGATGGCCTACCTGGTCAAGCCGTTCAGCGTCACCGACCTCATCCCGGCGATCGAGGTCGCGGTCAGCCGCTTCAGCGAGATGGCCGAGCTGGAGAAGGAAGTCGCCAACCTCTCCGACCGGCTGGAGACCCGCAAGCTCGTCGAGCGGGCAAAGGGTTTGCTGCAGACGAAGCAGGGGATGACCGAGCCTGAGGCGTTCAAGTGGATCCAGCGCGCGGCGATGGACCGTCGTACCACGATGAAGCGGGTGGCCGAGGTGGTCGTCGAGACGCTGGACCCGCCCACCGACACGCCGTCGTAACCGGCGAAAATCCGGCGCGGCGCGGCGCGCCGTTAACTCTGCGTTTCCACGCCGCGTCTTTTGACCGGTCACGCCGAATTATCCGCGCGACGCGTTTTCCAACAGCACGCACCGCGGGCATGCGTTGGTTATGGTCGTCGGCGAAGCATCGCCGCCGTGTCGTTTCGGTTTCTGGACGGTCCGGCCGACGGCGTCGAGCAGAACACTGAACCGGAGGTGATACGTGCGCGGTCGCGTGGCACGCAAGGCATTTGCTGTCGGAAGCGCGGGTCTGGTTGTGCTGGCCTTGGCCGGCTGCAGTCAGGGCACGCCCGAAGAAGAGGCGTCGCAGACGAACCTCAAGATCGTGGAAAAGGTGCAGATCGACGAGAACGGCGCCGAGGTCGCCGCGTCGCAGGGTGCTACGCCTGCCGACCCGGCCGGCGACGGAAACGCCACCTGCCCGCCGGTGTCCATCGCGATGGCCGGAGCGCTCAACGGCCCCGACGCCGCACTGGGCATCAACATCAAAAACGGTGTGCAGTTGGCGGTCGACAAGCACAACGCCGCCAACCCGGGCTGTCAGGTACAGCTCATCCCGTTCGACACCGAGGGAGATCCGCAGAAGGCCACCGGCATCGCCCCGCAGATCGTCAACGATCAGTACACGATCGGTCTGGTGGGACCGGCTTTCTCCGGTGAGACCAAGGCCACCGGCGGCGTCTTCGACCAGGCCGGTCTGGTCGCCGTCACGGCGTCGGCGACCAACGTCGACCTGTCCAAGAACGGCTGGAAGACGTTCTTCCGCGGGTTGGCCAACGACGGCGTGCAGGGCCCGTCGGTCGCCAACTACCTGAAGAACTCCCTGGGACACAAGAAGGTCTGCGTCGTCGACGACAGCACCGACTACGGTCTGGGTCTGGCACAGGCCGTTCGCGAGACGCTCGGGCCGGTGGCCGACTCGGCCTGCAACATCTCGGTGAAGAAGGGTGACAAGGACTTCTCGGCGGCTGTCACCCAGATCAAGGGCGCCGCTCCCGATTCGGTGTTCTTCAGCGGCTACTACGCCGAAGCGGCTCCGCTCGCGCAGCAGCTCAGGGACGGCGGCTTCGAGGGCGTCTTCGCCAGCGCCGACGGCACCAAGGACCCCGAGTTCGTCAAGCAGGCCGGCGAGTCGGCCAAGGGCGCTGTGTTGGCATGCCCCTGCGGGCCGGCCACCGGGTCTTTCGCCGATGAGTACACCGAGAAGTTCAATCAGGAGCCCGGTACCTACAGTGCCGAGGGTTACGACCTGGGCACGATCCTTCTGAAGGGCATCGACTCGGGTGCGATCACCCGGCCCGCGCTGCTCGACTACGTGCGTAACTACCAGGGCCAGGGTGTGGCCCGCGAGTATCAATGGACTCCGGAAGGTGAGCTCACCACCACTCTGATCTGGATCTACGACGTCCAGTAAGGGCTGAGGCGAAGCGCGTTCGAGACATCCGACTCGGGCGCGCTTCGTCGTTGTCGCACAAGAACTTCCGCATCGCTGAGGAGCCCACCGCCGGATGAACCTGGCCGCAAACATCAACTTCAACGTCGGAGCGCTGGTGGACAGCTTCTGGCAGTTGACGATCGACGGCCTGTCATGGGGAGCGATCTACGCCTTGGTCGCTGTCGGCTACACCCTCGTGTTCGGTGTGCTGCGACTGATCAACTTTGCGCACTCGGAGATCTTCATGCTGGGCATGTTCGGCGCGTACTTCGCGCTGGACGTCATCCTGGGTTTCACGCCGAGCGGCAACGCCTACAGCATGGGCGTAGCCCTGACGATCGTCTATCTGGGCTTCGCGATGCTGTTCGCGATGCTGGTGTCCGGCAGCGCGGCCGTGGGATTGGAATTCATCGCCTACCGCCCGCTGCGCAAGCGCAATGCGCGGGCGTTGACGTTCCTGATCACCGCGATTGGGATGTCGTTCGTGCTGCAGCAGTTCGTGCTGTTCATCCTGCCCAAGCTGATACCGGGCTACGGCGGTCCGAACGCCCAGCAGCCCATCGTGCTGGTGCAGCCCAAGACCCAGTTCGAGCTCTTCGGGGTGGCCGTCTCGAACGTCACGGTCGTGATCGTGGTCTCAGCGCTCGTGCTCGCGGTGCTCACTGACACCGCGATCAACCGCACGAAGTTCGGCCGCGGCATCCGTGCCGTCGCGCAGGACCCGACCACGGCCACGTTGATGGGGGTCTCGCGGGAACGCATCATCATGACGACGTTCCTCATCGGTGGGTTGCTCGCCGGCGCCGCCGCGCTGCTGTACACCCTCAAGGTCCCGCAGGGCATCATCTACTCGGGCGGATTCCTGTTGGGTATCAAGGCGTTCTCGGCCGCCGTGCTCGGCGGGATCGGCAACCTGCGCGGGGCGCTGCTCGGCGGTCTGCTGCTCGGCGTGATGGAGAACTACGGGCAGGCCGTGTTCGGCACCCAGTGGCGTGACGTCGTCGCGTTCGTGCTGCTGGTGCTCGTACTGCTGGTTCGTCCGACCGGCATTCTCGGTGAGAGCCTCGGGAAGGCACGCGTATGACGCGAGTGATGGACTGGTGGGACGGACTGACCCGTCCGCAGAAGTGGGTGTTCGGGATCATCCTGTTCACCGGGATCGCGCTGTCCCCGCTCTTCACGCCGGCGTTCCTGGACACTCCGGGTATCAGCTTCGGCGGCACCATGGCCCAGTTCGCCATGGTGGCGATCATCGCGATCGGCCTCAACGTCGTCGTCGGTCAGGCCGGTCTGCTCGATCTCGGCTACGTCGGGTTCTATGCCGTGGGCGCCTACACGGTGGCGCTGCTCACCAGCCCCGAGAGCCCGTGGAACCAGATGAGTCCGAAGGGCATTCTCACCACGCCGTGGGCGTGGCTGGCCTGTGTGCCGCTGGCGATGGCGGTCACCGCGCTGTCCGGACTGATCCTCGGTACCCCGACACTGCGGCTGCGCGGCGACTACCTGGCGATCGTGACCCTCGGCTTCGGCGAGATCATCCGGCTGCTGGCCGACAACCTCGCCGACATCACCAACGGGCCCCGGGGACTCAACGAGGTCGCGTTCCCGCACTTCCGGGAGGACGCGCAGCACCCCGAAGGGGTGTTCTCCGTGGCGAATTCGAGCGGCGACGCGAACTACGGCACGTGGTGGTTCTGGTTGGGGCTCATCCTGATCGTCGGCATCCTGCTGCTCGTCGGCAACCTCGAGCGCAGCCGCGTCGGGCGCGCCTGGATCGCTGTGCGGGAGGACGAGGACGCCGCCGAGGTGATGGGGGTCAACGCCTTCAAGTTCAAGCTGTGGGCCTTCACCATCGGCGCGGCGATCGGCGGGCTCTCGGGCGCGCTGTACGCCGGGCAGGTTCAGTACGTGGCTCCGCCGACGTTCAACATCATCAACTCGATGCTGTTCCTGTGCGCGGTGGTGCTCGGCGGGCAGGGCAACAAGCTGGGTGTGATCCTGGGTGCGTTCATCATCGTGTACCTGCCCAACCGCCTTCTCGGCGTTCACTTCCTGGGCATCGACATGGGCAACCTGAAATACCTGTTCTTCGGGTTGGCGTTGGTGGTGCTGATGATCTTCCGGCCGCAGGGTCTGTTCCCGGCACGCCAGCATCTGCTCACCTACTCCAGCGCCGCGCGCAAACTGCTGCGCACCCAGCCGACCGACACGGAGCCGGTCAAATGACGTCGCCCGACGAAGAGGTGTTCGAGGAGAGCATCGCCGAGATCGCCGGCGTGCACCGCGAGATCCGGGCTGACGAAGGCGAGGTCCTGCTGCAGACCACGGATCTGACCGTGAAGTTCGGTGGGCTCACCGCGCTGGATGCCGTCACGTTCAACATCCGCCGCGGGGAGATTCTGGGATTGATCGGACCAAACGGCGCCGGTAAGACCACCTGCTTCAACGCGATCACCGGTGTCTACCGACCGACCTCGGGATCGGTGGCGTTCGACGGCTCGACGATCGGGCGGATCAAACGCCACCAGATCACCCGGCTGGGGATCGCCCGCACGTTCCAGAACATCCGGCTGTTCGGTGAGATGACCGCGCTGGAGAACGTCATGGTCGGTACCGACGCCCGGCACCGCACCTCGGTCCCCGGGGCGTTGATCCGCTCGCCGCGGCACCGCCGCGAAGAGCGGTCGGCGATCGAAAGATCGGCTGCATTGCTCCATTTTGTGGGGATTGCGCACCGCGGCGAGGAGAAGGCCAAGAACCTGCCCTACGGCGACCAGCGCCGGTTGGAGATCGCGCGGGCGCTGGCCACCGAACCCAAGCTGCTCTGCCTCGACGAGCCGGCGGCCGGCTTCAACCCGAGTGAGAAGTCGGCGTTGATCGACCTGATCCGCAAAATCCGCGACGAGGGTTACACCGTGTTGCTGATCGAGCACGACATGCGGCTGGTGATGGGGGTGACCGACCGCATTGTGGTGCTGGAGTTCGGCCGTAAGATCGCCGACGGACTGCCGGCCGAGATCCGCGAGGACCCGAAGGTCATCGCCGCCTATCTGGGAGTGCCCGACGATGAGCTCGCCTGAAAACACCGCCGCACAACCTGATTCCCGTCCGGTGTTGCTGGAAGTGCGCGATGTCGTCGTGCACTACGGCCGGATCAAAGCTCTGCACTCGGTGTCGCTGACCGTGCACGAGGGTGAACTGGTCACGCTGCTCGGGTCCAACGGCGCGGGCAAGACCACGATGATGCGCGCGATCTCGGGCCTGCTGCCGCTGACGTCGGGGTCGGTGTGGTTCGACGGCAGAGACATCAGCCGGGTCAAGGCGCACAAGCGGGTGGCCGACGGTTTGATCCAGGCGCCGGAGGGCCGTGGTGTCTTCCCGGGTATGACGATCATCGAGAACCTGGAAATGGGCTGCTACGGACGTAAATTCGCCTCGAAGGGCGAACACGACGAGCGCCTCGACTGGGTGTTGGAGACGTTTCCGAGGCTCGCGGAGCGTCGAAGCCAGGTCGGGGGAACGCTTTCGGGCGGGGAGCAGCAGATGCTGGCAATCGGCCGGGCGTTGATGGCGCGGCCGAAAGTGCTGCTGCTCGACGAGCCGTCGATGGGGTTGGCGCCGATGGTGATCTCGCAGATCTTCAAGATCATCGCCGAGATCAACGGGAACGGCACCACGGTGCTGCTGGTCGAACAGAACGCCCAGCAGGCGTTGAGCCGCTCGGACCGGGCCTACATCCTGGAGACCGGGGAGGTCACCCGCACCGGCGATGCTCGGACATTGTTGGCCGACAAGAGTATTCGCGCGGCCTACCTCGGCGTGGCCTGATCTCTCTCTCCCCCTTTTTTTGGTGCCCTTTCCTACTCGCGAGCGTGCGTGTCTGCGGGCGACATGCCGGGTAATTCGGCGATTCTGCGCACGCTCGCGCGGGTTGGGGTGGGGGTGTTTTAGGTGGCGAGGATGACTGAGGAGCCGTGGCCGAAGAGGCCTTGGTTGGCGGTGATGCCGACGGTGGCGCCTTCGACTTGGCGGCCGGTGGCTTGGCCTTTGAGTTGCCAGGTCAGTTCGCAGATTTGGGCGATGGCTTGGGCGGGGATGGCTTCGCCGAAGGAGGCCAGCCCGCCGGAGGGGTTGACCGGGATGTGTCCGCCGATGGTGGTGGCGCCGGTGCGTAGGAGGTGTTCGGCCTCACCTTTGGCGCACAGGCCGAGGTGTTCGTACCAGTCCAGTTCCAGCGCGGTGGACAGGTCGTAAACCTCGGCCAGACTCAGGTCTTCGGGGCCGATGCCGGCTTCGGCGTAGGCGGCGTCGAGGATCTGGTCTTTGAACACCCGCTCGGGTCCGGGGACCACGGCGGTGGAATCGGTGGCGATGTCGGGCAGCTCGGGCAGGTGCTGGGGGTATTGGGGGGATTGCAGGCTGATCGCGCGCACCGAGGGGACTCCCTCGACCGAACCCAGGTGTTTTTCGGCGAAGGCTTTGGAGGCCACGATGAGGGCGGCGGCGCCGTCGCTGGTGGCGCAGATGTCGAGCAGGCGCAGCGGGTCGGACACCACCGGGGAGGCCAGCACATCGTCGACGGTGGCTTCTTTGCGGTAGCGGGCGTTGGGGTTGGCCAGGCCGTGGCGGGCGTTTTTGACTTTGACCGCGGCGAAGTCTTGCACGGTGGCGCCGTAGAGGTCCATGCGGCGCCGTGCCAGCAGGGCGAAGTAGACGGTGTTGGTGGCCCCGATCAGGTGGAAGCGTTGCCAGTCGGGGTCGTTTTTGCGTTCCCCGCCGACGGGGGCGAAGAAACCTTTGGGGGTGGTGTCGGCGCCGATGACCAGGGCGACCTCGCACAGTCCGGCCAGAATGTGGGCGCGCGCGGACTGCAGGGCTTGCGAGCCCGAGGCGCAGGCGGCGTAGCTGGAGGTGATCGGGATGCCGTTCCAGCCCAGTTTCTGGGCGAAGGTGGCCCCGGCGACGAAGCCGGGGTAGCCGTTGCGGATGGTGTCGGCGCCGGCGACGAGTTGGATCTGGCGCCAGTCCAAGCCGGCTTCGGCCAGGGCGGCGCGCGCGGCCACGACCCCGTATTCGGTGAAGTCGCGTCCCCATTTGCCCCAGGGGTGCATTCCCGCACCCAGGATGTAGACCGGTTCCGGGCTCATCGGGCCTGACCTTCCGTGGTTGTCTCGGCGATTTTCCAGGCGTGCACGATGCGTTGCACCCCGTCGTCGTCGACATACAAAGGCATCGTGGTCAGTTCCATCTCCATGCCCACTGTCAGGTCGGCGGCCAGGGTGCCCTCGATGACCTTGCCCAACACGATCAGCCCTTCGGCGGCCAGTTCGACCGCCGCGACGGCGAAGGGCTCGAACGGATCCGGGGACGGATACGGCGGCGGCGGGGCATACCGGTTCTCGGTGTAGCTCCACAACCGGCCCCGCCGCGACAACGGCACCTGGGCCAGCTCATCACCCTCACACCCGGGATTCGGGCAATTATCGGCCCGCGGCGGGAACACAAACGTCCCGCACAGATGACACTTACCACCGATCAGATACGGATCCCCCGACCCATCCGTGGCGAACCACCCGTCGATCGCAGGTTGCGTAGAAGCTGACACGCGGGTCAGCGTACCGAGTCCGGCCGGGAAACTGAAACGTGTTCCAGTTTGGTGTCGTCCGGTCAGTTCCCGGCGGCGCGTCCGCTCAACGAGCGGGCCGGCGCGATGATTGCGGCGACGGGCGCAGCTGCTGTCGGCCCAGATGCCTAGAGTGATGTCCGTGAGCCCTGCCAAGACTGCATCGGAGACCAGAGCCGGTAAACCGGAGGCCGGCGCCAAGCCCACCCTGATGCTGCTGGACGGCAACTCGCTGGCCTTCCGGGCGTTCTACGCGCTGCCCGCCGAGAACTTCAAGACCCAGGGCGGGTTGACCACCAACGCGGTGTACGGGTTTACCGCCATGCTGATCAACCTGCTGCGCGACGAGCAGCCCAGCCACATCGCAGCCGCGTTCGACGTGTCCCGGCAGACGTTCCGCAAGGACAAATACCCGGACTACAAAGAGGGCCGCTCGGCCACGCCCGACGAATTCCGCGGCCAGATCGACATCACCAAAGAGGTGCTCGGCGCGCTGGGAATCACGGTGCTGGCCGAGCCCGGTTTCGAGGCCGACGACATCATCGCGACGCTGGCGACGCAGGCCCAGAGCGAAGGGCACCGCGTCCTGGTGGTCACCGGCGACCGCGACGCGCTGCAACTGGTCAGCGACGACGTCACGGTGTTGTACCCGCGCAAGGGCGTCAGCGAGTTGACGCGGTTCTCCCCCGAGGCCGTCCAGGAGAAGTACGGGCTGAGCCCCGCGCAGTACCCGGACTTCGCGGCGCTGCGCGGCGACCCGAGCGACAACCTTCCCGGCATTCCCGGGGTCGGCGAGAAGACGGCGACGAAATGGATCGCCGAGTACGGCTCGTTGCAGTCGCTGGTCGACAACGTCGACAAGGTCAAGGGCAAGGTCGGCGACGCGCTGCGCGCGCACCTGTCCAGCGTCGTGCTCAACCGCGAGCTCACCGAGCTGGTCAAGGACGTGCCGCTGGCGCAGACCCCCGACACGCTGCGCATGCAGCCTTGGAACCGCGACCAGATTCACCGCCTGTTCGACGACCTCGAGTTCCGTGTCCTACGCGACCGGCTCTTCGATACGCTGGCCTCGGCCGATCCCGAGGTCGACGAGGGGTTCGAGGTCCGCGGTGAGGCGCTGGAACCCGGCACGCTGGCCGGCTGGCTGACCGACCACAGCGACGGCCGGCGCTTCGGACTGGCCGTGGTCGGCAACCACCTCGCCTTCGACAGCGACGCGACCGCGCTGGCGATCGTCGCCTCAGGCGGCGACGGGCGCTACATCGACACCGCCCGTCTCGATCCCGAGGACGAGAAGGCGCTGGCGTCCTGGTTGGCTGATCCAGAAGTGCCGAAGGCGCTGCACGAGGCCAAGCTTGCGATGCACGACCTGCAGGGGCGGGGCTGGACGTTGGCCGGGGTCACCTCCGACACCGCGCTGGCCGCGTACCTGGTTCGTCCCGGGCAGCGCAGTTTCGCCCTCGACGATCTGTCGCTGCGCTACCTCAAACGTGAACTGCGTGCGGACAACCCTGAGCAACAACAGCTTTCGCTTCTCGACGACGGTGACGGTGTCGACGACCAGGCTGTGCAGACCTTGCTGCTGCGTGCCAGCGCGGTGACCGACCTCGCCGATGCGCTCGACGAGGAACTCGCGCGCATCGACTCCACAGCGCTGCTGGGCAACATGGAGCTGCCGGTGCAGCGGGTGCTGGCAGAGCTCGAGACCGCGGGCATCGCCGTCGATCTGGAGATGCTGTCGGGGCTGCAAAGTGAGTTCGCGGCCCAGATCCGCGACGCTGCCGAGGCGGCCTATGCCGTGATCGGCAAGCAGATCAACCTGGGCTCACCGAAGCAGCTGCAGGTCGTGCTGTTCGACGAGCTGGAGATGCCGAAGACGAAGCGGACCAAGACCGGTTACACCACGGACGCGGACGCGCTGCAGTCGCTGTTCGACAAGACCGGGCATCCTTTCCTGCAGCATCTGCTGGCTCACCGCGACGCGACCCGACTGAAGGTCACCGTCGACGGGCTGCTCAACGCGGTCGCCTCCGACGGCCGGATTCACACCACGTTCAACCAGACGATCGCAGCCACCGGGCGGTTGTCCTCGACGGAACCGAACCTGCAGAACATCCCGATCCGCACCGAGGCGGGGCGCCGGATCCGGGACGCGTTTGTGGTCGGCAAGGGCTACGGCGAGTTGATGACTGCCGACTACAGCCAGATCGAAATGCGGATCATGGCTCACCTCTCCCGGGACGAAGGTCTCATCAAGGCGTTCAACACCGGCGAGGATCTGCACTCGTTCGTCGCCTCCCGGGCGTTCTCGGTGCCGATCGACGAGGTCACCGCCGAGTTGCGGCGCCGGGTCAAGGCAATGTCCTACGGACTGGCCTACGGGCTGAGCGCCTACGGGCTCTCACAGCAGCTCAAGATCTCCACCGAAGAGGCCAAGGAACAGATGGAGCAGTACTTCGCCCGGTTCGGCGGGGTGCGGGACTACCTGCGCGACGTGGTGGACCAGGCCCGCAAGGATGGCTACACCTCGACCGTGTTCGGCCGTCGGCGCTATCTGCCCGAGCTCGACAGCAGCAACCGGCAGGTGCGTGAGGCCGCCGAACGCGCTGCGCTCAACGCGCCCATCCAGGGCAGCGCCGCCGACATCATCAAGGTCGCGATGATCAACGTGGACCGGGCGATCAAAGACGCAGGTCTGTCGTCACGCATGCTGCTGCAGGTGCACGACGAGCTTCTGTTCGAGGTTGCCGACGGCGAGCGCGACCAGCTCGACGCGCTGGTGCGCGAGCAGATGGGCAGCGCCTATCAGCTCGACGTGCCGTTGGAGGTGTCCGTCGGCTACGGCCGCAGCTGGGATTCCGCGGCGCATTAGCCGGACCCGTGCGGTCGACGCGGCTTCCGCTTAGGCTACGGCATTATGTAGGGTCGCATACATAATTGGAGGAAGGATCGTGCATGCCGAAACACTCGTTCGACGCGGCGATCGAACTCGAACCCACCGAGTCCAGGGGAGTGCTGCGCGGACACACCAGCCCGGATTGGGCTAACATGGTCGGCCCGTTCGGCGGGGTGACCGCCGCCGCGCTGCTGCGTGCCGTCCAATTGCAGCCCGACCGCGCCGGTGACCCCGTCGCGTTGACGGTGAACTTTGTGGCGCCTGTGCTCGACGGTGAATTCGACATCGCCACCAAGCCGGTGCGCACCAACCGCACCAATCAGCACTGGCTGATCGAGTTGTCGCAGGAAGGTTCGATCAGGACCAACGCCACCGCGGTGTTCGGGTTCCGCCGAGACACCTGGTCGGACACCGAGCGACAGCCACCTTCGGCGCCCGCCCCGGAGGACATCGTGCCGACCGGTCTGCCCGAGATGGTGGTGTGGGCCGGCAATTACGACATGCGCTACGTCGAGGGCGCCGTCCCCAGGCCGGACGGCGGGCCGGTGGACTCGTCGACCACCACGTTGTGGGCGAGGGACCGGCAGGGGCGCGCTGTGGACTTCCCGTCCCTGGCCGCGCTCAGCGACATCTTCTACCCGCGGGTGTTCCTGCGTCGCGGCGCGCTGTGTCCGGCCGGAACCATCTCGTTGACCACCTATTTCCATGTCGACGCGGATGAACTGTCCGCGGTCGACGGCGAATTCGTGCTGTGCCGG